>CAMNAJ010000039.1 GCA_946530935.1 uncultured Candidatus Saccharibacteria bacterium | reverse complement strand
AGTAGATTCCAGAGCAACTTGGGCACTAGAAGTACTAGTACATATTATTGTAATAACATAGTTAAACTTTTGCTGAGTATTATTACAATGATTAACGTCGTGTTTCGTGCTATAATGATTATATATATTTAATTAAAAGGAGTGGTATGGAACCATTAACAATAATAATTATAGTTGTCGTTGCGCTACTCGTGATTGGTGGAACGATAGCAGGAATCTACAATAATTTGGTAGGTCTTAACGAGCGCGTGAATGAAGCTTGGTCTGACATTACAGTCCAACTTAAATATCGTGCTGATCTTATTCCAAATGTTGTGGAGACCGTTAAGGGCTATGCAAAACATGAGAATGAGACCTTTAAGATGGTAACTGAGGCTCGTACGGCTGTGATGGGTGCAAAGACTGTTAAGCAAGCAGCCGAGGCAGAGAACCAAATGCAGGGCGCACTTGGCCGTATCTTTGCAATCGCTGAAGCTTATCCAGAGCTTAAAGCTAATACAAACTTCCAAACTCTTCAAACTCAACTTCAAGACGTTGAAGACAAAATTCAAGCTGCTCGCCGCTTTTATAATTCTGGCGCTAAAGAACTTAACACTAAGATTAAGACTTTCCCAGCAAATATCGTAAACAGCTTGGTTGGCCACTTTAAGAAGCGTGATTACTTTGAAGTTGCTGAAGCTGAACAAGCTAAAATTGAAAAAGCACCTGAAGTAAAGTTCTAGTTAAAAATGTATAAACAGATTGCACAAAATAAGAGACGAACAATCCTAATTATGTTGGGGTTTGTAATCTTGATAGGTGCAATCGGTGCCGCCTTCGCTAGTTATTATGGCGATTGGTGGGTTGTGGTTTGGGTCATCGTGGCTGCAGTGATATATGCTGGTATCCAGTATTTTATCGCTGCCAAAGCCACGATGGTTATGACCGGTGCACGCGAAATAGAAAAAAAGGATAACCCTAGATTTTATAATATCGTTGAAAATCTAAGTATTACCACGGGGCTTCCAATGCCAAAGGTATATTTAGTAGATGATCCAGCGCCAAATGCTTTTGCGACTGGGCGCGATCCAGAACATGCGATGGTGGCGGCTACTACTGGGCTCATTGATATTATGGATGACAAAGAGCTTACCGCAGTGATGGCGCATGAAATGTCGCACGTAAAAAACTACGACATTCGTGTATCAATGATCGTGTTTGGCTTAGTATGTGTGATTGGCTTTTTGTCTGATATTGGTGCTAGGATGATGTTTTATGGAAATCGACGTCGTGATAATGAGGGAAGTCCAGTTGGGCTGGTCTTCATTCTCGTGGCATCAATTTTATCTCCGATAATTGCTACTATTATTCAGTTAGCGGTATCACGCGAGCGTGAATATCTAGCAGACGCATCGGCGGTTAATATAACAAGACATCCTGATGGAATGATTGATGCATTAAAAAAGCTTCAAGCACACGGGAGGCCATTAAAGAGTCAAAACACGGCTGCGGCTTCAATGTATATCAATGACCCTTTGAGAAAAAATTTCTTAAGTAGCCTACTTAGCACTCATCCACCGATTGAAAAAAGAATTGAAAGGCTTGAACATGGCAAGAAAAACTTCTAAAAAGAGTCTTAAAAAAACCGCCATTGTTTCAAAAAATGAAAAGGGCACGGTGAGAAAAAAGCATCAAGCTGCTAAAAGCTCAACGAAGAAGAAATTTTCTATTAAAAGATTCTTTTCTTGGGTTAAAGAAAAATGGATTGCACTTAAAAATAAAATTGTCAGTCCGGATAGAGTTAAGCTCCATAAAAGTTTTAAAAGATCTTACCGTGAAGATTATAGGCGTGAGATTGAAGTACCGGGTATTACTTATCACGCGCTAAAGACATTTAAAGTGATTTTCAATAATTGGAAACTTTTTTTGCCACTGCTTATTATCGTGGTAGTGATGGCGATTGTGTTTATTGGTCTTATGAATGAATCGACTTTTCAACAGTTCCAACAAGTACTAAATCAAACAACCGAACAGATGGGCTATGGTGATATTGGTTACGTTGCGAAGGCGGGGCTTCTTCTTATTTCTACTGTTACTACTGGCGGTTTGTCTAGCGCAGCTAATGAAACCAATACCATTTTTGGAGTACTGATTTTCTTAATTATCTGGCTTACTACGATATTTATCTTGCGTCATAGATTGGCAGGGCATAATATTAAACTTCGTGATGCGCTATATAATTCATTAACTCCAATGATTTCATCGTTTGTAGTGTTTGCGATTGCCGTAATCCAATGTATCCCAATTTTCTTGTTAGTTATTGTATATTCGGCGGCTGTGCAGACTGATTTTCTATCTACACCGCTATATGCTTTGGCATTTTTCATCTTTGCAGCAGTGATGATTATTCTTTCTGGCTACTTATTATCCAGTTCGATAATTGCTTTTGTGGCAGTTAGCGCACCGGGTCTTTACCCAATGCAGGCAATGCATACGTCCTCGGATTTAATGATGGGGCGCAGAGTGAAGTTTATTATCAGGATTATTTCGTTATTATTGGTACTAACAATAACGTGGGTAGTTGTAATGTTGCCACTAATTGTATTTGATCTTTTAATGAAAAACTTTGAGTGGGCAGCGGGTATTCCATTTGTGCCGGTATGTTTGCTTGTAATGACGTGCTTTACGGGTATATATATTACGGCATATTTATATTTATATTACAGATGGATGCTAGATTATGAAGAAAAGTGACGCTGAAGAAAGAATTATTAAACTTCGTGAATTAATAAATGACTACCGCTATCATTACCATGTTTTAGACGAGTCGATAATGAGTGAGGCTGCGGCGGATTCATTAAAACATGAACTTGCACAGCTGGAAGCAGAATTCCCGGAACTTATTACGCCGGATTCGCCGACACAACGTGTGGCTGGAAAACCACTCGACAAGTTTACCAAAGTAAAACACGAAAAGCGGATGATTAGCCTTGCTGATGTGTTTTCAAAAGAAGAAGTGCTAGATTGGATTTCGCGGAACGAAAAATTGGTGCCAGGAGGCGAAATTAAAG
>CAMNAJ010000038.1 GCA_946530935.1 uncultured Candidatus Saccharibacteria bacterium | reverse complement strand
TTTTTTATTGAAAGTTACACTACATTTGTAGCGTAACTCGAAAACTAATCAAGCAGCTTAGGATAAGTTTGTGTTAAACTCGCCTCATTAGAGAAGAAAGGATCAAAATGTTAAAAGTCGTGGTGTTTGATAGTGGGTACGGTGGGGAATTATTCGCGGATTATCTTGGCGAAGAAATCCCCACACTTGAAATAATTAGAGTAATTGATTGGCGAAACGCCGAGGTGCTGCAAAAGAATGCTCATAAGGCCAGAAAAGTAGCCGAAGAAGCTTTGAAACCATATTTTTATAAGGTGGATCTTATCATTTTTGCAAATTATCTTGTATCAGCCACTAGTCTAAGCTACTTTAAAAGAAAGTACAAAAACCAAAAATTTGTCGGTATCAGCTTTGAAGAATCCGATCTAAGTGCCGGACGAAAAACTGCTATTTTATCGACTAAGGCACTAGCAAGAACATTATCTTATCAGCTTTATATAAAAAGACATGATATTAAATCTTTTACTTTTGACGACTGGCCAATCTTAATAGACGACGGGGAATTAGGTAACGCTAAACTTCACCGTGATTTGAAACCAGCTAAAGATATAAAACCTTCGCAACTCATTCTTGCTTGCGGTCAGTTCTCAGATTTAAAACCGGAACTAAGGCGTTTTTTCGGACACAATACCAAAATCATTGATAACTTTGATGCGACCTTAAGAAATGTTTGTTTAAGCCTTAAACTAAGGGGCGCTCTTAAAAAGAAGGATTAATTATTTATACAATTTCTTCATGTATAAAGTTTTTGGAATCATTTCCATTGCGCCAGCTGTGGCTTTAGAATCAAGTTGGACATTGCAAAAAATCGCATAAACTTCATCGCCAAAGTTGGTTGCATACGCCAGTGTTGAAGTATTGCTTGCTTCAACCCAAGTCGTACCGTTCAATTTATACTCCGTATCGGTAATTATTAAATCGCTGTTACGCTTTTTTATGTAATTCGCCGCCTTCATGTTCGTTTTTTCTACATAAACAATCACTTCGGCCCTACCTTCATCATTTTGCAACTTGATTTCGTAAATGCCTTTTTTATTGTTGATAACGTTCTTAAATTCAAATGGCAGGTAAAATTCAAGATTTAAGATCTCAAAGAATTGGGCATTTCTTGAAACGCGCGGGTTAGGGTTATCAATTAAATCAGGTGATGATGGGTCGATTATTATACTTCCGCCACCTCCGCTAGATCCACCATTTCCAGAAAAATCAATCACGCCAGCGCCAATTAATATAGCGATACCAACCGTCAAACAAACAGCCAGTACGATAAAAATGATGAAAACAACAGAACTAGCTCCTAACCTACTTCGGACTGTTCCTTTCATCATTTTTCCTCTCCTTTTAAAAAATTATATCAAACTTTTATAAAAAAATCCCCTAATGTTTATTTTAGGGGATATAGGTGGTGGGTTACTCTAATTTAACGCTATGATATCTTGCCATCAAGGCAATTGTGCGCTTGAGCGCCGTCCTGATCGTATGAAGCATATCCGACAGTTCCGGATAACGGTATTTTGCTTCTCTAAGGACCGGCATTAAAAGATTGTGAGTTTCGAGGATGTTTTTGACGATTCTTTCTTCGCTAAGCGTACCTTCAGCATCGTTCAGATTAGCATACCGGTCAAAAGCCTTGCAGATAATCGCTTCTCTAGAATCAAGGAGTTCATTGAAATAACGCCTCTTTGTTTCTTCCTTCTCCTCTCCATCGAACTTACGAATTGTCATATACTTTACGCCTTGCTTAATCTTGTCGTTCACAGGCAGTGCAGACAAGGGAATCCTGTGGTCTTCACAAACGTCATGGAGCAGAATCGTTGCGATAATCTCGTCAGTTGCACCCTTACATGCAATTGCGTCACAAGCCATAGTGAGTGGATGAATCATATAAGGGTCGCCGTTTTCTCTAAACTGTTCGCCATGACAATCCAGGGCAAAACTCAGTGCCTGTTGACTCTGTTCAAAGCCGGGTCCGTCGAGCCTACCTCTAAGATACGTGTAGGTAATCATCGTTTTTTGGTCTAAATTATATGGTGCCAAATTTCTCACCTCCACCAAAGAATAAAAGAGCGCCCACCTATCTTATAATTATATCACACTTTTCGTAAAAAGTCAATTTTTGAAATCTGTTAAAGACCTGTAAAATATGGTAAAATAAGCATATGCAGATTGAACTCAGCGTATTTTATGCTCGGCTTGGTGCCATTGCGCTGATTTTGATTCTTGGTTTCATTTTAGGCAAACTCAAACTCATTAGCGAGAGATCAAATAGGGAATTAACTAATCTTTTGCTAACGGTTTTCATGCCGGCATCGCTCTTTATGGCTTTTCCTGCTACCTACGACGAAGGTTCGGCCAATCTCTTTTATTCTGGCTTCATGGCCGGCGTCATTATAATGTTAGTTTTGATTCTTCTTGCCCGTATCATCTTTGATAAAAGATGGATGGGAAAAGCTCTTTCACTCGAATCACAGTTCGCCTTAATCTTTAATAACGCGACTTTTCTTGGTTACCCAATTGTCGCAAACACATTCGGCGCTAACGGCATCATCGCTTATTGCGGCTTTATTATTGCTTTTAATATTGCACTCTTTTCGTACGGCATTTGGCTCTTTGAACAAAAAGTTACTTTTAGACTCCTTCATAAGATTATCTTTAATCCAAACATTATTGCGGTGCTTCTCGGCATGGCATTTTTCCTCATGGGCATTAGCTTGCCAGGCTTTATTAATGATGCCGTTGGATATGTTGGTGGCGCCACTACGCCGCTTTCAATCATCTGTATTGGTGTAATGCTATCTCAGGCCAAGATCAAGAAGGTTTTAAAAAAATGGAAACTCATGGCTACGGCTATCATCCAGCTAACCGTCGGCCCGCTTGTTACTTGGGGACTATTATCTCTTATGCAATTTCCAGTTGAGGTTATTCAAGTTTGTACTTTAATTCAGACTTTACCAACCGCCACATCGCTCGGCCTTTTTGCAGTAAAATATGGCGGCAATGCCGAAGAATCATCCGAACTTGTTACTATTTCAACGCTTTTTTCCGTCGTCACAATGCCAATAATGGTCTTACTGCTAATAGTGTAAAAATATAATGCTTATGGTAAAATTATATTAATAATAAAGGAGCAACATGGAACCAAATACTAACCCTACACCAACCCCTACCCCAACGCCACCGGCGCCAACTCCTGCTCCACGTCCTGTTGC
>CAMNAJ010000037.1 GCA_946530935.1 uncultured Candidatus Saccharibacteria bacterium | reverse complement strand
TACCAAGGGCTTATTTTTGTGTTATAATAATAAGCAGTATGAGTGCGAAGGTAATATGTGTAACTAACCAAAAAGGTGGCGTAGGGAAGACCACCACAGCGGTTAATTTATGCTATTATCTTGCAAAAGACAAATTTAAAACTCTCTTAGTAGACTTTGACCCTCAAGGTAATGCTACCTCTGGGCTCGGTATCGATAAAAATGATGGTTCTCTTGAAAAAACAATGACCGAAGTAATTCTAGGTGCGGCAGACATGACAGATGCAATTAAAAAAACCAACTACAAAAACTTCGATATCGCCCCGACTACCCCAGAGCTTGCTAACGCCGAAATCGAAATTACTGGTATGGCTAGAAAGTTTGTCCGTCTCCGTGATGCTATCCGTCAGGTCGCAGACAATTATGACTATATAATAATTGATCTCCCACCATCATTATCGCTTCTTACAGTTAATGGTATGATTGCTTCAGACTATCTTTTGCTTCCAGTCCAGACCGAATTTTATGCCCTAGAAGGCGTCGCACAGCTTCTAGAATCTATGAAACTTGTTATGAAACAGGCTAACCCTAAATTAAAGCTCCTCGGAGTCGTAGCGACCATGTATGACAAGCGCACATCGCTTTCTTCCCAAGTTCTAGCCGAAATCAAGAAATACTTTAAGAACCTAACATTTAAAACCACCATTCCGCGCAATGTTCGTCTTGCCGAGGCTCCAAGCCATGGCGTACCAGTTGGCGCATATGATAAATTTAGTAAAGGTGCAAAGGCGTACAAAGATTTTACAAAAGAAGTAGAGGAGAGAACAAAATGATTATGAAAGGTCTTGGCCGTGGGTTTGATTCTCTTATTCCAACCGATTTAGTGGATGAAGAATTCGATCCAACTGCTACCGAAGATAAAGATACAAGTATTTTAAAAGAACTCGCCATAGAAGACGTGGTTCGTGACGAAGATCAGCCTCGTCGTGAATTTGATCAGGAAGCCATCAATGCTCTCGCTGCTTCAATTAAAGAGCATGGCGTATTGCAGCCAATTGTAGTCACCAAAGAAGATGGCAAATATAAGATTGTTGCCGGCGAACGCCGTTGGCGCGCTTCTAAACTTGCTGGCCTTAAGAAAATCCCAGCCATCATTCGTACCGTTGACTCACAAAATCGCCTTGAACTATCCGTTATCGAAAATGCTCAACGTGAAGATTTAAATGCAATTGAGCTTGCCACTGCCTATGCAAAGCTAAAGAATCAGTTCAACCTATCTATTGAAGACATCGCTGCCAAAATTGGCAAATCCGAAACTTCCGTTCAGGGAACAATGAGATTATTGAACCTCCCAGACGATGTTAAAAAGATTATGGTTAAAGAGAAGTTAACCGAAGGCGTTATGCGTCCGCTCGTATCTGTTGATGAAAAAACCATCAAAAAAGTTCTTCCAAAAATCATTAGCGAAGGCTGGACTGCTCGAAAAGTCGAACGTTATGTTAGTAGCAAAAAGGATAAATCATCCACAGCGCTAGTTAAAGCTCATCAACACCGAAAAGAAGAAGATGCCTTAGGTGAAAAGTACAATGTTACTGCCAAGATTACCGGCCGCTCTCTGACTTTTAAATGCAAAAACGATAACGAATTAAAAGAACTTATTAAATCTCTGTTATAATTAATTTATGAAAGAGAAAGATTCCGCGAGAGTAGAACGCGCGGTTGAAGTTGCTAAAAAGGCCCATGAAGGTCAATTTCGCAAAACCGGCGAACCATATATTATTCATCCTCTTGCTGTTAAAAAGATTCTCGAAGAATGGGGAATGGATGAAGACACCGTCATAGCTGGTATCCTTCATGATGCTGTTGAGGATACACCTCTCAGTCTTGATGATATTCGTAAGGAATTTGGTGAATCCGTCGCATTCCTTGTAGACGGCGTCACAAAGCTTTCTACGGCCCGTAACGGCATGCGAGACATCGACACCTACCTTCCAGAAACCAAAGATAACTTTCTCCGTCTGATGATTGCCTTAGGTGACGATATTCGTGTCCTTATTATTAAATTAGCCGACCGTTTACATAATCTCCGTACTCTCTCGGCTCTTCCTCCAGATAAACAAAAGAAAATCGCTAAAGAATCTCTTGAAGTATTTGCCCCTCTTGCTGATAGGCTTAATATGGGACGTCTTCGCGTCGAAATGGCCGACCTCGCCTTTAAATATGTCGATCCAAAACGTTTCGAAGAGCTAGAAGACATGATTAATAAGTACAATAAACTCGCTGAACGCTCTCTAAAGCAAATCGAAAAAGAAGTTGGCGACGCTCTCTCGAAAGAGAAGATTAAATATGAAATCTCTGGTCGTGTTAAATCAGTCTATTCACTCCATAAAAAGCTCGCTAAACATAACCAAAACATCAACGAAATCTATGATTTAACTGCTCTTCGCGTCATTGTCGATGATGTCACAGACTGTTATTTAACTCTTGGTATTATTCATTCTCTTTACACGCCAATGTCTGGACGTATTAAAGACTACATCGCTATGCCAAAACAAAACGGCTATCAATCGATTCACACCACTGTTATCACTAAAGATAAACGTGTAGTAGAATTCCAGATTCGCACCCGCGAAATGCATGAATATGCCGAACACGGTCTCGCCGCCAGCTTCTATTACAATGAACAGAAGCTAACAGAGAATTATAAAAAAGGGAAGATTGAACACCTTCCAACTAATCTTCTTTGGATTACCGAACTTCAAATGACCGCCGCCAAACTTCGTGAAGGTAAAAAGGTGGATCTAAAGAAACTAAAACTCAATCTCTTCGCGGATAAGATTTTTGTTTATACGCCAAAAGGCGATATTATCGATTTACCAAAAGGCGCTCTGCCACTCGATTTTGCTTATCGTTTGCATTCCGAAATTGGCGACCACGTCGTCGGCGTTAAAATCAATGGCAAAATGAGCAACTTGAACAAAAAACTTGAACAGGGCGATATCGTAGAAATCCTAACTTCTAAAAATCAAACGCCTAAAACTTCCTGGCTCGAAAAGATTTTTACCCCTCATGCGAGACATAAATTGCTTCATACACTAAACGATTCATCAAAGAGTAGTTCAAACGAAAAACCGATTCCACCAATTAGAAAAAAATAATTGTTCGTTGCATTATTGAAAATGTGCTATAATGAATAAAGCATAAGGAGGTATTGTGGATTATTATTCACTAATTGCGACTGACATCGTATTGGCATCAATCGGCTTGGTTGGAGCCACGGTTAGACACTTACTGCGAAAATAAAAGACCGGCCATCAAGGCCGGCTTTTTGTTCTATAAAAAATGGAGCCGTTTGCGAAGCTCCGGCGACATTCCCGCTAGGAAATGGAGCCGATGGCAGGGATCGAACCTGTGTTTACTTCAGTTCCACAGGTTCCCAACAAAAAGACTCCTATTGGAGTCGGTATCTGGAGCCGATGGCAGGGATCGAACCTGTGACCTGCTCGTTACGAATGAGCTGCTC
>CAMNAJ010000036.1 GCA_946530935.1 uncultured Candidatus Saccharibacteria bacterium | reverse complement strand
AGCCCGAAGGCGAGAGATTTACAGTCTCTTGTCATTGCCACTAGACGATTCCAGCGCCTAATTCATTATACATTAAATTGAACCAAAAATCAACTAAATTCGCTTGCGTCGCATACCAATTGAACGACGTACTGTAGGTTTTTTTGTACTGTTCTCTGCTGGCTTTTCGGTACCAGCTTTTGTAACAGGTTTTGCCACAGGCTTTGCAGCAGGCTTAGAAACAGCCTTAGCAGCCGGCCTTATCGGACGGCGCATAGGTAGTTTTTTACGAATCTCTGGAATAACTTTAGAAGTACGCTTTTGTTTGGCTTCATTGTCTTTAACGATTTGTTCTTCTATTCTGG
This sequence comes from uncultured Candidatus Saccharibacteria bacterium, assembly GCA_946530935.1. Taxonomy (GTDB): domain Bacteria; phylum Patescibacteriota; class Saccharimonadia; order Saccharimonadales; family Saccharimonadaceae; genus Nanosyncoccus. The sequence continues at coordinate 3,166 of CAMNAJ010000036.1, read as the reverse complement.
CTGTGACTGCTGTCGCTGCCTCAGTATCACCAGTATTTTCGTAAATAGCTAAAATCTGTCTAAGTGTTGAAACACTTGGATCAAGCTCAAAGGCATTCTCTAAGGCTTCTACCGCCTTCTTTGCGTTTCCAAGCTTCTCTTCCGCTTTAGCAAGAGCAATATATCTAGCTGGTACATCACCCTCTAGTTGAATCGCCTGCGTAAAGGCCATCTCGGCTTTTTCATATTCACCTGTTTCTAAATAAATTAAGCCAGCATTATGAATTGAAGCCGGGTTGTTATCAAGAGATTGCGCGATTTCAAAACACTCGACTGCTTCATTATACTTTTGATCTTTTGCGTACAAAATACCAAGACGGTTATATGCGGCGGCATTCTTTTCATCAAACTTAAGAATTGTGAGAAGTGCTTTTTCTGCCCTAAATGGCTTACGCTCCTTCATTGAAGTCTGTGCAACTTGCCAAAGCTTTTTCATCTGTGCAGAATATTTAGAAGATTTTTCTTCGACCTTCTTTTCTTTGGTTTCTATCGGGTATAAAAAGCCTAAATAGACGACGAAAATAAATATGGCAAAAATAGCAACCATGAATTAATATTAGCATGATTTAATTATCAAAGCAAATCAGCCACTATATGAAGCTTGATATGACCATTCTTTTCAATATTTTCATAAAGAGCCAGAAAATTCGGTAATTTTTTAATAAAAATGTCTTTTTTGGTAATGAAATAAGATTTATAAAGCATCTCAATCGCCGTGCTAATTATATCAAGTACGTGAGTACGATCCTTTAGCTTATTTATCTCGTCAGCAATCGCCGGCAAATCCGCTGGCTTTGCGGTTATCAATTTCTTGGCTATTTTTTTATCCATTTCAGAGGCATCAATTTCAGAATCAGGTGTAGGCTTAGTTTTTAAAAAATAGACTGACGCTCGGCTCAGAATAGTAGGTAAAAGTTTAGATGGAGATTCTGTAATTAAAATAAAATGTACTTTATCTTTAGGCTCTTCAAGGTTCTTTAAAAGAGCATTCGCTGCTTCGTCTCCCAGCGCTTCAGCTGGACGTATAATAATAAATCTATCACTTGTCTGTTTTACGCTTAAAAAACCCAACATATCACGCACTTGCTCTATTGAAATATTGGCTTTTTCCGGCGTTAGTATAAATGCATTTTTAATCGAAAAATCGATTTTATCAGGCATCACAAAAATCGCACAGCCCACTTTTAAAGAAATCGGCTCTATTTCATTAACAGAATTAAAAAACATCTAAAAATTCCTTCGGGGTTTTCGCTTCAAAAGTAGTACGTTTCCCACCAGGAAGTGTGATTTCTAATTTGCCAGCATGCAGATACAATCTATCTGCTTTTTCTTCGCCATAGACCGGGTCACCGAGAATCGGGTGGCCGAGATATTTCATATGAACTCTGAGCTGATGTGTGCGACCGGTCTTTGGTTTTAATTCAATCAAAGAATGCTTATCGTCAGTTTTAATAACTTCATAATCAGTTTCAGAAGGTTTACCATTTGCGTCGACTCTAAATGTCGTTGGATGTTTTAAATCGCGCGCAATCGGAAGATCAATCTTTGCTTTATCATGTTTTGGCCTACCAGAAACAACCGCATAATAGGTTTTATGCGTTGTACGGTCTTGGAATTGTCTTCTTAGAAAAGATTGCACTTCTTTATTCTTGGCCAGAATTACCACGCCACTAGTATCACGGTCTAGTCTATGCACCAAAAGTCCATAGTTCTCTAGTGTTACCTCTGGGCAATATTCGCCTTTTGCCATACTTAAAAGTCCGGCTGGCTTATCAAGCACAATCACATTCTCATCTTCATAAATTACTTCTGGCTTAAGGTCAGAATTCTTCATCTCTTTTGGGACATTCAATTCAATTTTTACATCTTTAACAAACTTTTGGTTTGGCTTTTTTGCAAGTACCCCATCTACTTTTACGAATCCACTTTCAATAAATTTTTGAAGAGACGAACGATTGTAACTCTTGTATTTTTCTACCATGAGATGGTCAAGCCGAAACTTTGGTTCTTTTTCTTCTTCCGCAGCCAGCTCAATATCGCCGTTAATTACCCGCGACATCTCCGGTTTACTAAACTTTTTTCCAGTGATAAACATACTACCTCAAATGGAAGGCTTTTTGCACTTCAAGTAATTTTTTATTAGCCTTGTCGTTAGCATAATTCTCACCAACCGCAAGCAAATCATAGATATAACCATCTGGGATCGAAGCTAAACGATCCTGGAATAAACTAAGCATCTCAGAAACACTGCTAGAAACTTTAGCCTTAAGTTCGCCATAACGTGTTTCCCCGCTCCACCTAGAAATTACATCCTGGAGTGGAGTGTCAGTCACAAGCGCCTCAATTTGAAGAAGGTTTGAAATGCCTGGCTGATTAAACATGTCAAACTTAATTTTACCAAGCGAATCAGTGGTTGCAGACATAATTTTCTTAGCTGCCTTGGCTGGATCATCATCAAGCATAATCTTAGAACCTTCAGCCACCGTAGACTTACTCATCTTTTTTTCTGGATTTAATAAATCACGAATACGAATAGCTTTTTCGACCTCCATAAATTTAACCTGGTCTTCGGTTTTGGCTGGCACGGTAAAGATTTCACCGTATTTATTGTTAAATCTAATGGCAATATTACGAGCTAGCTCGATATGTTGGAACTGGTCTTCGCCCAATGGAATATATTCCGCATCGTAAAGTAAAATATCAGCCGCCATCAAAATCGGATAATTGAAAATACCTACGTTACAGGATTCTTGCCCCTTTGATTTCTCTTTATATTGAATCATTCGCGAGGTCTCGCCCATCGTTGCAACACAGTCTAAAATCCAACAAAGCTCCGAATGTGCCGGCACATAACTTTGACGATAAATATGGACATTTTCGTTGATCTCTAGGCCAGCCGCAAGGTAGTATTTAAGGGTACGAATCGTGTTTTCACGAAGATCACCGTCAACTTCTGAAATAATCGAATGAAGATCTGGCACAAAAATATTAACATTCGAATCTTTTGAGTGCTCATTTGCAAGCCGCACCATCGGAAGAAGCGCTCCCAAATAATTCCCTAATGTCAGTACCGAGTTTGATCTAATTCCAGTTAAAATCGTCTTCATATCTATATTATAACACAACA
>CAMNAJ010000035.1 GCA_946530935.1 uncultured Candidatus Saccharibacteria bacterium | reverse complement strand
ACGAGAACGTGTCGATGGATTACCTCCTTTCTTGAGAAGGAAATGATGCGCCTGAGACAGTAATGTTACAGGTAGCTAGGTCGGTTACGGTTGTGTTAGTAAGCTTAGAACACAACTTTTTCTTTTAAGACGTAACGTTAAGCTTTTAACTACGATGAAAATTGCACAACCAAGTTGTTAAACTAAAAATCCACCTTTAAGGTGGATTTTTGTTATAATGACTGTACGCGTACCTTAATAAAAAGTCAAAGGGGGAATAAAATATGACAATCGGCATTGTTGTTGCAACCAAAGCCGAGTTAGAGCCGTTTATCGACTTATTTGGTGAGCCAATCTTCTGTTTCCCGAATCATAGCGGATACGACGTTATGAAATGGGAGTATGGCACAGATAAACCTATCTACCTCATCTTATGTGGAGTTGGCGAAATCGCTTCCGCATCGAGCACGCAGTACTTAATCGACCACTTCAGCGTTGATGGTATCATCAACTACGGTGTCGTCGGTGGCCTGACCGCTTTTCATGATGCCGGTAAGATCGGCATTGTTGAAAGAGTCGTTCATACCGATTTCGACATTTCGCTTTCGGGTAAACACGTTGTTGGAGAGTATTTAAACAGTAAAACTGGGCCGTATATCTATCCAGCAAAAAGTTTTATCCCAGAGTCATTAACAGAGGGAATAATGAAATTGACCTGTGCGTCAGCCGACAAATTCGTCGGTGCCGGCGAGCCAAAAGAAAGACTAAAAAGGGAATTTGGCGCCGACATCTGTGAAATGGAGGCTGCAGGCATCATTATTACCTGCAATCGCAACAATATCCCAGTTACTTTCATCAAAGCCGTCTCTGATGGTGTCGATGAGGACTCTGAAGCCTTTGACAATAATGTCTACAGGGCTGCAAAATCCTGTGTCTATTTAGTTGCGTCCTTTATCCAGCACTTTTAAGCCGCTAAAAAAGCGGCTTTTTTATGTCAAAATATTGACATTTTTAGCGAAGTGTGGTATAATGTTATTAAGTTAGTGACAAATGGGAGATCTAACTCGCATCCATCTTACGTATGTAAGTGGAAATATATTAAAAGGAGGTATTCGTATGAATACCAAAGAGACCAATTTCCGCCAGTTCAACATCGAGAATGGACCTAACGTCGATCGTCTGCTTGATATGTTTAAGTACGCATTCGACAAGTCGGTTTCCATCCCAGGAACGTTCGTTGTAGCAGAATGCTACACGGCAAAACCCGATTCCCCTGGAGCAGCCTACATCCCTCTCGAGATGAAAGACACTACGATTCTTTCTATCGAGCATGAAAGTGGCAATGATTACTGTCTGAACCTCAGCGGACACTGCCGCGTCGCCCTCGGCGAAAGAAAGAGTTCCAGCAACTGGGACCCTAAAGAAAAGGCAACGGTCTGCAAAACATGGAGAGAACTTGTATACGCGAGGTTCGACGCATTCTATAATGCAAAAACCCGCAAGGGTACAATCACATTCTTTATTTAACTACCCTTCTTAACCTCCTAACTAGCCCCCTTCCCCTTCCCATCGCACATGGCCCGAGACTAAGTCTCGGGCCTTTCTATTTCTAAAAGTTTTTTATCTCTAGCAGTAAAGGTTTATGGTCGGAAATCAGATCATCTAACACCTTAAAATCCGCCACCTCGATCTGTTCATTCACTAAAATATGATCACACGCTACTTCGCCAACGAATTTCAACCCCGAAAGGGTGTTTTTTAAATTATATTCAGCGGTTAAATCTCTCAAAAAATCCAATTCGCGCATCGCTGGGGAATCATGAATCACATTTAAATCGCCACACATTACAACCGGCCCCTTGATTTTTTGCACGCTTTCACTGACTTTTTTCATTGCCTTAATCGTATCGTCATTGCCAATCGGGTTCGGTTGCCAATAGCCGTGGTGATTTACGATTGTAAGGCCATTTTCTAGTTTTGCTATTTGTAATGTATAAGCATGTTCATAAAAATCTTTTATCGAATTAGCTAGGCTAAGTTTCCCATAAACAAGCTTAGATTCTTCACTAGTTATCTTATATCGGGAGAGAATCACGTTACCTTGCTCCATTTTATCGCCATCCGAAAAGATTTCCATGCTCCAGTTCGAGCTCCTCATCTCATATTTTAGCCCACTCGCCTCTTTAATTTGCTCGACGGTTGCAAAAAAATTTGAAAGTCGTTCATTATCACCAGCCCACACCGCCTCTTGAAGGCAAATCACGTCAAAATCGTTATTTTTAAAGAATTCCAGCAACGCTCCCTTAATACGGCCAGTCCATACATTTAATTGTAGGATTTTCACCGCTCGTCTCCCTCGCCGTGAAGTTTATTCCTCTCAAAACGACTTTCGAGCTTATCTAAATTGCCTTGTGCCACCTCTGATAATGGCACATTAAGATATCTTGCAATACTTGCTAAATACCATAAAGTATCTCCAAGCTCTTTTGAAATTGCCGTCCTATCCTCATCGCTAACCACTCCGTCCTTGTCGCGAATCAGTTTTTTGATCTTATCGGCCGTTTCTCCGGCTTCACCTACGAGCCCTAATACCTTCTCTAGAAAACCAACCTGATTAGTGTCCTCAGTGGCTTCAAAAAAATCATATTTAGTTGCTTTCTTCTGATAATCATCAAACTTCATAATACCTCCTTATCTGTTAATATTATATCATATGGTATAATTAAGGGATGGAAGATACCAGAAACTTGATCGACGAATACAAAGGTTTAGAAAACGAACAAGTTTTTGATGCCTTATCAAAAAAGCGCACCGGCCTAGAAATCGCCATCGAAAACGTCGAACACGATTTTAATATTGGCTCCATTGTCCGCACTGCTAACTCTTTTAATGTGAATAAAGTTCATATTATAGGCAAGAAAAAATATAATCGTCGTGGTGCAATGTGCACAGATAAATATCTTGAAATTGTTCATCATGCCACTATCGAAGATTTTCTAAAAACGCAGGAAAACAGGGAACTAGTTGCCATCGAAAACAACACCCCACGTGCTAAAAAACTTCACGAAAAGACCTTCAAAAAGCATACCACCCTCATTTTCGGCTCCGAAAACAACGGCATCACCCCTGAATTATTAGAAAAAGCTCACGACGTAAGATTCATCGAGAGTTTTGGTTCTACTAGATCGGTCAACGTCGGCGCTGCCGCCGCTATCGCGATGTACGAATGGACACGCCAGCTAATTCTTTCCGAGCAATAATCTAAATACGAATTCCAAGATAAAACTTAGTATATTTGAAGTAGTGAGCAGACCTACTATTACCGTAATTACGCCGTATAGTTTCATTTTTTCATAAGAAGAGACACCATTTGCCATTGTGTCGGATATTTGGCGGTAAAAAACTACTACTAAAATTCCGCCTAGCGTAATTACTAAGCCTGCAATCATCCAACCGAAGTTAAATTGATATTCCATAAGCGTATTATAGCATGTTTACATAAAAAAATGGTGGGGATATGTGGACTTGCTCGCGAAGTGTCAAGTCACCCACTTTTTAAGAACAAAAAATGGTGGGGATATGTGGACTTGAACCACAGACCTCGTCATTATCAGTGACGCGCTCTAACCAGCTGAGCTATATCCCCATC
>CAMNAJ010000034.1 GCA_946530935.1 uncultured Candidatus Saccharibacteria bacterium | reverse complement strand
GACCTTCTCGGTGTAAACGAGACGCTCTAGCCAACTGAGCTAATCACCCACTCAGGTTATTATATCATATATATTAAAGCTCGACAAGTTCGTACTTACGAGAGCCGAGACCGAGTTCTTCAGCATAAGGCAGAATCTCGCGACCGAGCCTTGAATCGATACGCTCTTGAAGTAGCTTCGCGCCCGGATCTTTAGAAGCCCAAACCATATCAATAAAGGCTTGGTCGTTTGCGACTGGATCTAAAGAAGCAACAATACCAAGATCTTCCATAACTGGATCATCTTGCTCGGAATCACAGTCACAACTTAAAGAAATCGCATTCATTACCGTAATATAAACAATTGGTTTTCCCTGTTCTTTTAGATAATCTGCGACGGCGGTAGCGGCTTCGGCCATAGAAAGAATGAAATCTTTTTGTTCGTGTTTTGAAACCCAGCAAAGAGCTGGGCTAGTAGTTTTACCGCAGGAATGAATATAAGCTTTGCCTTTTCGGGAGGCAAAACCGATAGATTGGTTTTTTAGGTTAGCGCCAAAACCACCCATCATGTGACCTTTGCCGTGAGCAAGATTAACAAAAGAGTCGTAATCATCAAAGTGTTTGCCAATAAGATCGTATTTAAGATATTTTCCATTTTTTACTGGAATTTTTTTGTCACCGTCGGCATCTAGAATATCGACCTCGGCAAAGCTGGTGAAACCATGCTTATTAGCAACTTTTAAATGATCTTTTGCATTATTTCGTTCGCCCGGATAAGCAGTGTTACATTCTACGATAGTGCCGTTCAAACTTTTTACAAATGGAGCAATTAAATCAGCTTTTAAATAACCCTTGGCACCATCTTCGCCGGTAGAAACTTTAATACCGACTTTACCTGGTAAGTCTACACCGAGAGCCTTATAAATCTCAATTAGTTTTTCTGGGGTGATAGTTTTGGTAAAAAAGACTCTTGCCATATTTCTCCTTATTTTTTAACCTTTTTAGTAACATCAAACTTTTCCATATATTTGCCGAGCATAAGACGAGTCTGGGCATAGAAGGCCGCTAGCGACTGATAGATAATTGAGGTGATAGGCATTAAAATCCATTGAAGTAACATTGAAATATTCTTACTCTTTTTATATTTAGCTGGACGCTCTGGTAGCATTTTTAAAGAAATGAGCACGGTGACAATAAGGCCGATGGAGGCGAAAGTTTCAACAATACTAACAATATTTGGCAGATTATAAGCAACCATATCGTGTGAAGATACATTCATAATCATTGGAACCCAACCGCCAAAAGCAACGATTGGCGCGAGAATAGCGAGCGTAACGTGCCCATCTAAAAGACGCCAAAATTTTGGTAAAAGCTGCCAAAACGGCATAATGCGACGTTCCCTTCTTACAAATAACTTGGTGCCCACATAAGCGACATCGGATGCCCCATAATACCAGCGTCGAACCTGAACAAATTGAGCTTTAATAGTTTTCCAGAGTGTTTCATCAATTACAGCGTCTTGATAAATTGGGATACGGATTGGGAGAACGGTATAATCACCGCTAAAGAAGAAGAGGCTGCGCCAATATTGGTGACCATCTTCAACGATGGTACGTTTGCTCCAAAAGTGCATCGCCTCAAGTGCCTGAAGCGGTTGAGAATGTGAAGCAAAGTTGCGAAGCACGTGTGGACGCATGGTGGTAATAACATTAAAGAAGGAGTTCGATACAGCAACGACGCGAGTTGGCGCAGGGGCTTCCCAAATATTATTCATGAATAGTGAGACTGGCTGGTAGCTAAGACGTTGGCGATTAGGATGAACGATGAATTCGTAAGCCACAGCGTCAAGGTATTTTTCGGCCATTTGGTTATCGCTATCAAGTGAGGTAACAATAATATTTTCAACTGGTAAATGCTTGTTTTTGACATATTCTGCAATGTGTTCACCAGCATAAGTTAGATTTGGGCCTTTACCGACGATTTCACCATGTAGACCGTCCGGATGTTTCACTAATAAGAAGTCTTTAAACGTGTCTTTAAATTCTTCTTTTAGTTTTTTGGCAGTTTTTTCCATTTCTTCCCCGCCACGCTCTTCATATGCAATGGCTACGATGATATGGTCATTTGGGAAAGTGTTTTTTGAAATAGCGTTGATGGAAGGCTGCAATATTTCGTAACCTTCGTCATAGGCCGTAACGATAACTACATGATAAACCTTGTTTGGATCAGGATATTCTTTGCTCATGGCGGCCATGAGCTTAAGGTTTTCAATGTGTTCGTCGAATTCATAACTCTTTGAAGTGCTGTCGTGAAGACGTTCAAACGAGGCATGAGGATCACTTAGATCTTCAACGCGCTTACGCCAATCAACGCGTTCGGCAAGCTTAATAGTGTTATATCCCTGCACGGCGCGATAAGCTACGCTAATAGCCTTAACCAAAGTAGTAGCAATAAGAAAGAAGAGATAGATGGCACCAATAACTGGGTTTAACCACGACAAAACGAAGAGCAAGATGATTGCGCTGTAGGAGATAAAACCCGGTAAAATCTCAAAAAAACGATAAGAGCGTGTACGTTTGCCCTGGGGGATCTCAAGGTTTTTTCGCATTTATCCCTCTCCCGTTAGACGAATCAGAAGAATGAAAGCACCGATGATTAGTGCACTGGTTGTAAGAAGAAAGAATTTTGTCATGCCGGCACCACGTTTGTGGAAGATTCGGACTGCGATTATATTATGAAACACTCCCAAAATGATGGCGAGAACAAGAAAAACGAGCATGTCAGTCCAAGTACCATTACGATACCCGCCAATATCACCATAACCAACTTTGATGATAGCGCTCTCGGTGTTAAGATGAAGAATATCATAAATGAATAACACTACTGACCCAAGAAAGTTTAAAATCATTAAAACCAACATGAATCTTTCGTTCAAATAGATTTTAGTTATATCTTCTTTAAAATCTTTCATTTTAGTCTTCTTTTATTTCTGCTTCTTCAGCGTCGTCGTATTTTTCTTTGGTTTGATGAGCTTTACTAGTGCCAGTAAGTTTGTCGATTAATACGTTTAGATGTTTTATAAACATAATGTCGCCAACAAGACCGACAATACCAGTTAGAATCATCATCCAACCAACCAGTACGGTAGCGCCGTGTGAAAGGAAAGTTACAACTACGCCAACTACAAGCATTACTAAACCTAGCGTCAAGATTGGCTGCCAAGCTTTGATGCCGGCTGAAGCGAGTTTTGTGGCTGCGTTAATACGAACTAATGATTCATAGATGATTAAAATGCCGATAATAACACTGAAAACGTGCGCGATATCTTCACCGATAGTAAGCGAGGCGATACCAATTAAAACGGAGACTACGCCGGTAAGTAGTTTGTTATTGAAAAAATCATTCTGGCCTTTCTCCATATAATAACTGATGATCTGATTGCCACCTTTAACGATGAAAAAGGCGCCGACGATGTAGGCAAGAATTCTAACCATGGCTTCCGGCCAAATAACAAATAAAACACCGATAATCAAGAGAGCCAGTGACTCAATTGAGGCGGACCAAGCTGATTTTTTGATATCACTACCAATCTGTTCGACGGGACGCTTAATAATTTCCACCTTAGACATGCTTCTCTCCTTAAGTTATAATAATTATAGCACATTTATGATATAATGGAAAAAGTGCCGATGTAGCTCAGTTGGTAGAGCAGCTCATTCGTAACGAGCAGGTCA
>CAMNAJ010000033.1 GCA_946530935.1 uncultured Candidatus Saccharibacteria bacterium | reverse complement strand
TGCGGCCACTAGCACCTGAAGCTAGCGCGTCTGCCAATTCCGCCACAGGGGCAACCATAGAGTGTATTATATCATAAAAAATGCCCCGAATGAATCGGGGCGGGGAAGCACTTTAGTCGCCGATGTAGTTGATGCTGAGTTTTTTCAGGCTCGGATGTTTCATGGCTTCTTGCAGGACTTCCTGGGGAGGAAACTCGGAATCACTGTTGTAGAGACAGTACCAGTAGTAGTACCTGGAGTTGGTTTTTTCCGGGTTTTCCGCGGTGTCAGAGTTTCCGTCGTCAGAATTGAGTTCTCCGGTGAGGCCGTTTTTCATATAGATTCTGAAATGGTTGTCGTGGAGAAGCTTCTTGATCTGGCCGGAACTCTTAAGAAAAATTTCAATGCTAACCTGGTATTTCATTATTTAACCCCCTAATATTATTCGATACTCCCCATTAATAGCATCTATATATATTATACCACACTTTGCCAAAAAAAGCAATACCGAAATGGAAAAAGATTTGATATAATAGAGGAAACGGAGGCAAAAATGATTACTGTTAATTTTAGTTCTAAGGTGGATACTGAGAAGATTTCCCAGGTTTTGACGGAGATTTCAAAAGACCCGATGGGGGGTTGGTTTGAATTGCCAAAACGGGTCGATATGGCAGAATTTGCCCGTATTAAAGAGGCGGCAAAAAAGATTAATGATGAGTCTGAATATCTAGTTTGTATCGGAATTGGTGGATCGTATCTTGGGCACAGGGCTTTAATTGAGGCGCTTCGCCCACGCTCTGATACTAAAATCATTTATGCCGGAAATTCTTTATCAAAGAGAGAGCTTGACCACGAATTAAAGAGGTTAGGGGATCATGATTTTTCGATTAATGTGATTTCTAAATCTGGTACGACTTTAGAGCCAGCGATTGCTTTTACTGAGTTTAAAAAGAAATTAATCGAGAAATATGGTGAAGAAGGTGCATACTCGAGAATTTATGCTACAACTGATGCGAATAAGGGGACGCTTCATGATGAGGCAGTAGCAAATAATTATACTAGATTTGTAGTGCCAGATAATGTTGGTGGGAGATATTCGGTATTAACAGCGGTGGGATTATTACCGTTAGCGGTGGGTGGAGTAGATATCGATAAGCTACTTGAGGGCGCGGCAGAAGCGGTGGACCAGGTAATTGAACCAGCTTCGCAATATGCTTGGATGCGATTTACCTTGGGACAAAGGAATTACGATACAGAGGTTTTTGCAAGCTTTGAACCTTCGACGATGTATTTTAATGAATGGTTGAAGCAATTATTTGGCGAATCTGAAGGGAAAAACCAAAAGGGGATTTTCCCTGCGTCGGTGATTTATTCGACAGACCTTCATTCCCTAGGCCAATTTATGCAAGATGGTAGAAGAAACCTATTTGAAACGATTATCAATTTCCCTACCGATGAAATGAACCAGAAAGTGGTATCTGCTGTAGTGAAGGCTCATACTGCTGGAAATATCCCGGTGCTTTCGATTGGTGTGTCATCGTTCGACGAAAAAGGCTTCGGCGAGTTGATCTATTTCTTTGAACTTTCCTGTGCGATTTCGGCGAAACTTCAGGGAGTTAATCCATTTGACCAACCAGGCGTCGAAGCCTATAAAGCAGAGCTGAAACAATTACTCTAGTTTTTAGTGATAATAGTACCTGCTTTGCCTAGAAGAGCATCTCTAAGATTATCGATATCGGTAATGATGCCGGTGCCGCCTTTCATGGCGAAGGCAGAAGCTGCTTCAACTTTTGGTAGCATAGAGCCAGCTTTGAAATAACCATATTTTTTGAGATCCTGGATTTCTTTAACGGTAATTTGTTCAAGTTTTTGCTGATTTGGTAAACCGTAGTTTACATAAACATTTGGTACGGCGGTGCAGGAAATGAAGACATCGGCTTTAACAAGCTCGGCGAGTTTTTCGGCAGCGTAGTCTTTATCGATAACAGCATCAATTCCCTTTAGACGTTTCAAAATTTTGGTGCGAACAACTGGAATACCGCCGCCACCGGCAGCAATAACAATGACGCCGTCTGAAACGAGTTCGGAAATGGTTTTCTTTTCGACGATGTCGATTGGTTTTGGTGAAGCAACAACGCGGCGCCAACCACGGCCGGCGTCTTCTTTGACGGTCCAACCTTTTTCTTCAGCAAGGGCCTTGGCTTCTTTTTCGGTGTAGAATTGGCCAATTGGCTTGGATGGATTCTTGAAGGCCGGGTCGGTACGATCGACAACAACCTGTGAAATCACTGTTGCGATTTTTTTGCCTGGTTTACCCTTTTTAATAAAGGCATTATTGATGGCTTGAGTTAACCAATAACCAATTTGACCTTGACTCATGGCTACAGCGGTTTCGAGTGGCATAGCTGGGGCTTTTTCGGTAGAAGCAGCTTCTTCGTGAATAAGAATGTTGCCAACTTGAGGACCGTTGCCGTGAGCAACAATAATTTCGTATTTGTCGGCTAAGTCGGAAATGGCTTCGCCAACCGATTCGGCGATTTTTTTCTGGGCTTCAGCTGATGCTTCGCCGTTTTTTTGTAATGCGTTACCGCCTAACGCTAAAACTACGCGCTTTTTCATATATTAATTATAGCATAAGCGTGAATTAGCCTCAAAATGCTTGTGCTTAAAACAAACTTGATATATAATATATAGTAGAAAAAGAAGGGATAAAAATGAATTTCAAAGGAAGAGATTTTCTTAGGATTCTAGATTTTAGTGAAGAAGAACTTCGCTACATGCTAGATGTCGCTAAAAGATTTAAGGAAATGAAACATGCCGGCGAGAATCACAAATATTTCCCTGGGAAAAATATCGCAGTACTATTCGAAAAGACGTCGACAAGGACGCGGTGTGCTTTTGAAGTGGCTGGATACGATCTCGGAATGAATGTGACTTATCTTGATCCGACTGGTTCGCAAATGGGTCACAAGGAATCGGTGGCTGACACGGCGAGGGTGTTGGCGCGGTTTTATGACGGAATCGAATTTCGTGGATTTAAGCAGGAAACCGTGGATGATTTGGCTAAATATGCTGATGTTCCGGTTTGGAATGGCCTAACAGATTACTGTCACCCGACACAGGCATTGGCTGATTTTATGACTATTGAAGAAAAATTAGGTGGTTTTTCTGGTAAGACTTTGGCGTTTGTAGGTGATACGCGTAATAATGTTGCAAACTCTTTGATGGCAATGGCTGCTAAAATGGGTATGAATTTCATTGCTTGTGGTCCGAACGAGCTTCACCCTTCTGAAGATATCGTGAATCAATGTCGTCCGATTGCTGAAAAGAATGGTTCAACCATCACTATTACGGATGACATTAATGCATTAAACGACACGGCAGATGCGATTTATACGGACATTTGGCTATCGATGGGTGAAGATAAAGAAAAATGGGGTGAAAGAATTGAACAGCTGCAGCCGTATCGCGTAACTCTAGATATGCTAAATCGGGCTAAGCCGGGATGTATATTCTTACACTGCTTACCTTCTTTCCATGATTTGAATACTTCTGTGGCTCGTGATGTGCATGAAAAGTTTGGTATTGAAGAGATGGAAGTTTCTAATGAGGCATTCGAATCTGAACATTCAGCAGTGTTTGATGAAGCCGAAAACCGTATGCATACAATTAAAGCTGTAATGTATTTAACATTATCGGATGAAGAAAATAATTAAAAGGAGGAAAGTGAAAAATTCAATTAACAACTTTAGTGAGATTGCTCCACTTAA
>CAMNAJ010000032.1 GCA_946530935.1 uncultured Candidatus Saccharibacteria bacterium | reverse complement strand
ATACTTTTTGTATTGTTGTGTTTAATGATCATTGGCACGAATATTAATGCCAAAACTGCGATTAACAAAACTCCGGCCGCGACAGCCAAAGACAGCATAATCGCCTTTTCTTTGCCCCCCTCTTTCGCTATTTCTCCCATATTAATTCAATTTTAGCATAAATACTTTGACTGCATTCGGATTTTTTCATGAAAGCAAAAAAGGAGGCTCGCGCCTCCCTTCATTCAGCTACAGCACTTTATAGAATTTCAGGAAAGAACGTTGTTTTTTAAGTAGGCTGATTAATAATTTGTTTCTTCTATCGCGTGGATCGAGTTCAGAAAGCAGCCAATCAATTTTCTGATATATATTCATAGCCTGAAAACGTCCCTTTTGTAGGCTGTAATCGAGAATCATTTGTTGTAAAGTACTAGTCTTCGGAAAATCAAAAACCGTCAGTTCATCCTTGAGTTCGGAGTCAAGCTTGCGATGCAAACGTTCATGCTGACTCGTGCGCATTTTCACTACGAAAACGCTTCGAAAATCCGCATTCTCACCCAATATCTTCTTCCAGATTCTTTCCGGAAACAGGATATGATGACGATTATATTCCGGAATTCTTCTGCCCACGCATAATCACCTCCCCTCTAATGCGCAAAAATACTTCTCTCTAGGACTACCTGTATTTTACAACAGAATTCACGCTATTTGCTCTGGTGTTCGACGAAAATACGCAATTCTTTGTAATAATATGCGTTTGCGAGCACAAAAGTCACAACAAAACCGATAAATAGGTGTGGCATATAATATACGAGATATTTCGCATCCGTCGCGGCACTCAAAATGGCAAATACGATTATTGCAAAAAATAATGACAATGGAATTAGATAAGCAATAAAGAAAATGGTTTTACCATAAGTCGTCTTGCCGAATTTCACAAGCTCTTTACGAATTGCTTTAATATCTTTGTCATAAATCGATGACATATTACTCCTTGCTTAGATTTATATATTTTGACAACCAATTTCGAAAATTTTCTGCACTCTGATAAAATGGTATATCTTCGTCTGACTCTGCATTGAGATATTTAATAAGTTCACCCTGCCTATAGATTGCCGCGCTTGGCAAATACTTTACGCTATCAGCTAACTCAGTTTGTTTAAAGATATCGGATTTTAATGCATAAATCGTCAATCCATTTTCTGCTACGAATTGTTCGGTGGTTGTAGTCAGCGGCGTCTCGGCCGGACAAAAGTCCATATGCGCTATCACAATGAAGGATTTTTTGTTTTGAATTAGGCTCGCGAATTCGTCGGCCGTAATCTCTTTTAGTTGCGATCCTTCATACAGTTCAGGCTCAAGGTGAAATTTTTCAATGACTTCTGGCTTCGGTTCGGCTGGCTTTTGATAATTAGCAAATCCTAGCCATATGGCACCGACCGCAATCAGAGCCGCACAGGCGCATACTAAGATTCCAACTTTATTTTTCATTCATATATCCAAATTCAATGTCGTGATACGGTACTTTCCAAAAGTCATAAGTGATTAATCCATTGTCGTCGCGTTTTACTTTAACTGCATGGTCTCCATCATAATACCAATATCCACCAACTACCCAGATTTGATCTTCTGGCCAGCCAAGCTCAACTAGCAGATTCTTCATCATACCAGCATAGCCGCCACCTCCACACATCAAGAAGATTTTCTTGTCTTTCGGGAAATAATATTCGAGAAAGGCCATCGATTCTTTGTAGTTTGCGATTACGTTATCTTCGGTTTGGGTGAATAAAGTCGTGCCAGTATAGCTTTGACCAACTTCGGCCGGCAAACCAGTAACATTAACAATTTTCGGATAAGGGACAACTTCAAAGCCCTCAACGTAGCCCGACAAGTACGAGTCGCCCTGGATATTTTCATAGTTTGCCTCGTCCACCAACATGCGCATGTCGCGATAAACGGCGTCACTGCGGCCAAGATACTGGTCAATTGTCGATTCGTTAATATTTTTGTCGATACCTAGTTGTCCGCGTACGCCACCGGTCTTTTCCGGTTTTGGTAGCTCCGATAGGGTCGTTTCGGTGCTAGGTTGTTCATGCGTTTTAGTGCTCTGAACGGCGCCGTAAATACCGAAGAAGAGTACGGTAAATAGGCCACCAACAGCAAAAAAGACTAATAATATGTTGAGAAATCTCTTCATACTTATACCTCCATTTAATTAGATTATACACAAGCTTTTCTCTTTTGTCAGGTGATTTGACATTTCAAAGCATAAGTTGTGTGATATAATATATTGCCATGAAAGCCGAACATTTAAGCCTGTCATTTGGCGCATCAAAACTATACGACGATTGCTCGTTTCATTTTGATGCAAAAGATAAGGCAGGTATTGTTGGCGTAAACGGAGCCGGAAAAACCACACTATTCAAGATTATTCTCGGCAAACAAAAACTCGATGAAGGAACTATCGAATTACCGTCTCTGCGTCTCGGCTATCTGCCACAGGAAATCCGAATTGAGCCAGAAAATGAAGAAATTACTGTATGGGAATATATTGCGCAAGGTCGCCCAGTCGATGAATTACAAGATAAGTTAAATCTGGAATACGAGAAACTCGCTAAATACCCAGAAAGCAACGCAATTCTTGCCCGAATCAATGAATTGCAGGACTTAATTGATTCCTACGACATTGCAAACTTCGACAATGAATTATTGAAGATTGTCG
This sequence comes from uncultured Candidatus Saccharibacteria bacterium, assembly GCA_946530935.1. Lineage (GTDB taxonomy): Bacteria > Patescibacteriota > Saccharimonadia > Saccharimonadales > Saccharimonadaceae > Nanosyncoccus. The sequence continues at coordinate 1,981 of CAMNAJ010000032.1, read as the reverse complement.
AGAAAATGCAATTGGGTAATTTGGTCGACATGCGCGTCAAAGATCTTTCGGGCGGTCAGAAGTCAAAAGTCGCCTTCGCAAAAGTTTTATTCGAAAACGCAGGGCTACTGCTGCTCGACGAACCGACCAACCACCTAGACGCCAGTACCAAGGAATTCGTAGCTAACTTTTTGCGCAATTACAATGGCATGGTATTAGTAATTAGTCATGACGTAGACTTTTTGAATGTCGTCACAAATAAGACACTCTTCGTGAATAAAACAACTCACAAAATGAAAGTTTATAACGGTAACTATGCCGCATTCCGTCGCCAATACGCCGAAGAAATGGCCGAAAAAGATCGTCGCATCACTTTACAAGAACGCGAAATCAAAAGAATTCAAGAATTTGTCGAACGCGCCCGCAATGCAAAACGTTCCAATACGGCTTTAATCAAGCAAGGTCATGTTCGCGAAAAAATGCTCGATCGAAAAATGGCCGAGCTAGAGGTACGCGAGCAAGAATATCAGCGCGTGGCTATCAATGTCGAGCCAGCCAAGCAAAGCAACAAAGTTCCACTTGAAGTGCAAAATCTTAGCTTCCATTATGCAGATAAGCCAGCGCTTTATCAAAAGCTCTCATTTACTCTGACCCGCGGTGAAAAGTTCCTGATTTGTGGAGAAAATGGTATTGGTAAGAGCACGCTCTTGAAGCTGATTGTCGGTCAATTATCGCCAGACGAGGGCTCAATTATTATGGGCAATAATACGACCGTAGCTTACTATGCGCAGGAGTTCGAAATTCTTGATGAACGTGAAACCATTTTGGATAATGTTAAGTCATATGATTTTACGGATACGGAAATGCGCTCGATTTTAGCAAACTTCCTATTCCATGGCGATGACGTCAATAAGAAAGTTTCCGTCTTGTCTCCTGGCGAAAAAGCACGCGTAGCACTTTGCAAGATTCTCACTAAACGCGCAAACCTTATCATCCTTGACGAGCCAACAAACCATTTCGACCCCGAAACACAGAAGATTATCGGCGAAAACTTTAAAGATTATTCTGGCACTTTGATTGTCGTGAGCCATAACCCATCATTTGTTGAGCAGATTGGCATTACGCGAATGCTCATTTTACCAAATCACGAGAACGATAAGGCGCCACTTGCCTTAATTAAAAATTATTCACGTGATTTGTTGGATTATTACTACTATCTAAATTCAGATTTAGTCTAAAAGCTCTGCAGTTTTTACTAAACTTCGAATGATCTGCAAGTTCGTCTCGTTAACTGTCGCCGTTTTTGAATTAATTAAAAGATAGTTCGATTTATCAAGTTCATAAAATGCCATCAAAGTAAATACACTTGAGGCGCCGGCATCACCAGAGAGATCTATGACACGCAGAGTTTTATTATCTACGGTTTCTTCCGTTGCACTACGCCAATGGCTATAAATTGCGTAGAGAGTCGAATCATCAAGCACTATACTCATATCAGTGTCCTTACTTTGGTCTTCGCTAACAAATAGATTTTTTAACTCGACCGCATTGATATTTTTTTCGTACTCTAAACTTTTCGCCTCGATTTTGCCTAGGCTCGTATCATGGCCATACTTCTTCTCTGAATTAGTCCAATCTATACGTGCAATCTCTGTACCGGTCGGGATACTAAACTTGACACTACTTTTATCGGTCCAGGTGTAGCCAATCCTAATCTCAGATAATCCGTTTGCGGCATATCCTCCATATTCTTTTGGCGACTCATCATCGGTTTCTGTAGTTGCTCCTTCTTTCGCGGCATATTTTTCTCTATATTCAGCTTCTTTAGCAAGGTCCTTAGCGTGCTGATTACTAATCATGACCGCCGGAACCGCAAGTATAATCATCGTCAAGGTAAAAATAATAAGTACGTTGAGTCTGTTAGAGCTTCTCCTGTATTGAATCTCATCTTCCTGCGAAGGTGATTCATATTGATTTGGCAAAGGATTATTTTGATCGTCTG
>CAMNAJ010000031.1 GCA_946530935.1 uncultured Candidatus Saccharibacteria bacterium | reverse complement strand
TCGCATAAGATCTTACCCACCTTGTATATATTACGGGGAAAACAGGCCGGCAGGGTTTTAAAGACAAACGGTGGGACATGAAACAAAGAATTCGCGTTGTTGGAATTATTAGAAATGAGGATGGTATCCTCATTTTGAAACGAAACCTGGGTAGACATGACGCCCCGGTTTTTTGGGAGCTTCCTACCGGTAAAATTGAATTTGGTGAACAACCCGAAGAGGCCATGGTTCGTTCTTTGTCGGAATTTACTGGGCTCCATGCCTCTGCCGTAAAATTAAAAGACGTCATCACTTTTTTGGCCCTCGAAGACTCCAGCCGCTTAAGTAATTTATATATAGTATATGAAGTAACAGTTTCTGGGAATTCAAAACCTACCCCGCGCGACCGTTATGTTAGTTATAAATATGTAAAGGATTTTGCCTCGGCTAATGTTCGCTTAAACGAAGCTAGTACTTCGGTCTTTGAGATAATAGAAGGAAAAATTACCTCAGATCGCGTCTCATCGCGTGATACCGCAAGTGCCGTGGCGATTTATGTTGACGGGGCCTCACGTGGCAACCCTGGTCCAGCCGGAACTGGATACCAAGTTATTGGTGTAGACGGTAAAGTTATCGAAAAAGGCGGTGAATTTATTGGTTTTGCTACCTCCCGTGTTGCCGAGTATTTTGCTATGAAAGACGGTATCGAAAAAGCTATCGAACTCGGGTTTAAATCGGCACATTTCTTTTCAGATAGCTTGATGGTAGTAAACCAGTTAAATGGTATTTTTACGGTTAAAAACCCAGACATTATTCCGATTTATAACGACATCCAAAATCTACTCAATAATTTTGATAGCGTTTCGTTTACTCACATTTCGCGTTCCGAAAACACCGTCGCCGATTCGGAAGCCAACCGTGCTATCGACGACCTGATTAAACACTAGTGTTTTTTATCTGTTTGTGATATAATAATAGGGAGCCTGAAAGATGGTCGCTTTTTATAAGAGGAAAGTCCGGGCAACATAGAGCAAGGTAGTCGCTAACAGCGACCGTTCGCAAGAATAGGGAAAGTACCACAGAGACGTATACCGCCTGTTAAGGTAAGGGTGAAAAGAGTGAGGCAAGAGCTCACAACGTGCTGTAGCGATATAGTACGGAGGCAAACCCTACCTGTTGCAAGGAGTGCTAATAAACCCCTGCTCGGGGATGCACGCTCACCGCTAGAGTGTTATAGCAATGTAACGCCAAGATAGATGACCATCACCATATATTATATATATGGCTACAGAACCCGGCTTAATGACGGCTCATTATCAAAAAACCATCCCTTAAGGGTGGTTTTTTGTAGGCGCGATTGAAAAAACATAGTCGGTTTATTATAATAAAACATATACAATAACTATGATAAGACTAATAAACTTAACTAAAAAATACGGCGATAAGCTTATAATAAACAAAGTCAATATCTTCATTACGGACGCTTCATTTGCTATTCTATGGGGGAAGAGTGGCTCTGGGAAAACTACGGTTTTAAATTTGATTGGCGGTCTAGAAAAACCAACCGAAGGTGAAATTGTGGTGAATAAAAAGAATATCGATAAACTATCTGAAAAAGAGCTCGTACAATATAGGCGCGAATCGGTTGGTATAATTTTTCAAGACGCATATCTTCAGCCACAATTATCAATTTCAGATAATATTATGTTGCCTGGGATTTTTAGTGGGCTTCCCAGAGAAAAACGTATAAAAAGAATGTCTATTTTGGCTGAAAAATTTGGTATAACTAGTGAACTTAATTCTTTGCCAAAAGAAGTCTCTGGCGGGCAAGCAGAGCGTGCTTGTATAATAAGAGCAATTTTTCTTGGGCCGAATATTATTCTTGCAGATGAACCAACCAATAATCTTGATGACAGTAATTCAAAAATAGTTCTAGACACACTTGATATTCTCAGAAAACAGATGGGCATTACAATTGTAATGTCAACGCACGATAAAAATGCCATAAGATATGCCACCCAGATATTTGATATATCGGAGGGTGTCATAAATGAAATTCCGAACGAGAAGATCGCTACTTTTCGTAATTCAGGAGAAAACAATGGGAGTTAGGGAACTAGTAAAGTTATCCCATACTAATATATCAGCTCACCGTAGCAAAACTATATCGGCCATATTAACCATAAGTATAATCATTTGCATACCAATCACCATAGCATTTGTTAATGCTGGCAGTCAAAACGTAACTATCAAATATTCTGATGATGAAAATAACGGTCAGATATATATAGCATGCTTATACGAAGATGGACAAGATGTCGTGATTAAACGTGCAGATAAATATCGTGGCGAAATTGTTTCATATAAAAAAGAGCGCTATGAAACAAATAAACACTTAAATTTCGAACCAAGTTCATTGGTAATATTTGATAATTTTGATGAGGCGATTGGTTTTTATCTTAAAAACGATGTAGATGAGTTTGAATACAATCCAAAAAAATTTCACATCGCAGAAATAATTAGTGATCGTATAGACATTTATGAAGAATATAAAAAAAGAGATGCAGAATTAATCCGACCTGTCATTATTATTTCCTTGATAACGTCATCATTGATTGCGGCGTTTACGCTTGCCCATATTATTTCTCAAGACTCTAAGCTATTTACATTATACAAAACGCTTGGCGCAACAAATGGTCAAATTGTATTAATTTATTTTCTCTACATCTTAGAATTATATGCTTGTATAATAATTATATCGACCGCACTATCCGTATTATTGTCATTAATAATATCAGCAATTGAATGGAACAATATGTCAAGTATATTAAGTAACGCATACCCAAATTCTGACAAATATCCACCGATACTGATTGGATTTAATTATTGGTATCCGACAATAGTGGGCCTCACATTATTATCGGCACCAGTATCATTTTTACTATGTATCGACCAGTTTAGCTCAAAAAAAATCGCTTTGAGGTTGAAAGGGGAATAAGTGAAAACTTTCGATTTATTAAAAATCGCGATAGGAAAAATTGGGACCCATAGAAAAAAGTCTATATATTTACTACTGTCAGTTAGCATCATATTTATTTTGTCCTTCTGCGTCAATTATCTTTTTCTAGGCTATAAACAAAAATATATACAATATGCAGAGTTAGCAACTGATGGCGAAGTAATCATACTTGCCGAGTATTGCCTAGAGGACTGCGGGAATAATCTAGAATATGTAAAAAATGATATCGCCAAATATAACGGAAGTTTTATAAACACTAGCCTCCCGGCGGGATACATCTCGCTGTCCCAAGAGCTAATCAAGAAAATAGCAAATGATAAAAGTAATATAACAATACATGAAGACGAGACGCCAATGCTAGTTTCGACTTCTTGGGCGGAATACAAATTTGGGATTAGTGTTCCTGTAAAGTTTAGGAATATTGAAGAGAGAATGACCTCATACATAAACTATAGAAATAGCATAATTGGAAAACACTTTATTAATGATGACGGAAAAAAATATGTAATTGTTGGTCTTTCGCCGGCCGGGTATCATTTATCTAATTTGTCATTTAAAGAGCTATCTAGTAGCAGTGCTGGATTATTAGATCCAATCTTGGAAGCGATACAACTATCTGGTGGTGTAACTTTGGTTGCTAGTAGCGATGCACAAAATGGTTCAGACAGTAATAATGCATCAAACGAGATAGGAGTAGGAATTGCGATTTTTACATTTTCAAATAAAACAGATGCGTTGGCCTATCTAAATGGTGGTGAAGGAAAGTTTTCTAATGTCGGATTAAGCAATAAAAAATATGCTGTCAGTACTATCGCTGGGCCAAACCCAGAAGCACTGTACTCGCTAGATCGTCTTGAAGCTATAGTTGATGCTATATGCACTGTCTTATCCATCATGGGCGCGATAATTGTCATTCTTACGTCGCTTCGTATTATCGAGCAAGAGATGCCGACTATTGAACTGTACCGTAGTGTTGGTGCATCAAAAAAACAAATTCGGTTGATTTATCTAGTTTATTTTGCCACCATTGCACTATGTTCATTATTTTTATCACTAATTGCTGCGTTTATAATAGCCATCATTTATTCCGTATCCAATCAAGAAATATTAGAAGCTTTATTTATCACGGCATTCAGTTTAAAAGAAACGGGTTTTGTATTGATTGCCGGGATAAACCATATGACCGTCGTTATCGCTATTATACTTTTATCTTCCGCACCGCTCTGCGTTACGATTAATAGAAAACGTTTACATTAAAAAAGATTCGACCATCGTAGACGAATCTTTTTTATTACATTATTTGTTCGCTTTAGCTTTTGGTGATTCAACTAAGCCTTTTTTCTTCAAAGTACGAAGAGCTGAAGTTGAAACATTGCATTTAATCTTTTGGCCGTTAATTACAAGCGTACGCTTCGAGACATTTGGCTTAAATACCTTACGAGTATGCCTCTGGGAGAACGAAACATTATGGCCATACATCTTACCTTTACCGGTGACTTCACAAATTGCCATCTTATTTCTCCTTTACAGTGTTAACGATTGCTTTAAACGCTTCAGGATTATTCACGGCGAGATCAGCGAGAACCTTGCGGTCCAAGTTGATGTTCTTAGCCTTCATACCAGCAATAAGCTGTGAGTAGGAAACACCAAGTTCGCGTGAAGCATTATTAATACGTGTAATCCAAAGAGCTCTAAGGTCGCGTTTGCGATTACGACGATCGCGGTAGCTATAGCGAAGAGCTTTGATTACACCTTGTTTACCTAAGCGGAAGCTACGGGTACGGGCATGTTGCATGCCTTTGGCAGCTTTCAAAATTTTCTTATGTTTGGCCATTGCGGCCACGCCACGTTTTACTCTCATGATTAAACTCCTAATGCAGTCTTAACGTTTTTCTTAATTTTGCCGTTAATTGCAGCAGAAGTCTTCATGTTGCGCTTTCTGGCTTTCGATTTTTTTGCGAGAATGTGATTCCCGAAGGCACGTTCACGAGTAATCTTACCGGAACCGGTAATCTTAATGCGCTTTGCAGTACCTTTATGCGTTTTTAACTTTGGCATAGGTTTTCCTTTAGTTTATAGTTAATATTTTGTGCAGACGAATCTGCTAAATGTACAACCAGGGAACCGTGGAAGTAGGAAATTACTTCTTCCGTATTCCGACTGATAGGTTACG
>CAMNAJ010000030.1 GCA_946530935.1 uncultured Candidatus Saccharibacteria bacterium | reverse complement strand
GAGGTATAAAAATGGCCGACAAAGCTGAAGCTTATGACTCGTCTGAGATTCGGGTACTAGAGGGACTTGAGCCGGTGCGACTTCGCCCGGGCATGTATATCGGTTCTACCGGTTACGATGGCTTGCATCATCTTATCAAAGAGATTGCCGACAACTCCATCGATGAAGCAATCGCTGGTTTTGCCAACAGAATCGACATTACCATACTAAATGATGGTGGCGTCCGCGTTGATGATAACGGACGTGGTATCCCTGTAGACATTCATCCAAAAACTAAAAAATCTACTCTTGAAACAGTACTTACTGTTCTCCATGCCGGTGGTAAATTCGGCGATGGCGGCTACAAAGTTTCATCAGGTCTTCACGGTGTAGGATCATCTGTAGTAAACGCACTTTCTACCAAGATGATTGCCGAAGTTTACCGCGAAGGGAAGACCCATCACATTGAATTTGATACTGGCAAACCTACTATGGAATTAAAAGTTACCAAAGGTTCACCAAAAGACCATGGTACCTCTATTACATTCTATCCAGACCCGACCATTTTTAAAGAAACCACCACTTTTGATTACAACTGGGTATCTAGCTATGCCCGTCACCAAGCTTATCTTACCAAGGGCATTTTAATTACCGTTAATGATGAGCGTACTAACGCTAAAGAAGCTTTTTACTTTGAAGGCGGCATCAAAAGTTATGTTAAACGCCTCAATAATGGTAAGGAACTCCTCTCTGATGACATCTTCTATGTAGAAAAACAAATAAACGACACTGGCGTTGAAATTGCTCTTCAATATAATGATACCTTCGCCGAAATCATGAAACCATTTGCAAATAACGTCTTAACTCCTGATGGCGGTATGCATGTGGTTGGTTTTCGTACCGGCCTTAACCGTGTCATTAATGATTATGCTCGTAAAAATGGCCTTTTAAAAGAAAAGGAAGACAATCTTACCGGTGACGACATCAAAGAAGGTCTCACTGCCGTTATTCTAGTAAAACTTCCAGATCCACAATTCGAAGGCCAGACCAAGAACAAACTCGGTAATCCTGAAGTTCGTGGCTATGTTGATAAAGTAATGACCGAATACTTTGGTTATTATCTTGAAGAAAATCCAGCCATTGCTAAGAAAATCGTTGGTAAAGCCACTCTCGCCGCTCGCGCTAGAAAAGCTGCCCGCGCCGCTCGTGACAATGTTATTAGAAAAGGTGCCTTTGAGGGTCTTAATTTGCCATCCAAGCTCGCTGACTGTTCCTCTAGAAATGCCGAAGAGTGTGAGCTCTTCATCGTAGAGGGTAACTCTGCTGCCGGTTCTGCTAAGGAAGGCCGCGACTCTCGTATCCAGGCAATCTTGCCACTTCGTGGTAAAGTTCTAAACACCGAGCGTGCTCGTCTCGATAAGATGCTTGCAAATGCTGAGTTAGTTTCATTAATAAAGGGTCTAGGTGTCGGTATCGGTGATCAGTTCAATATTGATGGCCTCAGATACCATAAAATCGTCTTTATGACCGATGCCGATGTCGATGGTTCACACATTTCAACCCTTCTTCTTACATTCTTCTTCCGCTACATGCCAGATATTATTAAGGCTGGGCATGTATATCTAGCAAAACCGCCGCTCTTTGGTCTTATTAAAGGCACAGGGAATGGTCGTAAGATTGATTATATATATGATGAACAAGCCCTCGAGGATACTTTAACCAAAAAAATTGCTGAGCGAAAAGCTGCTGGCACTAAGATTGATGAAGATTCTGAACGCTTCAAGCAAGCTGGTTACACCGCCCAACAACGTTTTAAAGGTTTAGGCGAAATGGACGCTTCTCAACTCTGGGAAACAACCATGAATCCAGAAAATCGTATTCTCATTCGCGTTAATATCGAAGATGCCGAAAAGGCCGATGCCATCTTCTCGAAATTAATGGGCGATCAAGCCGAACTTCGTAAAAACTTTATCCAGGCAAGAGCGGCTTCTGTCGACCTTGATGATTTGGACTTTTAAGGAGGAACTATGGAAGACGACAAGAAAAACTTACTCCCAGAAGAAAATCTAAATGACGACATCATCGCTTCAGAAGATGGTTTACCAACCACCGAAGACGGCATCGAACTTCGTACTGTCGAGAATACCATGGAAGACTACTTCCTTCGTTACTCTCTTTCGGTCATCGTTGATCGTGCTCTCCCGGACGTCCGCGATGGTTTAAAGCCAGTCAACCGCCGTATATTATATGCTATGAACAAAAACGGCTGGAAGGCTCCACATGCAACTGTAAAATCCGCTCGTATCGTCGGTGAAGTTATGGGTAAATATCACCCACACGGCGACTCGTCAATTTACGATGCAATGGTAAATCTCGCTCAACCATGGAAAATGCGTTACACCCTTGTAGAAGGTCAAGGTAACTTTGGTTCAATGGATGGCGATGAACCAGCTGCTTCTCGCTATACTGAGGCTCGTCTTGATAAAGTTGGCGCTGAACTTCTTGCCGACATCGAGAAGGAAACCGTTGACTTTCGTGACAACTTCGATGGTACCGAAAAAGAACCAGCTGTACTCCCGTCTGCTGTACCAAACATTCTCTTAAACGGCCAAATGGGTATTGCTGTCGGTATGGCTACCAATATCCCACCACATAACCTCGGCGAGCTAGTCGATGCAACTGTAGCTCAGATTGATGACCCAGAAATTAGTCTCGAAGGACTTATGAAATACGTCAAAGGCCCAGATTTTCCAACTGGTGCCGAAGTCTATGGCGGTGCACCGATGAAACAGGCCTATGCCACTGGTAAAGGCTCCGTAGTAATTCGTGCTGTTGCCAACATCGAAGAACGCAAAAACGGCAGATATAATATTGTCATTACCGAAGTTCCTTATGGTATGAGCAAGGAAGACTTTATTGATAAAGTCCGCGACCTCGTTCTCGCAAAGAAGCTTGATCATATTGCTGACGCGCGCGATGAATCTGCTCGTGGCAAAGTTCGTGTTGTAGTAGAACTTAAAAAAGATGCCTTCCCAAAGAAAATCTTGAACCAACTCTACAAACTCACTCCGCTTCAGACGTCGTTCCATTATAATATGTTGGCTCTCGTAGATGGTATTCAACCACGTATTCTTGGTCTTAAAGAGATTTTGGCAGAGTTTATTAAACACCGTCAAAAAGTCATTCGCCGTCGTACCGAATTCGACCTCAGAAAAGCCAAAGAGCGTGCTCACATCTTGGAAGGTTTGAAAATTGCTCTCGATAATATCGACGAAGTAATCAAAGTCATTCGCGCTTCCTATGATGACGCTGACAAACAACTCATGAGCCGGTTCGGTCTTTCCGAAATCCAGGCTAACGCCATCCTTCAGATGCAACTTCGCCGTCTCCAAGGGCTCGAGCGTGACAAGATCGAAGAAGAATTGAAAGCTCTTCACGAACTTATCAAGAAACTTGAAGCTATTTTGGCTGATGAAAAAGAAGTTCTTCGTGTTGTTAAAGAAGAACTTATCGCCATCAAAGAAAAATATGACGATCCTCGTCGTTCCAAAATTATCAATCATGAAGTTGGTAAATTCTCCGAAGAAGAGCTTATTCCAGAGGAAGAAAGCGTCATTCTCCTTACGACTGAAAATTACATGAAGCGTGTTCCGCAGGCTGATTTCCGTCGTCAAAATCGCGGCGGTAAAGGTAAACGCGGTATGACCACGAAAGAGGAAGATGTCATTGCTCAAATTATGACCGCTAATTCGCATGATTATCTCTTATTCTTCACCAACCAAGGCCGTCTCTTCCGCATGAAAGCTTACGAGGTTCCACAAGCATCACTTGCAGCTAAAGGTACTGCTGCTGTGAATTTACTTAATATGCATCCAGAAGAAAAGATTACCGCCATCATTAAGCAGGGTGATGCTGGTGCGGATGGTTACCTCTTTATGGCTACCAAGAAGGGTACTATCAAGAAATCTGCTATCAAGGATTTCTTCAACGTCCGTAGTAACGGTCTCATTGCCATCAAACTCGATAATGGCGATGAGCTTCGTTGGGTCAAAGAAACCACCGGTGATCACGACATCGTTATCTCAACTTCTGCTGGTCAAGCTACCAGATTCAATGAAAAAGAAGTTCGCGTGATGGGTCGCTCTGCCATGGGTGTGAGAGGTATGCGCCTCCGTCCGAAAGACGAAATTGTCGGTATGGATGTAATTACTGACCCAGGCCAAAAACTTATTGCAGTTTCAGCAAATGGCTACGGTAAAGCTACCTTAGTCTCGAACTTCCCACCACATAAGCGTGGCGGTGTCGGTATTAAAGTTGCCGCCGTTACCGAAAAAACCGGTCCAATCGTTGCTGTTCACACGCTTGATCCACTTGCAAAAGAAGTTATCATGATGTCTACCAAGGGCCAAGCCATCCGTGTTGCTATGAAAGAAATCCCAACTCTCGGCCGCGCCACTCAAGGTGTTCGTATTATGCGTATGAGCGACGGTGACACCGTTGCTTCAATCGGTATCGTTTTACCAGAAGAAGAATCTGAAGAAAACGAGACCGATTCTAAAGCTCCTACCCCTGAAAAATAAGCCTATACACTTTGTAAAACTAAGTAGTGGGTTGTAAATAATCAAATAGTATTTATATATTCCGTTCAAAATAATTGAAAGGAGTATATGAAAAAACTTCCACTGTTTTTACTGGCTCTTTTGCCTGTAATTACTGGGCAATTTATAACGGCAAATGTTAACGCTACCACTTTTTATGACAATGAAGAATGGTGGTCGCCCGAAGAGCTGGCTTCATATTTTGTCGAGAAAAACACTGAAAGAGAATTAACTTGCCAAAGTGATGTTGATTGCCATAATAATATCCTCGAAAAGCTAAAAGAAGAGGATAAAAAATACCAGGTTGCGTTCAAAGTTTTTATAGAATCACGGTTTATTATTTCCTCAATTAACAGAGGGAATAATACCGTCGGAATCTATTTTAATAATGATGATGTAAATATTTCTAAATACAATCCTGGCTGGCGCGACTCAGATTTGCTTACATTATTTTTAGGTTGGTACGACGACCAGTCTTTAATTTATGAACTAACGGATAATAATTTATCACAACCAGAAGAAAACAGGCACACACTTTATGCAAAAACTTACAAAGAAATGGGTCTAGGTTGGCTACCGTCACAAACTTTTTACTCAATTGAGCTCGACGAGCCAATTGGTGAAACCAGCTTCATCTCTTTCTTCGCGCATTCCAGTATCTTTTTTACTCGTGGCACGATTGATCTTTCTACTTGTGCTGAAGACCCAAATTGGGGTAGCTGCGATCTTTTAATCTCAAAAGAAGGCGAAATGCGTTATTTCGGTCCTAGCGACCAAGGTATAATTGGTCCAGAAGTTCCACCAGATGTTGAACCGGGCGGGGAACCAACCGATGAGCCAGTAGAAGAACCAGCTGAAGACCCAGTCCTAGTAATTCCTGATCCGACCATTAATCCGGAGCCAGTAGCGCCAATTACTACCAGCCATGGAAAAACCGACTTAGGCTCAAGCCAAACACTAAATACTTTAGCCATAAGTCAACCATCAAGTGTTAAAGAAAACCCAGAAACTAAAGAATCAACTTTAGAATCAGCTCCCAATGACGATGTTATTGACATTCCATTAACAGGAAAGACCTTATCAATGACTCCATCAAAATGTAATAAAAACAGCTTCCCATGGTGGTTTATGATAATGATACTAGTCGGAGACATCATTGCAGTTTGGATTTTTATGCCAAATCGTCATCAAAGAATCAAATAATCACAAAATCTTTAAAAATCACGAAAAAAACTCTTGACTTTTTTTCTTAGTTTTGATAAGATGGTATCAGTCTAAAGCTGCGAGATGGTATTTTAGGAGTCTTTAGAAATAGTTTAACAATTTAGTTGTGCAATTTAGTTCTT
>CAMNAJ010000029.1 GCA_946530935.1 uncultured Candidatus Saccharibacteria bacterium | reverse complement strand
AGAAAAATGACACATTTGGGGAAATGTGTCAAAAAAGAGTATTTTGAACTTATCGTATATAATCGAAGAAATGAGCTGGATATTATTTAGGCTCTGATGGCAAATGTAAACGATGCGCTTCGAAAAAAGAAAAGTAAAAACCCCTGTTAGACAGGGGTTTTTGCTTCGAGTAACACGTATCATTATTACTCAGAAATATGGTGGAGTAGAACGGACTCGAACCGTCCACCTCAGCAATGCGAATGCTGCGCTCTACCAGATGAGCTACTACCCCACGGCAGTTTTATTATAACACAAAAAAAGGCACCTTGGTAGGTGCCCTTGATTTAGATAGCGGGTACTGGGAATTTGAGGGCTAATTTTTTAACTTCGGCATGAATCTTTTCAAGATCACTTGCATACTTTGGTAAGCCCTCTTCATCTTTAGCTTTTACACAAATATTCGCGACATCTTTCATCCAGCCAGCAAGAACTTTCATTTCGGCTTTACCTAACCCACGTGTAGTGATGGCTGGGGTGCCGAGGCGAACGCCAGATGGACGGAAAGCGGCTCCTTTGTCAGTCGGTAATGAATTAGCGTTTAGAGTTAGTCCAACCATATCGAGTGCTTTTTCATAGCATTTACCGTCGAAACCAAAACTATCTTTGACATTTATGAGAATTAGATGGTTTTCGGTGCCTCCGCCTTGAAGTATAAACCCAAGTTTTTTAAGTTCATCCGCTAAGGTTTTAGCATTCTCTACAATATTCTTCGCATAAGTCTTAAATTCTGGTTTTAAATCTTCACCAAAAGCGACGGCTTTGGCGGCAATAACGTGTTCGAGCGGGCCACCTTGGGTGCCAGGGAAAACGGCGCGGTCAATCAAAATTGGGATATTCTCAAGAGTTTTTTCTGGTTTTTTAAGTGGGGAAGCAACATTTCCTTTACTTAAAATCAATCCACCACGTGGGCCACGGAGCGTCTTATGAGTTGTGGTAGTGACAACATGAAAACCAAAATCTAGTGGATTTGGATGTACGCCACCGGCGATAAGGCCAGCAACATGTGCCATATCGGCCATCAAAAGACAGTTTGGAATCTTTTTACCAATTTCGGCGACGCGTTTAAAATCAGGTATCTTCATAAAGGCGGAGTAGCCGACGAGAATGATACGTGGCTTTTCAGCGAGAGCCTTCTTTTCGAGCTCATCGTAATCAATATCGCCATCAGCAGTGACGCCGTAGGAAATGAAATTATAAATTTTGGCTGAACGAGTAACCGGGGAACCGTGGGTTAAATGGCCGCCTGCTGGTAAGCTCATGGCAAGAATTTTGTCGCCAGGTTCACACCAGGCAAAATAAACTGCCTCGTTTGCATTGGCTCCAGAATGTGGCTGTACGTTGGCGTGATCTGCATTAAATAGTCGGCAAGCACGGTCGATACAAAGACGCTCGATACGATCGACGTTAGTTTGGCCACCGTAGTAGCGATAATTGCCAAGGACTTCTTTGGCGATTTTCTTCTCGTCCCATTCTTCGAAGTCGTCTTTATTGCCACGTCCAACCCCAACTCCATCAAAATGTGGGTATCCTTCGGAATACTTATTGGTAAGGACCGAGCCCATAGCTTTTAATACTTCTGGCGAAACATAATTTTCGCTCGGAATTAACTCTAAACCTTCGCTTTGGCGAACTTTTTCACTGTCGATCAGGTCGAATACTAAATCTTTCATAAATTCTCCTTATTTAATAGTATATTTGGCGAAGGAATAGCTTAGATCATTTTCGTTACCTTTCTTGATTATGGTTTTATCATATTTGGATTTATCAAATATTGGAAAGAATACGTCGGCGTCAACGGATTTATTGATTTCGGTAAGATATAAATTTTTAGCGTATGGCAAAAATGCTGCATAAATTGCTCCACCGCCTATAATAAATATCTCTTCTTCCGTATCCTTATTAGCTTTAATAAACTGGTTTAGGTCATTGATGGTCTTATCGGCACCTTCGACTTTTTTTCTTGAAACTACATAGTTCTCGCGTTTTGGCAACTTACCAGGTAGGCTTTCCCAAGTTTTTCGGCCCATCACTACTTTATGGCCATTTGTTGTTTCGCGGAAAAATTTCATATCTTCTTTAATATGAAAAACTAATTGTCCGTTTTTTCCTAGTTCATTCTTTTTGCCGATGGCCGCGATAATACTAAACATCCTACTCCGTAACTGGCATTTTAATTGTGCCGAGATTTTCATAATCTATTAGTTTAATATCACTTAGAGCGCGCGAGTTGTCAAAATCGTAAAAATTTTTAATATCTGGATTTAGCCAAAGAGTAGGAGCTTTTGGTAGAGTGTCGTTCTTTTTTGCCTCATCGTATCTTTTAATTTGCTCTTTTATGCCCTCAATTTGGTTTTCGTAGATATGTGCGTCGTTGGTAATAAAAGTAAATTGTCCTGGTTTAGCGCCAACCGTCCTAGCAATTAAATGACATAAAACAGCATATTGCACTACATTAAATGGTAAACCGAGTGGCACGTCAGATGAGCGAGAAGTAACAAGCACGTTTAGTTTTCCATCAATTAAATTCCACTGGGAATTCCAAACACAGGATGGGAGAGCAGCGGTTTCTAGCCACTCATTTTGCCAGAGTGAAAGTACCATTCGGCGGTTGCCGGGATTGGTCTTTAACGTTTCAATTAGATTCTCAATTAAATGATAGCGTTTTACAATCCAGCCATAAGCCGTACCAATGGTGTGGGCAAAATCTTCTGGTGGTAAATCTGGATGATTTTTATGGTAGATTTCGTTTAGATTGCGACCTAAATAGACGCCGTTGTCATCGGCTTCCCATTCGTCCCAGATTTTAACATTTCTTTCGTGTAGCCAGCGAACGTCATTTGATGCTTGTTGATAGATCCAAAGCATTTCTAGTACGGCAGTTTTGAAGCCGACTTTTTTAGAGACCAAAATAGGGAATTCTTCAGATAAATCAAACTGCAATACTTGGTGCGGCAAGCGAATAGTTTGGGCTGACGAAGCGCCTTGGGCAGCATGGTCAGGAATAGCTGTAGTGACCGATTTTTTACGATTATCCGTTTTCTTGTAGTTGGTGATTTTTTCACCGTGATCCAGAATCCGTCGGCATAAGTCGATATACTGGTCGTCGAATTTGCTCATTTAACCTCCGTTTCAATCTATTATAACACGTTAAAAATATTATATAAGCTTGACTATTTTGTTAATCTATGCTATAATTATAGTAATTAGGTCTATTTGGGAATTTTTATGAGTATAGGAAAACGCCTGATTATTATTTTTTTGTCTAGTTTTTTCGGCATCACGATGGCCCCAGATATTTTGGTGGGTGCTGATTCAGTAGAAATTAAGGATGTAGCTTACTCTTTTAATTATGCTGAAAAGAAAGTTGACGCGATTACTACTGTTGCTGCTAGTTCTGTTAAAACAGAGGCAAAACCGGTTGTTTCTACACCTAAGGCAGCGCAAAACACGCCTGTAAGCGCGCCCGCTCCTGCTCCCGTAAAACCAGTGGTTCTTAAAAATTCGATTTCTATTACTGGTCGCACAATTGAGGTGGTAAACGTGAATGATACTAGAGTTAATTCTGGCGATCATGTGAATTATTACCGCGAAAAGATGCTTTATGGGCATAATTCGTCAACGGTCTTTGGTGGGTTGAAAAACCTTGGTATTGGTAGTAATTTTACCCTTACATTAAACGGCGTAGCTCAAAACTATCGTGTGGCTAGAGTCGTAGTTTTTGATTACGAACAAACTGCTAACGGTAACGGCGCACTTCGTTATAATAATGACGGTAGAAACTATATGCTAAATGTTGCGCGCGCCAAGGACACCAATGATGTTTCTTATGATGTTTCTATTATGACTTGTCACGGTAAATCTTTTGGTGGTGATAATGCCACCCAACGCTTAGTGCTTTTTGCAAATAAGATATAATTTTGTTAAAATATGGGTGTGGTAAAGAGAAGGACTATTTGGCTGGTTTTTGTGTTTGCTACTATCGCTTTAGGAGCGTTTATTTATAATGCTTATAAAACTTATACGTTCCATAAACCAATTCCACCTGCTTTTCCGCGAATAGAAATTAATAATGAGGGCGTTTCGCTTGATGATATTCATAAAAATGGCAAAGACATACATTATTCAGCAAATCTCGCAATTGATAGCGAATTATTGTATCAAGTAGTTGATTTAAAGGGGAGGGGGAATTCGACTTTTTCGGAAAAAAAGATGCCATTTCAGATAAAATTTTCCAATAAAATCGATCTTTATGGCCTTGGTAAGTCGCGAAAATGGGTACTTCTGGCTAATCTTTTTGACGATTCAAACCTTAGAAATGCGATGGCTTTTTATCTTGAGAGGATGCTTGGTGAAAAATATGCGTTAAATGGTCGTTTTGTCGAACTTTGGTATAACGGTGAAAACCAAGGGCTGTATTATCTTACTCCTAAGGTTGAAATAGAAAAGACTAGAGTGGACCTTCGTGACCCTTACGGAATTTTGGTTGAATATGATGCGCTGAATTATAGAAATAAAGTCTGTTATGGGACTGCACAGGGGCGATGCCTTACGGTTAGCGATGTGGTTTCAGAGGATAATACTGAAGCGGCAATGCAAAACTTTTTAAAAAGTTACAATGATTTAATGGCAGCAGCTGAAGCAGGTGATTATAAGACGGTCAAAAAATTAGCCGATGTCGAATCGCTAGCAATTTTTTTCTTGATTCAGGAGTTTACAGTTAATCCGGACGGGTACGCTTCTAGTCTTTATCTCTATAAGGATGGTTTTTCGGATAAGATTCATGCTGGCCCAGGTTGGGACTTTGATTATGCATTTGGTAATAAAAACTGGCTTTGGGCGATGGATGACGGCTTTTATTCGCCATACGAAACTCAATACCAAAGAAAATGGAATGACAAGGCGCTTTGCAAGCTATTCTATTGGTTAACGGATATTCCGGAATTTTCGAATGAGGTTAAAAGAATATTTAATGAACGAATGTCTGGTAAAAAAACTGAAATGATGAATTATTTTGTGCAGACTGCTTCCGAAATAAAAGATTACGCACTTTATAATAATATCCGACACAATTTAAAAAACTTCGTTGAAGAAGTGTATGAGCTTGGTGATTGGATTTCAAATCGTTTTGACCATTTTGAAGAGACTTATGGAAATAACGATTAGCGTTTTCTAATTATGTTATAATTGATTTATGAAAAAGAAAGTTTTTTCCTATCTTTTGACTTTGCTCATCATAGGTGGTTTAGTCGCGCTTGGCTATAAAGGTTTCAAAGAACGTTGGTTTAATATTAACGGTTTATTTACTGGTGGAGCACCATTTGGTGTCGATGTATCATCTTATCAGGAGCGGGTGGACTTTGAAAAACTGGAAAAACAAGGTGTAGAATTTGTTTATATCAAAGCTACTGAGGGTAGTAATCATATTGATCCGAGTTTTAGACAAAAATGGAAAGATGCAGAATCGGCTGGAGTGCCGGCGGGCGCTTATCACTACTTTTCATATGAAAGTAGCGGCGCAAAACAAGCGTATAATTTTATTGATACAGTGGGTGATTTAAGAGGTAAGCTTATTCCTGCAATCGATATGGAGCTTACTTTAGCGGAAGTGAATGATCCACCTTCTAAAGAAGATGTTGTTAGAGGACTAAAAGCATTTATTGGTGTTATTGAAGAAGAATATGGCGTAAAACCAATTATCTATTCGCAAAAAGATTATTATGACAAGTATCTTGCTGATGACTTCAAAGATTATCCACGCTGGGTCAGAAATGTGATTTACCCGATTTATATTGATGTTGGTGACGACTGGACGGTTTGGCAATATAATGATAAGGGTAAATTAGAAGGATATGAGGGTGAGACTTATATTGACTATAATGTGATTAATATGACTAAAGGTGGTCTTGATGCTCTTAAGGTCAAAAGATAACTATTCCTTGTTGTTGAAATCGTAGAATAATTATGTTAAAATAAGAGTGTGGGGCATTAGCTCATTTGGTAGAGCGCTTCCATGGCATGGAAGAGGTGACGAGTTCGAATCTCGTATGCTCCACCACAATATAAATGTGGACATTTTGTAGAATGAAATGTCCTATTTTTTATTA
>CAMNAJ010000028.1 GCA_946530935.1 uncultured Candidatus Saccharibacteria bacterium | reverse complement strand
TCGAGTTCACCAGAAGCCATGCGGCGCTCCAAATCTTTAAGTTTCTTGATTTGGCGATTTACGGTCTCAACGTTGGTAAGAGTACCGCCAACCCAACGTACAGTAACGTAAGGCATATTCACCGATTCAGCGGCTTCTTTTACGGTGTCTTTCATCTGCTTCTTGGTGCCGACGAAAAGAATTTTCTTACCGCTTTTGACGATTTCGGTAACTTTTGGAAGAGCTACTTCAAGAGCGTCAACGGTTTTTTCAAGGTTGATAATGTGTGCATCCTGGCGTTTGCTGTGGATGTATGGCGCCATCTTTGGGTGCCAGCGGCTCGTCTTGTGACCAAAATGGGCACCAGCTTCGAGCAGAGCTTTCATATCGACTGATACAGTCATCTATGATTTCCTTTCCTTTGCTATGGGTTTACTCAGGAAACCTCCCATAGCTGTTTCATTAAATTTATTAATGGATGAATTATAACACACATGCTTGAAAAATGCAACAATATTTGCTAAAATTTCCCTCAAGCGCTTATCTGTTTAATGATAAGAGCATTTTAAAAAAGAGGAGGTGGCAGTAATGTCATTCGAAATCCCGCAAGAGCTACTGAAGATTACAACCACAGTAGAAGAATATCGTTTGCTCAAAGATTTGAAGGAAAGGAGGCTTTACCTCTACCGCGAAATTGAGCCGCTTGGCTACGAAGAAACTTCGAACGAATACGCTTCAACGGCAACGCACCTTATTCATGCAATCATGGATTTCAACCGTGAGGATATGAATGTGCCAGTGTCTGATCGCAGGCCGATCAAGCTGTTCATCAATTCGCCGGGCGGAGAAATCGAAGATGGCCTGCCGATTATCGCAGCCATCGAGCTCAGCAAGACTCCTGTCTACACAATCAACCTCGGCCGGTGGTGTTCAATGGCATTCCTCATTGGCATTGCTGGTCACAAGCGTTTTGCACTTCCGTACACGACGTTTCTGCTCCACGAAGGCTCATCCTTTGCTGGCGGCGCCAGCAATAAGGTCCAAGACCGCGTGAAGTTTGACGAGCGCGTCGAGAAAGAGGTGATCAAGCCGCACGTTTTGAAGCACAGTAAAATGACGGCCCACGAGTACGATGCCCTGGCGCGCGTCGAATACTACCTGCTCCCGAACGATGCGATGGAGCGCGGTTTTATCGATGAAATCGTGACGGATATCAACGCCATCCTCTAAGCACTTTGGAAAGGCGAGCTTAAAGCTCGCCTTTTCTCTTTACTTTTTTAAAAATTACTGATATAATAAGCAACAATCATGAGTAAAAAAGAATTACAACCTAAAGATTATCGTGATGTCGTCTTCATGGACGAAGCCGCGAATTTTTCTTTCCTCACGAAATCTACAGCTGTGAGCGAAGAAACCATCAAATGGGAAGATGGCAAAGAATACCCATTAGTTAAGGTTCAGATTTCCTCAAAAAGCCACCCATTCTTTACTGGCGAAGAGAAGATTATCGATACCGAAGGTCGCGTAGATCGCTTCAAGGCTCGTGCTGCTAAAGCAGAAGCTCTTAAGAAAGCTCTCGAAAACAAAGCTCTTAAGGCCAAAAAAGAAGCCGAGAAAAAGTCCAAAGCTGACAAATAATTGGTTTAAAAAACGGGTCCCTCGCGGGCCCGCTTTTTTGTTTCGAAAAACCTCCGTACGGGCGCCCTCGCAGTTAGAAGCGCCCGTACCAAGAGCTAGAGTATGATTATTGGCTTAGTGCCCTTTTCTTTTAATCGTGCCTCTTCTGTTACTTGTGACAATACCAAATGCTACAATTCCAAGCACGAAGAACATTATCAAACCGGTGACCAGATAGTCCTCTTTTGAAATATTCAAGTTCTGGAAGAACCGGCCGGTGTCTGGCACATCAGTGTGTGGCACAAACATCGAATCAAATTCTACTTCAACACCTTCAGGCACGCGTACGACGCTCCCATCCGCGTATCTGGCCCTAAGGTCTAGTGTGTAAGTTCCCGATTCCCTATCTCCAAAGTCCAATTTCGTTACCTTATCCAAGTTCGCTTTAGGAATCGTTGCTATTTTTACTCCGTCCAAATAAACGTCAATTGACTCTACATCGTCTTCATAATCGGTGATTCTAAGGTCCACCAAACCATCTTCTTCGTTCTGTACGGCATTTGCCTTAATCGGTAGAAATCTAATAGATACTTGATCTAATGGTACTTCGTTATCATCTTCGTCAATGCCAACTACCGAAATAATATATTGACCATATCCGTTACCGCCAGCGCCTAGGACCAGTGGTTGTTCGATTGTGCCTGGTTGAAGCTCTAGGTTGTCCTGATGATAGAGAATATGATCTCCTGTTGTTTGTTCGTTCTCATCTATATATTTCATATAGACGAAAATTTCCTTAACTTTTTCGTAATTTACTGTGAGATGTTGCGTTGGGTTGGTTACCACCGCTCCATTTTCCGGAGAAGCAATCGTTCCCCGCGGCGAGCTACCGACTACTATCACAGTAATAGTATCGGTCACCGATGGTGATTCTAGAGCCAAAACTCCGGGCGTCGGCATAGTGGCGGCTACGACCGTCATCATAGCAACCAGCGACAACCCAAAGAAGCCTAGCATCCTCTTGTGTGTTTTCTTCATACTCTACACTCTTTTTATGTTTAATATTTATTTTGGCCTCGCTCCGACCCGCTCCACACGGGTGCCTCTCTAGACGGTACCGAACCTAGATCGGCGCTCTTTGCGCTTCCTTACCATAATCATAATCCAAATTACGATAATTGTCAAGAGTAAAATCATAAGTATTATAATTGGGGCCGGCAAAATCAGAATAATTCTGGTAATTTCCTCCGTATTTGTACCTACGGTCACACTCCATTTAACTCTAAATAACCCAAAATATGGCGTATCGTCCCATTTATCGCTAACTAAGAGCTCAGTTTCTGGAATAATCGAAGTCCCCTTGTTGTCCGGCGTTACGTAGTATTCATGCCCAAAAACACCGCTAACCGTGAGCTTCCCGTAAGCCATAAAATCTACGTTCCCAGAGTTGTTGACCTTCGCAGTGCCATTAATGACATTTATCGTGCGCTCACCGTCGGCCAAAGATTTATTCACCTTTAAATCATAGATTTCCGACTTCATTATGGTGGTACCGTTAGTGCGACCATAGATAACTAACCCAGGACTGGCCTCTGTTTTTAGGCCGCCCTCTTCGTCACCAGATAGAGTGTGCGCAAAAATCACGGCATATTGTCCGCCATCTGGGAGTGAAGAAGGTGTTTTAATCTTGTAGTGTATTTCAAAAGTTGTACCTGGCGCAATGGCAAAATGTGGGTTTTTTACATAATTACCGCTGGTATCACGAAAAGTAATCCAACGCGTAATCTGGGTGTAAGAGTTTTGCTGGGTAAAACCAAGCTTATATTCATGATCATCCTCAGAAAGTGTATAAGAATAAGGCGAAGCATAAACCTCGATATTAATCTGTTCTGAACCGTTATTCATCACCTTAAAAGAGTCTCGGTAGCTCTTTTCGGGCTCAAGTTTCATAATCTTGCTAACAGGGCTGATACTAATACTAGTGGTTGGGCGATTCTCGGTTTTTTCCTCTTCAGCAAAGACATTATTAGACAAAAAACCAAGAGTACAGAAAAACATCAACACCGCCACTACTACACGAATTTTTTTCATTAACCTCCTTTTTCCTTCTCTATTATAACACAGGGTTTAAAGATTAACAAAAATAGCCATAGTCTTGACAAAATTAAGCATATGTGCTATAATGTAAGTATAAGACTTAAGAAGTCTTAGAATCTTAAAATGCTAGAATACCGGCGGGTTTACGCAGGAGGTTAGTTTTTATGGCAAGGTATGAGAATCTGGGGTTCTGCCCCCACAACAGCTTCGCAAACTACAGGGACTACAATCTCCCTGGCAATCCCCTCGCAATGCAGATCATGGGCAACCGCACGGCCGACATGTACTACCCGAAAGACGACAAAGCCTGGAGCAACGACGTTTCTATCGTCTCTGCTATGCTGGGCGGCGACGGCACTCTCGGAGTACAGCTGGCCTGCTTCTTACGGTTTGCTATGCCTATCTCGAGTCTCGAGGAAGGCAGACCCATCCGTATCCACGACGTGATCAATCCGCAGCATATCTGCGCCGACCTGTTCTGCAACGACGTGGAAAACTGCTCTGACTGGTGTTTTCCGGTCAACGGCATCATCAAAAAGGATGACAAGCACACCTGGCGTGACGGGATGTTCCTCTTTGAGGATGAAGACTACCTGGTCGCCGCCAAGAACAACGAAGACGGCATCGACATCTGGATCTTCCAGAAGCCCATTCCGCTGAACTATCAGCAAATCACCATCACCGAGTAATCTAGCGCACCTTCTTCCCCCGACTTTTAAAGTCGGGGGCTTTTTTATTGGATTTTTAAAAATTGCATTTCGGAGTGCCACTATGCTACCATATAGTCAATATAAGGATAGTAAAGTGAATAAAAAAGAATTTATCGAAGGACTAGAAAAATTAGGGCTGGATAAAGCCGAATATATCATTCTTTCTGGTGGTTCCCTTCTTATGCGCGGTCTTCGTGAAAAGACGTCCGACTACGATCTTAGCCCATCTAAAAAGCTAGCCGAAGAGCTTGATTTAAAGAATTGTAAAACCGACGCCGGTGGATTTTATGTTCCGTTTGAAAATGTTCAAATGAAGTATGACGACGAGAACATTCCTTTTGATATTGTAGATGGTTATAAATGTGAATCGCTCGAAAGCATCCTTGAGTTTAAGCGTAAAAAACGTCGTGAAAAAGATTTAAAAGATATTAAAGTTATCGAAGAATATTTAAAAAACCAATAAAAACCCACGGGGCAGGCCCGTGGGCAAGTTGCTTTATTTTCGGATGAATCCTTCAGAGATTTTGCGGTTACTGCCAACCTTGGCAAAGTCAATGATAGAGGCGTTGCCAAAAATTTCGGCGTTGCAGTAAACCCAGGCATTGCAGGACACGCTCGCTTTGCCGTAGATCTTGGCATTACCAGAAATGGATGCGTTGCCGCAAATCTGGGCGTAGCCGTAGACTTTAGCGTTGCCATAGATGTCGGCATGGCCTCCGATGTGAGCGTAGCCAGATACTTCTGCTTCGCCATGGATATTGGCGTTACCATGTACCTTGGCGTTCCCGTATACCCCGGCCGAACCGTAGATTTTGGCATAGCCAAAGATATAGACTTTGCCACAAACCGCGGCATCTTCGTAGACGCAGGCGTGGCCGAAGACTACGGCGTCTGTAAGCACCCAGGCGGCACCATCATGAGAAAGGTTTTCTTCCTTCTCAATAAAACCGCCAAGGTCGCCGACCTTTACATTGTACCTCGGGATATCAACCAGTGCTTTAATGCGGTGAAGTGTTCGGCCCCCCTTGACCATAGTTTCGTCCGTAAAGCAGTACTTCTTCATCTTAATGTGCAACCTCCTTAAAAAGATATAGACCGAATCGGCCTATATCTATATTATATCATACTTTACGGTTTTTGTAAAGATTAGGGCTGTTTTACACCGTTTCGATTGATTCTTTTCTACGAATCATGTGTTGTACACCTTCGGAGCCGTCTGGGTAATTACCGAATTTTTCGCCGGCTGGTTTAAAGCCAAGCTTATCATAAAGTCTACGTGCGCTTGGGTGACTATCGAGCACGTCAAGATGCGCTTCGGTGTAGCCCAAATCGTCCATGATAGTCTTCATCAAACGACCGCCAATCCCGTTTGAACGGTATTCTTCCCTTACGCCCACAAATTCAATTTCGGCTGCACCTTCCGGCAATTCTGCGTCAGTAATCTTTTTCATGTAACCTTCATTGGCTCGGTCGAATTGCTCCGGTAGTTCTAGTCCAGTTGAAAGAAATCTCTGTCTCACTGCTTCAGTATCCCAAGGCGTGCATTCGCTGTCACGGTAGACTGCTATACCTACCACGTTTCCCTCGTCGTCTTTTGCCACCAGTGTCTTTTTAAATGAAAAAAGTGCATTTGGATCATCTGTAAAAAGTTCTTTAGCTAGAATCTTGGCTTTTTCGGCGTTGTCAAATAGGTCCGGGAAAATGTATTGGTCTACTAAATACAAAGCGTCCGCCACTTGTTCAAAATCGTCATTCGGCGAGAGCTCCATTATTTCTACGCCGAGC
>CAMNAJ010000027.1 GCA_946530935.1 uncultured Candidatus Saccharibacteria bacterium | reverse complement strand
ACCCGCGATTTTCTGGATGAGAACCAGACGTCCTAGACCACTAGACGACGGAACCACATAAAAATATTTTATCATAATTACCCAAAAAGACAAGGTTTAAAACTTTTAATACTGAATAGCACCGTAAGTCGGGACGGCCTCGACTATAGTTTGGCCAGGAGCAAGCAAAATTTCTTTACCATTTGCATCGTTAAACTTAATTTGGTCGTTTACGGTTGGTTTGCTCCAGCCACCATGAATCATAATACCATTTTGGAAGATATAAGCCTCTCCAGAACCAACTGCAGTAATGTCTTCGTGATAATTATCCCAAGCTCTCTTCTCTTCTACCACCATCGCTACGACCACAGATGGCGAAAGGATTGTTTGTTGGCAAATCTTTTCTGGATCAACTTTACCTCGGTCTGCATCTGGGCAAGTTAAAATCTGGTTTATATTATCATTTTCGTAAGTGCGATCATAGGTGTTAGTTTTAGCGTTGTAAGTGTAGCGTACATTGTAAGTCTGTACGGCACCAAAACGGATTACGACATTAGGCGCGGTTGGCTTAACCTCAGAAGTATTAAGCGTTGCCGGCTTTATGATGTTTAATTTTTCGGCCACAGTTGCGTCGATACGCGCTTTTTTAGATTCAGTCGGTGTCATACGAGAAAAACCGCGCACAGTAGAAGTTTTGTAACCATAGTCAGCTGCAAATTGATTTAAGAGTGTAGCGGAAGTAAATAGGTTATTCCAGCGTCTGGTGCCAGTAGTGCCACGATACATATAAGTATAGTTCTCTGTCATATCCTTATAGCCACCGTTTCTTACAGCCGCAAGCGCATCGTCGGCGCCGCCAGCGTGTACAATCGTGCAATCAAACGGTGTGTCCCATTGTAAATAATAAAGTCTGAGTGAGCGAATCGGCCCAATTACTGCTTGGGTTGGACCTTGGTAAATTGCTGCCATACGCGTAATACCAGCTTCTGCAATTGCTTCAAAGATTACACCCGCCTTATCAAGCCCAGCTTGTGGGCGAGCTCCATCTGTGCCATTTGGTGTTTGGATACAAAAAGTTGGGAGAGTTTTATCAGTCTTTGAAGCAACTTCTAGCCCAGTCAAATCGCTATAAATCTTGTCTTCTTCGGTTGTGGATGGAATGGTTGGGAATTCGAGCTCTGCTAATTCTTCCGGTGGTAAAACAAAGACTATCACTATACAAGCGATGCCACCAAGAATGCCGAGGATTCCACATATCAGAAGCGCTAGCCACACCTTGGATGGCTTATCATTCTCTAAAACAATGTCTTTCTTTTTAGTTTTCGGTGCTGGACCTGCCACCACCGGCTGAGTACTCATATTTAATTGTTGGCCCGCCATAATTATTTATCCATAACCATTTATTATTTTTATTTTAACACAAAAATAAGATTATGCTAAATAAATGATGGTTATATAGCGGCAGCAACGCGGTTAAGCCGAGCCAGTGATGTTTCACGCCCTAATACCTCAAGTGTAAGATTGAGCGCTGGGCTAAATGGTGCAAACGACAAAGCGATTCTAATTAATGAGAATAGTTCAGCAGGTTTTTTACCAGTTTTTTCAAGTAACTCATTTAAGGTATTTTGAAGCGAATCGGCGTCCCATTTTTCGTTAGCAGTTAAGGCTTGAATTGAGATTTTAAGCAAACTTTCAATTTCTGCTTCAGACATTTTCTTTAAAAACTTGTTTTCAATCAACATATTAGTATCTACTTTTGGATCTTCAAAGAAATAAGTAGTCATAGTTTTTAAATCAGAAAGAACTTTGAGGCGATCATAAATAATTGAAAGCACTTTAACGCGGTAATCCTCCGAAAACTTTTCCGCTTCTTCTGGCCAGAATCCAATAGTTCTGTCATATAATGCTCTCGCGCCTTGCTCGTCAAAGATTTTGCGAATCCATTGGCCATTCATCCAAAGTAGTTTTGTTTCATCATAACGTGCGCCAGAATTTTGAATGCGATCAATTGAAAACTTCTCAATTAATTCTTCTTTAGTATATATTTCCTGTTCAGTACCGTCATTCCAACCAAGACATGCGAGATAGTTTAGCATCGCCTCAGGAAGTACTCCATCGTCACGATATTCAGTTGCGGACTTTGCTCCATCGCGTTTACCAAGCTTTTTGTTACCAGTTGGAGCCAAAATATGTGGCAAAGAAACAAGCACCGGTCTTTCTAGACCGAATGCTTCGTAAAGAGATAGATAGTTTGGCGTACTAGAAAGGTATTCAACGCCGCGCATTACATGTGTAACGCCCATCTCGGCATCATCGACAATATGCGCGAAGTTATATGTTGGAAAGCCATCTTTTTTGATCAATATAATGTCATCTAAGACTTCTGGGCCAGTGTGCATATCGCCCATTACGGCGTCAGTCCAAGAGTATTCTTTTGGCTCAGCCTTAAAGCGAATTGGCATGCCTGGTTCCCATTTCGGTGGGTTTTCTGGGCGGAAATTACGGTATAAAAACGGGACTTTCTTCTGTTCACATTCTTTGCGGTACTCATCGATTTTTTCTGAAGGTGTTGGATCAGCATAAGCGCGTCCAGAATCAAGGAGTTTTTGTACCCATTTCATATAAATGTCACGGCGTTCGCTTTGAAAATACGGTTCACTTGGTCCACCAACAACTGGGCCTTCATCCCAATCTATCCCAATCCATTTCAAAGTCTCTTCAATTAACTCGGTCGCACCCTCAACATAGCGTTCCCTATCCGTATCTTCAATGCGAAGAATTAATGTGCCGCCGGTTTGGCGAGCCACGAGATACGGATAAATTGCGGAACGGAGGTTCCCAATGTGAATATAGCCAGTTGGGCTTGGTGCAAAACGAGTTATAGCCTTTTTCATAGACTAAATTATATCACTTTTAGAGTGAGACGGCAATTGACTTAATCTGTTTTTTGGTCAAAGTATTAGCCGGTGCGATGAGTTTGTAGACAATACCACCATTCACCCAAGCGGCGCTGCTGTTGCTAACATAAAGCGTTAAACCTTGTTCGCGAAGAATTGTATAGTCTTCACCGTATTCATAACGGACATAATTATTAAGAAGTGTATTGGAATCCCAAGATGATTTTTCTTCAATGATAGTGAAATTGGAATCGGCAGTTACATGTTTAAAGTTCAAAGAAATCTTACCAACCTCAGATGTGATGTCGGACAAAGAGTAATCACGTGGAACAAAAGCAGGATAAGATGCTTCAATACCAGTTTGCATTGCTGCAACTTTTAATGAGATATTCGGAGCATTAAGATTCACAAAGTAAACAATCGCAAAAACACCAAGTGCAGCACCAGCCATCGCGAGAAGTACGCGCTTAAAACCAAAGTGCACGCCAGTGGTTTTTGTTTCCTCAGTAGTTCTAGAGGCAGAAGCAAGTGCCTTTTCAATTGCAGACTCTTTCATCTGCTTTGCAGATTCTTTCATCATTGGAGTTTGTTGGTTCGACATCCTCTGTTGCATCCTCTGATTTGTGACTTGCATCAATTTCTCTTGCATCATCTGCTGTTTCATTTGCTGTTCTGACTGTTGCTCAGATTGCTGTGACGTTGTTTGCTTTTGCATAGGCTGCTGTAGAGCTTGCCTCATCTGTGGTTGGCTTGATTGTTGTTGCTGCTGCATCTGTTGTCTCATCTGTTGACCTGATTGTGTAGAAGAGCGACCTACCACCATCTCGGCATTTCTAGCAATCATCGACTGACTTCTGACAGGGCGCGTAACCATCTTTCGATCGATAGCAGTAGAAACTCTAGGTTTTCTAGAGGCCGATTGCGCACTTACTTTTTGTTCAGAATTAGTCATATTACCTCGCTTATGTTTGTTATCTTAATAATACATAACTATTTTGCAAAATGCAAGAGTTAAAAATAAAAACATAAATATGTTATAATATGTGTATGGATTACGAAAGGCGCGCCAGACGTCAAAGTCTTCGCATTATTATTTCTGAAGCAATAATGGTACTTGCTGTCATCATCATGGTGATAGTTTTGGCGCTTGTCGTTTCTGGTTATTGGATTAATAGCAATCTAGAAGTTGAACGTCAAGGCATGGTCCAGATCAATTCCATTCCAACCGGCGCCAATATTGCAATAGACGGCGAAAACCTTCGTTTTCAACGTACAAATTCTAGCAAAATTCTATCCAGCGGAGAGCATGAAATAAAACTTTCTCGCGAAGGATATGATACTTGGACCAAAACCGTAGATATTAGAGAAGGGTTACTATATAGACTAAACTACCCACACTTATTCTTGCAAGAACGCGAAAAAGAAGATGTTTATGATGCTACTGGCACAACTTTTGCCACAATTTCGCCAAATCGTAATCTGCTTTTACTTGTAAATAAAACCACTAATTGGGTTCTATTAAATCTCGAAAACACCAATATTAGACCGATTACAGTTGATATTTCAAAAGTTTTCTCTTCGGTTAGTCTTGCACCAGGTGCTACCTCTGGTTTATTTAATGGCGAAATCTTAAGTGCAAAATGGGACAATTCAAACGAACATATTTTGTTCAAAACAAAATATAAAGACTCAATTGAATGGGTTTTAGTTAGTGTTCGTAATTCGGCTCGCAGCATCAATATTACGAGAGAGTTTGCAGCAAGCTTTGATGATGTTCTTATTTTTGATAATTCCGCCGCCAATCTTCTCGCGATAAGGGGAGGCAATCTTCATAAGATTAACGTAGAATCTAGACAGATTTCTGCACTACTTGCCAGTGGTATCACTGATTATAACTTTTTAGAAAACGAAATCGTCTATTCTACTGATAAAAACATTTATATTATCAGATTAGGCGAAGATGAGCCAACTCTTCTTAAGGAATTAAAAGCACCATCTAGGGTACTTATTAGCAAATTTTATGATAATAAATACATTACTACAATTAACGATACCTTGATTACTGTTTATAGCAAAGAAGACCTTGAAGAGGTTGGCAGCGCAAAACTTAGTTTTCATCCGACCAGCTCGAGGATTGGTCACGATGGCGATTTTATCTTTATGCGAAGTGGCACTAGATT
Source organism: uncultured Candidatus Saccharibacteria bacterium (assembly GCA_946530935.1). Lineage (GTDB taxonomy): Bacteria > Patescibacteriota > Saccharimonadia > Saccharimonadales > Saccharimonadaceae > Nanosyncoccus. Next base: position 1,531 of record CAMNAJ010000027.1, on the reverse strand, counting down.
CGCTGTGTTTGATATGGAATCGCTTTCTGCAACCGAATGGGAGCCAGACTCAAACCATTTTGGCTGGATCACAAACTACATGGTTTATGCGGTTAAAAACGGCGAATTAATTGTTTATGACTTTGATGGCCTTAACCGTCGCTTTATTTCAACAAATGTTTCTGAACGTTTCCCTGTCACTATTACAAATGATCGCATGATGTATTACTTTAGCGACGACCAACTAATCCGTGAATGGTTAGTTAAAAGATAAATTATTGTCCAGTAAACCAATTCCAGATTCCTTCAAAGAAGGATGGTTCATTTGATGGTAGCTCGGTGCTTTCATCAACTTCTGGAACATCGCCACCAGATGGCGTAGATGAGCCATCATAGCTAGGAGAAATCTGTTCGCCGGTCACAAGTAAACGATATCTTGACGTACCAAGTGGCGTACAGGTAACTAAGGTAATCAATGGCTTATCAGTTTGAACCACTAATGCTGCAACATTAGTAGGCTCAACAACTTCCTTTTTAATAACTCTATAGATATAACGTACCGAATTGTAGTTTACATAGATCAAATCGCCATGTTCTAGCCTCTCAAGACCAGAAAAGATGTATTTATATGGGTTTGAACTATAAACATCGCCTGCCGAATGGCCTGTAATAATAAAGTTGCCAATTTCGCCAGGATATGCACTAGCTCCGGCAATCCTATAGTGCGCTACACCATTATTCATGGCACTCATTATTCCAGAAAGAGGAACATTATATCTAACAGGCACATCCACATTTAGTTTTGGAATAATAAGTCTAGGATCGGCAGAAACGGTCTGGGTGATAGACGGATCAAGTGCCTCGATTTCAGATGCGGGTACGTTTCCAGGCGACATATAAGCCATAATTGGAGCAAAGATCAAACGGTTGTATTGCAAAAACAAAATCACGAGTGCTACAGCGACGCCTGCAAATAGCGGGATAAAACGACGCATTCGACGAGTCTTCTTGGCGTTTTCGGTAGCTTTTTTGCGGATTTTTAATCTGAGCTCACTCTCCGTCCCATCACTATTAGACTTTGAGAGAATCTCTTCTTCCTCGGCCTTTTCACGAGCCTCTTTTAGCTTTTCCTTTGCAATATAATCACGCGCAGCATTTGAATAATACTGACTATAATACTTTTGATAATAATCTTGCCAAGCGGAATGGTATTTTTTCCAAGATTCAGAATTTATTTTAGTAGGAACTGCTTGGTCTTTTAAGTGTTGACCCGGTTGAATCTTCGACGCATTTGCTTCCTCGGCCTTTTTTTGCGCCTGCGCAGTATAAGCCGCCAAGACTTTTTTTCTGGCGAGTTGCGCAGCTGCTTGTCTGCTGAGGTCACTCGAAGACTGCCCACCGGTATCTGGATTCATAGTAAAATTATAGCATAATAACCTAAAATGTGTTAAAATTAACCCGTATGGGCGAGTGGCGGAACTGGTAGACGCGCTAGACTCAAAATCTGGTGGCCGCAAGGTCGTAAGGGTTCGATTCCCTTCCCGCCCACCAA
>CAMNAJ010000026.1 GCA_946530935.1 uncultured Candidatus Saccharibacteria bacterium | reverse complement strand
TCGACCTCTTCCTTGGCAAGGAAGCGCTCTAAACAACTGAGCTACATTCGCACGTCGTATTTCTATTATACCACACAAATCATTATTTTTGCAAATATTTAACTCTTTTCAAATTTAAAAAATGTGCTACAATATAAGCATAACAACTATAAAAACAAATAAATAAAATGGAAATATTCTATCAAGTCATCTTACTTCTGGTCGGGTTTGTGATCTTAATTAAAGGCGCAGACTACATGATTGATGGCGCATCAAGCACAGCGTCTCATTTTAAGGTATCAAAATTATTAATTGGTCTCACCATTATTGCCTTCGGTACCGGCGCACCAGAATTAGCCGTTTCCATTTCTTCTATAATTAATGGCTCTACCGACATGCTCCTTGGTAATGTTATTGGAAGTAACATTCTAAATATTCTCCTTTTGGTTGGTATTGGCGCCGTAATACGTCCAATTCGCATCAAAAAAGATTCCATCGCGAAAGAACTTCCACTTCTTATTCTGACTACCGTCGCCTTAATTGTTCTCTTCCTTGATAAAGCCTTGAATGGCGCCGAAATTAACACAATTTCTCGCACTGACGGTATTATTTGTTTGCTTTGTTTTGCAATCTTTATTTTCTATATCATTCGCATGGCACAAAAAAATCGCAAAGCTGCAAAAGAAGTCGAAAAACCAAAATTTAAACTTGGCACATCAATCATCTTTATTATCCTAGGTTTGATTGGCGTAGTTGGCGGCGCAGAACTAGTCGTGACCTCAGCTTCAACCATAGCTTCCGCCATCGGTGTATCCGATCGTATGATTGCACTTACTATCGTTGCATTTGGTACATCACTACCTGAGCTAATCACCACTATCAAGGCCGCAAAACGTGGTGAGACCGAACTCCTAGTTGGAAACATTATCGGTAGTAATATCTTTAATATCTGCATCGTCCTCGGTCTTCCGGTCGCCATGTTTGGCACCATTACACCAGAAAGTTTCCAAATAGCCGACGTAGTCATGCTCGTTGGCTCGGCCGTAATTCTATATATCACCGCAAAAACAGGTAGTAAAATCACTCGTGCTGAAGGAGCACTTATGCTTCTTGCCTTCATCGCCTATTATAGCTTCATCATATATGGAGCTATCGCTGGAGGGGCAATTTGAATTGGTTAATTCTAGTTGTAATAGCAGTTTTTACCGATGCGATTCGAATTTTTGCTGATAACTACATAACAGATTACTATTTCAAAGGACGTGGTTCGGTTTCTCAAAAATATTTTTATGGCTGGTTTTTTGTTTTTCTAGCCATTTTAATGGCCTTCATTTTCCCTGTTGATTTTGCCACCAATCCATTAAATCTCATTATATATTTATTTATCGCTGGCTGTCTTAATTCTTTTGCTGGTATTCCATATTATCGTGCCATCGAAATCGAAGACACCACCAATGTTTCCATCTTTGTCCAACTCGCACCGATAGTCTATTTAGTATTTGGTTGGTTTTTGCTTGGTGAATCATTTTCGCCTCACCAGCTACTTGCTTTTGCAATCATACTAGCTGGACCATTTCTAATTATTGCTACTACTCGCAAAAAAAGCCGCAAAATTAAAATTAAAGCCGCACTTCAGGCAGCTTTATATGTAATAATCTCTGTAATTGCAAATATTATTTTTGTTAAATCTAGCGAAGCTACACCAATGAGTTTTGTGCACGACATGATCTTTATTTTTCTAGGAAAAGGCGTTGGCAATCTTATTATCATTGCCTTCAAGCCAAATTGGAAAAAACGCTTCATCGAAGTGGTAAAAAAGAGTCGCAGAAAAATGCTTCGTCCACTCATCATCAACGCTATTGTTGGTATCACCAAGGATTTCACTTATCGCGCCGCACTTACCTTGGCGCCAGCCGTAGCAATCGCTTCTGTTGCCACTGATTCCGCGACACCAATTGTAATTTTCTTCCTTGGTATTGTTCTAACTCTCATTTGGCCAAACTTCGGCCGTGAAAAATTAAATAAGAAAACAGTCCTAGTCCATCTAATTGCAACTATTCTAGTAGTGTCTGGCATTATCATCATGCAAAGATATTAATCTATGCTATAATAAAACAAGGTGGCGCTTTGGCGGAGTGGTTACGCAGCGGTCTGCAAAACCGCGTACACCGGTTCAATTCCGGTAGGCGCCTCCATTTTTTATTTGTCTTCAAACTTAATGATTGGTTTTTTTGCCTTAGCAAGCTCACCGGCTTTTGCGATTAAAGCAGCAACTTTTTCATGATCTTCTTTTTGCATTTCTTCAGTAAAATTCTTTTTTGTTCTCTGTAAGTCACCATAGAAACCAGTGCCTTTAGCTGCATTCCAAAAATACTTTTCGCAAAACACATTGCTATAATGCCATGGCTTGTTGAATAAATTAAAATGCAGAAGTTTCGCATCCTTTGGCAAATCTTTAGTTGGTTCCAGATTCCAGCTATCATCAAGTGGCATAATCTTACCGCGAAGAATCAAATTCAAATAATCCTGGTCTGGAGCCACTAAACTCACATCATAATCTTTCATCAAGTCGGTCATACGCGTAATATAATGGAGCTTACGTAATTTTTTCAAATCCATTAAAAGCACACCAGAATTAACATACTCACTAGCTGGTATGCCTAGTGCATTTTCAACATAGCCTTTAAACTCTGGCACATTTGTAACCTTTGGATCAATTCTGGCAGCCATTGCTTTATCGCCAAGATCTATATCAAACATTTTGCCAATATCATCAAGTAAAATTGTATCGCTATCAATATATATTGCCTTTTCATACTGCGGAAAAAGTCTCGCAATAAATGCTCGATAATAATAAACAGTTTTAGAGAAAAAATCACCTGTTCCTGTTTTAGTAGCACAATACGTTCTAATTATTTGAAGATGCAAATTAAATTTCATTTTACGAAATTCAATTGCAACATTCTTTGACACCATATTACGAAGGCGCCAACGATTCGGTAAACTTAACCTATCATACATAATTATTACGCGATAATTACGGTTAGGGTTCGCATGCTTCATCAAAGAACTAATCGAAGCCGCTGCATATTGCGCGTAATCATTTGATATCGTCAAAAAAACAGGTACAACTTTATTTCCGTTTAGTAGATTTATGCCGGTATTGAAAATACTCATACGTGCTCTTCTTACTCCATTTTACCATACTTTCATAAGCTTCTTCAGCAAGTTTAGCACGATTCTCATCCTCTGTTTTTTTCGGATCTGGATAAAATGGTCCATCTACATACACTGTCATATCTGGTCTCGCCTGTTCCTTAACTTTTGATTTATGATAAGTGGTAATCATCGTAAAAATTGGTACATTATTTCTAGTAGCATACTTAAACGATTTATCACCCGCTGGGAACTTACGAATGCCAGTATAATATGGCCATACGTGAGCTTCTGGATAAATAACTAAGCATTTCTTCTGTTTTATTCTTTTATCAACCGCTTCATTCATCGCCTTTTTTTCAGCTTCGTTTGTACCAAGCGGGATTCCACCAATCATTGGTAAATACTTACCTATACCAGGCAGTTTTAAATTGACTGGTGAAATAATTGTAAAAATTCTCCTATCCGCCACTAAAGCCGGAGAAAAAGCGTCATGGAACGGATTAGTATGATTTCCATAAATAATATAACCAGTCCCTTTTGCCTTCTTAAATTTTTCTCGCCCCACAATTTTCATATGCAAATAAAAACGCGCATAAAACCTAGCAAAAACCTTAAAACATCTGAATAGAATTGATGAATACATTCTTACAAATATATTCTTTGGAATAAATTCATATCCTTCCGGCAGTAAAACCTTCTGTTTTCTTTCCTGCTCATCAGTTTTAATTGGATCATCTTCCTCAGACTCATAATAAAAAACTCGTTCTTCCTTCGGCAAATCGCCCTGAAACAAAACTGCTTTAGCCATTATAGATTCCCCTTAAGCTCTTCATATTTCATGAGTATATCATCATACTCGGTGATTTTCAAAATCTTGTGGATTTTATCAATTTCAAATGGTTTTACTTTTTGCACTCTAAAATAGGGCCAAAATTTAAAGTTATTTGAAAAATGATGCAAAACTGTATCTTCTTGTGGCCTTTCGCCTTGTTCATTATATTTTCGCGGCATCAATTTTCGTTTTTTTATCGACTTATTTAGTGCCGCTTGGTCCGCCAGCATCATCCAACGCTTCATACATTTAGCAACTGCTCTCGAAAACATGCCACTTTTCAAACATTCTTCCATATTGAAAAGCATCACGCCAGAATTCATATAGTCTGTTTTTGGGAAGTTGTAGTGGTAGAAATTTTTCCCATAAATATCAAGCACGCCGGCTGCCTCAACGTCAGTCAAATCGGTATTATAGAATTCCGAAATATTTGCTCGACAAACCACGTCGTAATCTAAATACAAAACCCGATCAAGTTCAGCAATTTCCGGTACTTTATCAATATAAAGACGAAGCATCGAACACGGTGTAAAATAAGTTTTCATATTTTTTACTGGTAAATTCTCTGTAAAAACTTTTGTGGCATCAATTTTCTTTACAAAACTTTTAGAATTTGTCTTTTTTACTAAGTCATCCAAAAATGCAGTTGTTTTATCTGTAAATGGTTTTGTGTCTTTATAATTAATTGTCAAAATATAAATATTAAGCTCAGACCTGTTGTGTTTCAAAAGTGACAGAATCGACACCAGTACGCCACGACTAATTCCGGTATCGCCACAGTATAAAATATTCATATTCTTATTATATCAAATATCAAGACTAAAAAATCTGGCCATTAAAAGCCAGATTTTAGTATCTAATTATTTCTCTAGATATTTGTACGTATAGGCAGCAAGCGCTCCACCAAGCATCGGTCCTACGATGAATACCCAAAGAGCACCCATTGGTGCGCCGTTTCCGGCGATTGCCGATACAATAGCTGGCCCAATTGAACGTGCTGGGTTTACGCTAGTCCCAGTCAGACCGATACCAATTAAGTGCACAGCTACGAGCGATAAAGCAATTACAAGACCAGCCACATTACCATGATTTGCTTTCTTAGCAGTAACGCCAAGAATTGCAATTACAAAAACAAATGTGAGTAAAACCTCAACAAGAAGACCAACCCAGGCATTCTCGCCTACGCCAGTCAAACCATTTGAACCAAATCCGCCAGTCATGTCGGCAATTCCACCACCGTTAAAGATAGCAGCAAGAAGACCTGCACCAGCAAAAGCGCCAAGAACCTGTGAAACCACATATCCACAGAATTCTTTTACATCAATTTTCTTTGATATCAACATACTAAGCGACACAGCTGGGTTAATATGACACCCCGAAATATTGCCAATACTGTACGCCATGGTAAGAAGCCCCAAACCAAATGCTAGAGCAGTAATTAGATAACCACTGCCAAGTATTGGATCGCATCCAACGGTCATCGCCGTACCGCAACCTATCAGCACCAAAACAGCAGTACCGATGAATTCGGCAACATATTTTTTCATATGATTCCTCCATTTAATTAATTTAATTATAGTAAAACGGTTTTTAAAATTCAATTATTTACGATAATATTTTATAAAATATTTTTTAGAAAAATCAATATTTACTATACTGATTATGCTTGCTACAATAAGAGGTGAAAAAGGTCATACAAAAATGTTTTTGGGTAATAAAAACAAAAAATTCTTATCCTACGCTAGGTGTTATTCTGATCGAATCATAACTAGATTTCTTTTAGTCGCAACTTTTTTGGCCGGTTTCGTTTTGAAACTGACTCCAACTCTGGTTGGCGCTCTTGATACTAATCAAGTCTCCGGCGATCCGGGCAGCTGTTCTTTTTCAAGCACAGTTACCGCCGAACACTCAACGACCATTGGACTAGGTGAAAACGCCACTGATTTTGGTACCACCAAAATCACCACTGTTTGCCAAAACTCCGTAAATCACCAAGTTTATGCTATCGGTTATTCCAATAATACAGATGGTAACACTAATCTTATTAATTCGTCTAATAATCTTACCATCCCAACCGGCACTGGCACCGGCAACGTTTCCAACTGGTCTATGAAAATATCAAAAGACACTTCTTCTTATCTACCAGCCAGTTTAACCATCGAAAACAGTTTTGATTCTAACCATGTCGTACCGAATGAAACCACTTTAATCTCCTCTTATGACGGTGCTACAGATGGTAGCACTGGTTCTTCCATTCTTACAACCTACTCTGCTAAAGCCTCCACCACCCAGCCAGGCGGCAACTACGCTGGTAAAGTTAAATTCACACTCACCGCCACCTTAACTTATGATATTACTATTAAAACTTCCACTGGTATCGAAAAAGTAACCCTAAACGGCACCGAGTGCACCAGCTCAACTGGTTGCGTAGTAACCGGTCTCGTCGCCGACACGGCCTATAATCTAGTCGCTACCGTCGCTGATGGCTATGTATTTACAGGCTGGGGCGCAGTTACTACTGGCTCATTAGGCGACAGCTCACTTGCTAGTACCACCTATACCATCGGTGACGGATCGGAAACTCTCAATGCGAGTGCCGGTCCCGCTATCCAAAATCTCAACACAAACGATTGTACTTCAACCGCTTCAACTGTTTATGATAGCCGCGACGGCCATTCATATGTCATCCAACGTCTCTTAGATGGTAACTGTTGGATGATGGAAAATCTAGATCTTGGCCGCAA
>CAMNAJ010000025.1 GCA_946530935.1 uncultured Candidatus Saccharibacteria bacterium | reverse complement strand
CACCGGCGCCAACTCCTGCTCCACGTCCTGTTGCGCCTACTCCGGCTCCAGCCCTTGCCACTCCAGCTCCGGCTCCAACACCTGTTGCTCCAACACCTGAACCAATTTCTGCTGCTGAAGCCCTCGAAAAAGCCATTACTGACGTAAAATCAACATCGCTAGATGCTCCAACCGAAACTATTGCGCCAGCCAAGAAAAAACCAAAAACATTGTTATTATTATGTCTTGTTTTATTCCTCATTGCTGGCGTAGTAATCGCATTAATGGCTACCGGAGTCTTAGATTTTAGTGGCAGAAAAACCAAGCCAGAACCAGAAAAGATTGCCGCCGGCCCAACCGCGGCCAAAATCGAAGAAGTTTGTACTACGCGCGGTTTGAATTATGCCGAGATGCTTCCAGAAGATGAATTATATGATTCCTATAAAGTAATATTAGGCGACGATACCGAAAGTATTCATCACTGTATTACTCCACCAGAAACAACAATCGAAAGTGGCAGTGATACTTCCGAAGAAATCGTTACAGTTTTCTTTAATGGCAATTTTTCTGAATTTGATGACGAAAAGAACAATAATCTTGTAGGCAGCTATAGAGACGCCAGCAAAAATGGTGACAGTAATGTTACTGTACTTGAAAACACTTTAGAAATGTTTAAAGTAGTGACTGTTTCTGGCCCACTTTACAACTATTTCATCGTTTACAAAAATTCAATGACTTTCATTAGAACTGGTCAAATTGATTCTGCTGAAACTATTCTAAATCAATTAGAATACCCAGATCGCTCTCACGCAGACCCAGAAGCCACTGCGGCTAAAATTGAAAATGCAAAAACCGATGAATCTATTAAAACCGCTCTTCAAAGCTTTAATATTAGTATTTCAAATTACATTGCCAATAAAGGTGCCTTACCAGTGCTAGAAGGGGAATCACAATTAGAAATCACCGGCACCGGCACTACTGCTTTAGACGAGCTTTATTCTGGTTATCTCGCCAATATCAAAAACAAGGATGGCGAGTCTTACGCTTTCCAAGCCTCTGCCGCTGCAAGCGAAGATCTTGCCATGAAAGAAGCCATTACGCTTCACTATAATTCGAATTGTGCCGGCGAAAATGAAACTCTTCAAATCGCCGAAGGCCAGTACGCCTTGACGCATCCTTCCGCCGATGGTAACAAGTATTATTGCGTATCAAATAATTAAGGAGAATAAGAATGGAATTACCAAAACCACTCCCAAAAGAAAAAACGCCAGAACCACTTGTTATTCCGAGTCGCAAATCTTCTGAACCAAAAGATTCACCAAACGATGATTCAAAAAACGTGCCAATGCCAATTGTTGAGCACACTGAAGAACAGTCAAAAGAACATATCGAAGAGCATCACGAAGAACCAGAACCAAAAGAAAACCACGAGAATGTCGCCCCAGAGCCAAACGATGATATTAAAAACACTCCTATGGAAGAAAAAGTTCCAGAAGAGAATAAAGCTCCTGTCGATCCTACTATAAAAGCCAAAATTGAAGAAGAAACTAAAGACGCTAGCGCTATTGCAGATGCTATCATCATGTCTCACACCGCTACAACAAAGACCGCTTCAAAGCGTAAGAGCAATATTGCTACTCTAGTAGTTCTTATTTTAAGTATCATAGCAGTCTTCGCTGTATTATTCTTTGGCGGAATCATTAAAATCGGCGATAACCAAAGTGGCGAAGGGGTGGTTCCGCTAGATGATCCAAGAGGTCCACGCCTTGCTAAAAAGGTTTGTGAAAGCTACGATAATTACGAATTTATAAAGCTAAAAGAGGGCGAAGACGAAGAATGGTACGTTGTTGGCGGAGAAGCCGACGCTGAGGTTAAAAACCAATACATTTGTAGATTTGATCCAGAAAAAGAAGATGAGCGTCCAGAAGACACTTTTGAATTTACCTTCGTTGTATTAAATGAAAACTATGAAGATATCGATGGGTTTAAGGACTACCTCAGCTCCACTTCTGAGTATTATACTATTTTGGAAGATTCCGATGAATTCTTTAAGTGTCTTACCTCGACTAATCCGCACATTTACCTAACTGTTTATAAAACTTCATTAATTCACCTGTATTCCAGTAATGTTGAAACTGCCGAAAAGCTTCTTAAAGACCTCAAATTCCCAGATCGCGCTCACGCACAAGTTTAGGAGTATTTAGTGTTTTTATATCTTAATCACCCCTTTTTTGTGGTATAATTAAAAGATATCAATTAAAGGAAGGGATAAAGGATGAAAACCTCAGACAATCTAGAAAAAATGCGTCATACGCTGAGCCATGTTCTTGCTGCAGCGGTACAGGAGCTTTATCCAACAGCCACATTCGGAATTGGCCCTGCTATTGATAACGGTTTTTATTATGATATTGATTTTGGTGAAGCTAAAGTATCTGATGCTGATTTGGAAAAAATCGAAAAGAAGATGCGCGGTATCGTTTCTCGCAAGCTCCCAATGGTAAAACGTGTTTCAAACAAGATGGACGCTTTAAATTGGGCTCGTGACCATAAGCAGAAATATAAGATTGAACTCATCGAGGATCTTCCAGAAGATGCCGAAATATCATTTTATGATATGGGTGACCTCTTTATCGATCTTTGTAAAGGTCCACACGTTAAAGACACTGGCGAAGTTGGTGCTTTTAAACTCATTCGCGTAGCTGGTGCTTACTGGCGTGGTGACGAGAAAAGGGAAATGCTCACTCGTATTTACGGTGTCGCTTTTGAAACCGAAGAAGAACTTGATGAATACTTGAAACGCCAAGAAGAAGCAAAAGCCAGAGACCATCGTAAACTTGGTAAAGAGCTTGATCTTTTCTGTTTCTCAGACCTCGTTGGTGCAGGGTTGCCACTCTTCACTCCTCGCGGCACCGAACTCCGTGAACTCATGGCTAATTACTCTCTAAGTTTACGTGGTCGTGAAGGATTCAAGAAAGTTTGGACCCCGCATATCACTAAGACCGATCTTTATAAGACTTCTGGTCACTATGCTAAATTTGGCGATGAGCTCTTTATGGTTCACTCTCAGGTTAACGGCGAAGATTTTGCGATGAAACCAATGAACTGTCCTCATCACGCTCAGATTTTTGCCTCTCGTCCACGTACCTACAAAGAAATGCCAGTTCGTTATATGGAAGCTACCACCGACTATCGTGATGAAAAAACCGGCGAGCTTGGCGGCCTTTCCCGCGTACGTTCACTTACTCAGGATGATTCACACGTCTTCTGCCGTAAAGACCAGATTAAAGACGAAGTAAAGCGCTTAGTTGCCATCGTTAAGGAACTTTATGAAACCATGGGTATGCAAAAGCTTCGCGCTCGCCTTTCTTATCGTTCAGACGAGGATAAATACCTTGGCGACAAAGCCCTTTGGGAAATGGCTCAGAATCAAATTAAACAGGCCGCTATCGATAATGGCCTCGATTACTTCGAACAAGAAGGCGAAGCTGCCTTCTACGGTCCAAAGATTGATTTCATGGCCGAAGATGCCATTGGCCGCGAACATCAGCTTGCAACCATCCAGCTCGATTTTGTCCAGCCAGAACGCTTTGGCCTTGAATTTACCAACGCTAAAGGCGAAAAAGAACGCCCAGTTATGATTCATCACGCTACACTTGGTTCAATTGAGCGCTTCCTCTCGGTCTTTATTGAACATACTGGTGGTTGGTTCCCATTCTGGTGTGCCCCAGAACAGGTACGTATTGTGACGGTAAATAACACTGTTTCTAAATATGTTGATGAAATCAAAGAAATCTTGGACGGCATCGTTCTTGATAAACCTCTAAAGTATAACGAACTTCGCTACACAATTGACGATACTTCCGATTCACTAGGGAAGAAGATTAAGCGTGCTACTGACTTTAAGATTCCTGCTATTCTTGTAGTCGGTCCAAAAGACGCTGAAGAAAAAGTTGTTTCTATCCGCCTCCGCGATAAAGAAGAAAAAGTTAAACTAACAAAACTCGCCAGCTTCCTGAAGGACTTGAAATAGATATGATGACGCCGGCGGGTGGCCGAAATGACTTTTCCGAAGGGCCTAAGACTTGGCCGAGCGGCCCGGAGCGGCCCGAGGAAAAGGCGTTCGGACAGGACCCGCCTGTCATAGTTATCCTTGGCCCTACCGGCTCCGGTAAGACCGGCGTTTCTATTAAAATCGCGAAAGCTATCGGCGGTGAAATAATTTCTGCTGATTCTCGTGCGATTTATAAAGGAATGGATATCGGGACCGCTAAGCCTACCAAAGAAGAAATGGATGGTGTGCCACATTTTGGTTTAGATTTAGTTGTACCAGGTGAAAGATTTACCGTGGCTGATTGGAAAGAATATGCAGAGCAAAAAATAACAGAAATTCGTTCGCGCGGGCATGTTCCAATGATTGTTGGCGGCACTGGACTCTACATTGACGCCCTCATTTATGACTATCATTTCAAAGGCCCAACCGGCCAGAAAATCGGCGACTTTGAACAAAAAAGTTGTACAGACAGAACAGAGGTAAAAGGCAATTTTCTAATTATTGGCATTAAGTGGGAAACAGGGGTACTTCGCGAAAGACTGAAAAAACGTATAGATCAAATGTTTAGCGAAGATTTGTATAAAGAAACCAGAGAACTAGTAGAAGAATACGGATGGGGAAGTGGCGCCATGAAGAGTGACATATATGAATACGCCTGGAAATACCTAAATGGCGAGCTGAGTCTAGAAGAAGCAAAAGAACAGTGTTTTTATGAAGACTATCATTTAGCCAAACGCCAACTCACATGGTTTAAACGAAATGAAAACATCAAGTGGCTAGAACTTGAACAGATTTATCCTTTTGTGCTAAAATATATTATAGGATGAGTAAAGAAAATAATACGCCAATAGAAAAATTGTTTGGTTCCAAGACTCGTGCCAAACTTTTAAAGCTCTTTTTCGAAAACCCAGAAAAATCATTTTACGTTCGTGAGATGACTAGAGTCATCGAAGAACAGATTAATTCTGTACGTCGCGAGCTTCTAAACCTTGAAAGTATTGGTATTATTAAAAACGAAACTTTTGATAATAAAGTTTATTACTCGGCTAATAGCAAGCACCCATTTTATCGACCATTAATCGACATTTTTGCGAAAAAAATTGATGCAACGCGTGAAAAAGATGTACACGCTACTACGTGGGAAGAATACTGCCGTCCAGTTAAGAACTATTTGAAAGGCCTTATCATCACCAATCGTCTGCCTGGCCAAGACGGCGTCGACTTACTTATTATTGGAAACGACAAAACCAAGAAACTCACTCGTTGGGCTGAAGTCGTTGAAAAGAAGCAGGGAAAACCAATCAATTACGTCATCATGTCAACCGAGGACTTCACTTACAGAAAAAGCGTACATGACCGTTTCCTAGAAGACGTGTTTGAAATGGAAATTACCGAAATTTACGATCCAGAAAAAATCATAAAATAAGGAGCAATATGTTTGATATCGAGAGCAAATCCCAAGACGACATCATAATCACCACTAAAAAAACCACCATTAAGTTTAATGTTGCCGAATCCCTAATCGACGCCAATCTTTCTATTGGCAAAATTTCTGGACCTGGTGAATTTGAAATTGGCGACGCCACTATCCGTGGCATTGCAACTCCAAGTGGCAAAACGATTTATGATGTAGAAATTGGTGGCGTGCATGTTGGGATTACTGGCGGCATCGAAGAATGTCTTGATGATATTGTCGCAGACGTTCTTTGTACCTCATCAATCCGCGCCATTCGCGAAATCGAACCAAAGCTTGTAGTATCAATGGGCAATGTAGATAGTATGGTATCAGAATTAAAACTTACCGCTCGTTCCGAAAAGAAATTGAAGATCAAATCCCTCGACTCACTTCCAGCCACTAAAGAAGTGGTGGTACTAAGCTAATGAACTTCGACCTAGTCGGTCTCATTATTGTTATAGTTGTAGTAGTTTTTTCCATCTCGCTTCATGAGCTTGCTCATGGAGTGATGGCTTATTGGCTGGGAGATAATACTGCAAAAGAAGCCGGTCGCCTGACTTTAAACCCAATTGCTAATATCGATCCATATATGTCTATTATTGTGCCGGTATTATTATATATGATGAATGCGCCAGTATTTGGTGGTGCTAAACCAGTGCCGGTTAACTTTCGTAATTTAAAATGGCACGAATGGGGAATGGCGCTTGTTGCGTTTGCGGGTCCGTTTGCCAACTTTTTGTTAGCGCTAATTTCGTTTTTAATTGGACATCTTTCAGGAATACTTTATGGCACCGGTGGCGAAATCTGGGCCACTATCTTTACTCAGCTTGTTTTTACGAACCTTGGTTTTATGCTATTCAACCTAATTCCGATTCCTCCTCTAGATGGGTCGCGCATCCTTTATGCGCTTTCTCCAGACGCCGTCCGCAGAGTAATGGATAGAATCGAAATTTACGGCATCATTCTGGTATATGTTTTGATCCTCATCTTTAGTGAACTTTTATCCGGCTTCATGGTTGGCGGCATGAATCTTGTATTAGACTTCTTTTATCTTCTTGTCGGTGTAAAATAGACAAGTATTTGCTCTATATGATATAATAAAAATAGCCCTACCGGCAGCATGATTTTCCTGAATAATCATGTTTTAGGGATTTCGTGGCTTACACCCGTGGGTGTATCGCATAAGATCTTACCCACCTTGTATATATTACGGGGAAAACAGGCCGGCAGGG
>CAMNAJ010000024.1 GCA_946530935.1 uncultured Candidatus Saccharibacteria bacterium | reverse complement strand
TGGAAAGTCGAAAAAACTGAAGATGGTAAATTTGTAGTGACAGGCGAAAAAATTGAAAAATTTGCTCGTCGTACCGACCTAAATAACTACGCTTCGGTTAACCGTCTCCGCGACATTATGAAAAAACTTGGCATTCGTGCTGAACTTACTTCAATGGGTGCCGAGCCAGAATCGATTATTTCGATTGCCGGAAAAGAATTTACCCTTGTGGAAGACTGGTAAAAAATCCGCTTGACAAAATAGCGCTTATGCTTTATTATGGAGATAAGCTGGTACGCTTCACAGGGGTTCCACTGACTATTAGTGGAGTGTGGAGACTTACATTAAAACAAACAGCGGATTAAAACAAACCAATGTGCCCCAAGGGTGGGCGCGCATCAGCGCGGAGACGGCTTAAGCCGTCTCCTTTGTTTTAGGGGTATTTGCTTGATTTTTTGTCAAATGCATGATAAAATATGTTTGTCCTAAGGCACACACTATTCTTATATAAAGGGGGAGAACCAAATATGAAGAAGCCTTTGGGGATGAACTTTATGGAAGAACATGGCGAGGAGCTGAAAAAATTCCTGAGAAAGGGGCTGCAATCTGAGTTCGAAGTAAAGGGAACCGCGCTGGACGACGGCATGGAACTTCAGACGTATAAAGAAGGACACTGGTCCTACGAAAACCGCTGGTTCCTGGGAGAACCTGCCACCGGCATTACGACTATCCGCTATAAGGGTATCCCGTGCTGGTCCATGGTGTATTACAGCAGAATGCTGACTTACGCCGATCGCAGCGAGGTTTATGCCTGCCTTCGGGCCGCTTTTGCCGAACCCAATCAGGACGGTTATCTCCGCGGCCCCGGTGAATTCCATTTTCTCGACAATGGTTACACCTACGCCAATACTCAACATGGCTCTCTGACCAGGTTCGATGGCCTGGAAACCGTCAAAAACATTGACGGAGATATGGTCTTCAAGATCCATTACAGAGGCGGCGCCATCTGCGTCTACTGATGGCATCACCCAACCACCGCTACTGGCGGTGGTTTTAATTTTATGTTATAATATCTATATGATAAAGTTTACGATTATTACTTTGTTTCAGGAAGCTCTGGAGCCTTATCTAAAAACTTCGATGATGTGGAAGGCCGTAGATAAGGGCTTGGCAGAGTTTGATTTTGTGAACTTAAGAGAATTTGGTTTAGGGCCGCATCGTTCAGTCGATGACACGCCTTATGGCGGAGGCGACGGAATGCTTATGCGCTGTGAACCAGTTTTTAATGCTATTGAATCAGTAAAAGCTAAAGATCCCGATGTTAAGGTGATAATCCCAACGCCGGCCGGTGAAACTTGGGACCAAAAAATGGCCCAAAAATTAGCTGAAACCGGCACGGATAAGAACGCTCACTATATCATTTTCTGTCCACACTACGAAGGTTATGATGAAAGAATTCTTTCGATTTGCGATTATAAAGTCTCGCTAGGCAAATACGTTTTAACCGGCGGGGAATTACCGGCGTTAATTATCATCGACTCGGTAGTACGCTTGATTCCAGGCGTACTTGGCGGCGAACAGTCCGCGGCAATTGAATCATTTTCTGATGGTGATAATATAGAGTATCCGCAATATACCAAACCATACGATTTTCGTGGTATGACCGTGCCAGATATCCTACTTTCTGGCAATCACGGTGAAATTAAAAAATGGCGCGAAGAACACTCTAAAAAAGCAAAATAAAACCGGGCAAAAGCCCGGTTTTATGCTTCCTCAGGAAGCATTTTTAGTGCCCCTAACTCTTTGATGGTCCAGACCAACTCTTCGTACGAACAATTGTTTTTGATCTCGTAGCGCCAGTGTTTCCAGCCATTTAAGAGCGTCGCAATGACCCGAAGATTATTGAAACTACCTTTGACATACACACGGACTTCACATCCGGCGCCGGGATAGATACATTCGTTATGCGCCAAGTGCTCGACGATTTTTTTCGCTGAAGAATAATAATAAATATCTTCTTCGCTGCCGCTTTCTTTAGGATTACATCCTTCCAGACCGAAAAACATCAAGTTCTGATCCATTACGGAACTCCCAGAACCGTTTAAGTCATGGTCTGTACAATCTACCATATAGCGAAACACCATGTGTGGTTCGAAGCCCTCAGAATGAAAACCGTGAAGTTTCAACATTTCGAGAATCGATTTGGTACTAACGTCGAGACGGTCCATCTCTTCTTTGGTCATGCTTAGAGCACCTTCTAAAGGTTCGGCTGTTTTTTTCATTTTTGTCCCCCCTTAATAGAATTACAGCTATAATATATATTATACCACACTTATGCTAAAAATTCAAGTTTTAAGGTGTAGTATAATAGAGTTATGAACCTGATGGAGTCGGTAGAAAGTTTGAAAGGGATTGGACCAAAAACCGCCGCTGTTTTAAAAAAAGCGGGGATTAAAACCCTTCGCGATTTTTTCTATAATCTGCCACGTGATTACGAAAACTTTTCAGCGCCAATCGATATTAATTCGATGCGGCCAGGCAAAGTGGTAGTCAGAGGCAAAATCGACTCGCTTTCCACTCGACCGTCTAGAAGGAAAAGGCTATCCATTACGGAAGGCGTGGTCAGAGACCATTCCGGGGCAGTTCGCGTAGTTTGGTTTAATCAAGGTTATAGAGTCAGGCAGTTTTCGCCAGATAAAGAATACTATTTTACGGGCATATATGAGCTAAAAAACGGCCGGTATCAGATTACTTCGCCTTCGGCCGCTTTAGTCACGGATGTAGATTTAAACTCTGGTTTTTCGCCAATTTATGTTGCGCACGGATCAATTAAATCGAATGATTTTAGGAGGCTAGTTAATAATTCTCGAGAAAGATTTGCAGAAATTCCGGATTTACTTCCTACCGTGCCTAAAGGGACGAGAAAGGAAGCTTTATTTAAGGTACATTTTCCGAGTTCAGCAAAAGTAGCCAAAGAGGGCCGCGATTATCTTGCCTACGAGGAATTATTTGAATTAATTTTGGCTTCAAAGCTAAATCGCCAGGAAAACGAAAAGCTAACGGCTTCGCCAGTACCTTTTAATGTAGAAAAAATACGTGATTTTGTCAGTAAGCTGCCATTTAAACTAACCAATGCGCAGCGCCTAGCGGCTTGGGAAATCTTTCAAGATATGGAAAAAACCACGCCAATGAATAGACTTTTACAGGGCGATGTGGGGTCGGGCAAGACCATGGTGGCCGCGATGGCGGCATACGAGGCCGTCACGGCACATCTACAGATAGCACTACTTGCGCCTACTGCAATTTTAGCGACTCAGCATTTCGAAGGACTATCCAAGCTTTTATCTTCTTTTGGTGTTAAAGTGGCGCTTCTTACTGGCGCCACGAAGAAAAAAGAGGAACTAAAAAAGAAAATTCTAGCTGGCGAAATAGATTTTGTAATTGGTACGCATGCGCTCCTTACAGATGACACCGAGTTCAAAAACCTCGGACTCGTTATTATTGATGAACAACACCGTTTTGGCGTAGAGCAGAGGCAAAAACTAGCGCTAAAATCACCAAAAGATAAAGCACCGCACCTTCTCGCGATGACCGCGACGCCAATTCCAAGATCCTTGCAGCTAACCGTGTTCGGCGATCTTGATGTTTCGATTTTAAATGAATTACCAAAAGGTAGACAGCCGATTGAAACGAGTATTCTGGCCGAAATAGATATGAAAGACAAACTTTACCCAGAAATTCTACGAACAGTTAAATCTGGCCAGCAGGTTTACTGGATTTGTAAGGCGATTGATGACAATCCCACCACCGAAACTACTTCGGTAAAATCACGAGCGACGAAACTAATGAAACTATTTCCGGATTTTAGAATTGAATTCTTGCACGGCCGGATGAAACCGAATGAAAAAGATGAAATTATGGAAAGATTTGCCACTAACAAAATCGACATTTTAGTGTCTACTACAGTGGTTGAAGTGGGCGTAGACGTGCCAAATGCCTCTCTTATGATTATTGAAAATGCCGAAAATTATGGTCTGGCTCAACTTCATCAGCTCCGCGGTCGCGTTGGCCGAGGAAGCGTAAAATCTTATTGTTATTTAATCACTTCCGGCGAGAACCACCCTTCTAGGCGACTTTTGGAACTCGAAAAATCTACTGATGGTTTTTATCTAGCTGAGGTCGATCTTAAACTCCGTGGCCCAGGTGAGATTTATGGCGCCTTGCAGCACGGTGCTTTAGATCTTAGAATTGCGACTTTAACAGATACAAAGCTAATCCACCGCGCACAGCTAGATGTTGAAAAATTTTTGCAAAATGACGGAAATATGTTAAAATACGAAGAACTTAGAGCTGGGATTTCTAAGTACCAGCAGCTAACAACTCTAAATTAAGGAGCAATATGGCACTAAAAAATGGAGAAGCGGTATTTATTACAGCCGGGACACTTAAGGGTAGAAGATTAATGACGCCGGGTACCGGTACGCATCCGATGGGTGCCAGAGAAAGAATTGCTCTTTTTAACATGATTGGTAATAATCTTCTCGATTTTGCGGTTCTAGATGCCTACGCCGGCTCCGGGGCCTTGGGAATGGAAGCGCTTTCTAGAGGGGCGGCTTACGCAGTATTTATAGAAAAAAATCGTGCTGCAGCAGAGGTAATCAAAACCAATTTAAAGACTCTGGGCGTAGATGGGACGGTTGAAGTCTGCTCGGTAAAGAATTATAAGGACGACGAAGAATATAATCTGGTGTTAGCTGATCCACCATACGATAAGTTTGACGCTTCAGAGGTGCAACACCTTGTTCAATTCGTGGCCGAAAATGGCATTTTTGTCTTATCGCATCCAGGAGATGCACCGGAACTTCCGGGGCTGAAACTGCAAAAAACCAATCAATACGCTGGTGCGCACATTTCAATTTACCAGAGGTAGAATTTAAAGTATAAACATTTTGTTGTTAATATTGCAATTATATTAATATGCTATTGTATTTTTAGCAAAAGTGTGATATAATAGATGCATAAGGAGTTTTATATGTATTATACTAACAACGATTTAGAGAAAGCTGAACGCCGCAAAATCATCATTATTGTTGCTGTTTCGATGATCCTTATTTTGGCCCTCATCGCTGCGATTATTATTGTTGCGACGAACAAATCTAAGAAGAGTGTTGGTGGTAATGACAATAATTCTTCATTCTCGATTGTTGATAGCTCTGATGATAAAAAGACCGAAACCGAAAAAACGGATACGGATTCAAAGACTTCAACTGATAAGAAAGAAGATGACAAGAAGTCTGAAACGTCAACCGTTGGTACGATTTCAACCAAGCCAACCACGACTACTAAGCCTTCTACAACCACTACCCCATCAACTTCTTCAAAACTTCCTACCACTGGTCCGGAAGACGGTTTGTACTTAGCTTTCGTGCTTGGCCTCCTCACTATGAGTGGCACAGCATACGCAATGTCTAAACGTAATGCTTAAATAATAGATCCGGCAAATGCCGGATTTATTTTTTAGAAAAAGAGCATCAATGTTTATGCTATAATTTTTTTAAGGAGTAAAAATGGGTCTTAGCATTTATAGAGGTGATGAGGCGTCGAGAGATTACGAATATGATTTTTTCCGTGAATTCTCGAGCAATCTTTTTGAAATGTTTAAAGAAGAGGAACTTGATGGTATTTTGATTGGCCATCCAGTTGTGCCAAGTAATAAATATCTAAAACCTGATTGCGTTCTCATTACAAAAAACAGATTAGTACTCATCGATTTTAAGAACCATGAAGGCAAATTATGGCTACCAGAAGGAAATGCCTTTGAAAACATGCCTTGGAAACACGACGGCGTAATTATCGGTGGCGGAAAATCAATTAACCCATTTGAGCAACTCTTAAAGCAGAAAATCTGGGCCGAAGACCTGATTGGCGAAGACAAATATGGAAAATTTGGTATTGCTTGTGTAGTCTGTTTTCAAAAAGACATGAAGATCATGAATAAGGTTCCAGGCAAATATCAGTCGTGGTTTTCAGTGACTAATGCATTTCAATATTTAAACCGGATTCGAGATATTATCGGCGTCAAGAATGCAAAAGATGTTGACATAAAACAAATTGCGTCATATTTTGAGGCTAAACCATACCACGATTATCATCCAGTTAATCTTAGCAGTATCGATGCCGTAAGCGAAGCAAACGAAAAATACGAACACGCCGAACAATTAATGGAACTAGCCAAGAATAAGGAAAGAGAATTGGTTAATAAAATTAAAGAGGCGGAAGCGAAAAAGAAAAATGCTGAAAGATTAAAAGAGGCACTTAGTGACGAACGAGCAACGCTCGAAAGAATGAAGAATTCAGTAGAAAAAGCCAAAAAAGATTTTGATGACAAAAGATATACTTTGGAGCTAGAAACGCAGCGAGCAATTAAGGCTAGGAGTGAGGCCCAAACTGCTAAATTGGAAGCCGAAAAGGCCTATTCTGAAATGCAACAGGCAGAAATCAGTTCAAAAACTAAAAAAATAATCTGGATGATAATCAGTGCCTTGGTTTTAGCCGGTATCATCACGTTTGCTATTTTTAAAATTGTTGATAGTAACGAAGCTGCAAGAAGAGAAGCCGAAGAAGCGGCCCAACTCGAAGAAGATTATATAAATGGGCGAAAATGTATCCCAGTAGAAAAAGCTGCAAACTACGTCGGTAGTAGTGGTGTATGTGTAGATTTTTATGCAGGATACATTAACGATTCGCCTTATTACATTTTTATCGATAATAAAAAGAATGGCACTTTTCAATTGATGATTTCAAAGAAAATCATTACCGAAAAAGAAGCAAAAGAGAAGTATTTAAACAAACATCTAAATGCCCGCGGTACCATTACCAAATACGAAGACTCCTACGAAATCAAGATTTCGGATCTTGATCAAATCACTATTTTGGAATAAACAACCGTAAAAGCAAAAAATATGTTATAATAGTTTTTGAGCCCGAGTGGTGAAATTGGTATACACGTATGCCTTAGGAGCATATGCCATTTG
>CAMNAJ010000023.1 GCA_946530935.1 uncultured Candidatus Saccharibacteria bacterium | reverse complement strand
GGAGTAGCAGCTGGTGCAGACGAAGGAGCAGCTGGAGCCGTTACTGGCTTGTCGCCTAATACTTCATGAATTGTGTTTATAACATCTTCAATACCAACTTGAGATTTCACTAGATAACGATCGGCGCCGAGGCGTTCACCGCGTTGGCGTTGGTCATCGGAGGAGAGGGCCGTCATCATGATAACTTTTATGCTTGCCGTTTCTGGCGTCGCACGGAGGATGTCCAGCATATCAAAGCCGGAGATTTTTGGCATCATAACATCAGAAAGAATCAAATTTGGCTTTTCACGAACCGCCATGGCCAAGGCCTCTTCGCCATCGCCGGCCGATACGACATCGTATCCTTCCGCCGTGATGCGAATGCTATATATTTCGCGAAGCGCAGCGTCGTCTTCTACTACCATTACTTTCATTGTTGTATTCCTCCGTTGGTATTATTAATTGCAATCATTCGTTTTTCGTACTCTTCGCCGGTAATGCGCGGAAGAGAAACGTAGAAGGTTGACCCTTCACCAAAAGCAGACTCGGCCCAAACGCGCCCACCCATGGCTTCTACTCGCTGTTTCACTAAATACAGACCAAGCCCGGTTCCACCAATGGTGCGGGTGTCTGAGTTATCAGCGCGATAGAACTTTTGAAAAATGTGTTGTAAATCATCTGACGATATGCCCATACCGGTATCTGTGACATTAATTAGGACACGATCGCCATCACCTAAAACATTAACATAAATTGAGCCGCCAGCTGGTGTATATTTAATTGCGTTGTCGATAAGATTGTCCATGATTTCGTGAAGGAAATTCACATCGACATATCCATATACTACCTGATCTAGCCTACGATCTAAACCACCAACTGCCGTGGCTTTGTTGGCGCCAAACTGAAAATTAAGCTTAGCGTTCTTAGCGGTAACAATATACCCATCGGCGATTTGTTTTACGGCGCCAACCATCTCAATCGGTTGGAAGTTTGGACGTAGATGGCCATCATCAAGTTTGGTCACGTCAAGTAAATCTTTAAACAAATGCCCTAAGTGTTGTGATGCAGCGTGTGCAGCATCGAGGTATCCACGAGCACGCTCATCGATTGAAGCGGTTTGCGGATTTAGAGCAAGGGAAAGATATCCTTCAATTGAAGCAACTGGTGTGCGCATTTCGTGCGATGCAGTTGAAATAAATTCAGCTTGCTCGCCCTCTTCGGCTAATTCTTTTGTAATATCTCTAAATGTTACAATGCGGTTACCACCGTCTGCCACTACTACTGAAATAGCAATTGGAATACGTTTGCCGGATTTCGTACCGATTAAGCACGCTGCAAATCGATCAAGATTTTGCCCGCTAGTCATTGCAATTATGAAACTATTCTCGTTATCTGGTAGTTCACGTCCTTCTTTGGTTTCTAGTTTAATCAAAATACCATAGTCTAGACCAATTGCGGAATCTTGGCTATCAAACTCGGTCATCGTAACGGCAGCAGGATTAATAAACTGGATTATGCCAGTCTTGTTCGTAATAATAACACCATCATGAATTGTCATGAGTGCCATTTCAGCAAGTACCGTTTTATCGGCGCCTGAGTCGGATTGTTTTGTTCTATTAAAAAGACTCATCCTAAACATATTTTAACACAAGCTAAATAAAATGTGCTAAAATTGTTTATATGAATAAAGACGTCATTTATATCGAGCCTGAAGATGACATAACTGACATCATTACGAAAATAGAAGGTTCGAAACAAAAGATTGTCGCACTCGTTCCGCCAAAGAAGGCTGGTATTTTGCGCAGTATTGTGAATATTAAACTCATTGCAAAAGCAGGCACTAATGCTAAAAAATCTGTCGTTTTAGTCACGACTGATCCTTCAATTTTAAAACTTGCTGCCGCTACAAAACTTCCTGTAACTAAAGATTTACAATCTGCTCCATCGGTACCAAACGCAAAAGTCGATATTGAAGAATCCGCTACCGAAAAAGTTGAAGACGAAGAAGATGAAGAAGAACCAGAAGAAAAGGAAGAAGAAGAGACTGAAGAAAAAGAAGAAGCAGAAGAAGAGAAAGAAAAGGAAGAAGAAAAAGAACCGGAAGATAAGGGCAAAAAGAACAAAAAAGATAAGAAAAAAGACAAGAAGCTTCCTAATAATCCGGTGCTGGCTTGGATTGTTTCGCACAAGAAAACAACCATTGCAATTATTATTGGATTGATATTATTAATACTGTTTTTGATTTGGGCGCTCGTATTTGCACCAGCTGTCACTATTACGGTTGGCCGCCGTACCACGCAAAACAATTTTTCTGAAAACGTCTCCTTTACCAGCAAGCTCGAAGAAGAAAATGCTAGCGAAGGTAAATTCTATTTGGAAAAGAGAAAAAACGAGAATACTATTAAGCGCGATTTCGAAGCAACCGGCACCAAAAATGTTGGCCAGTATGCTTCTGGTGAAGTGGTAGCATATGCCTACTTTAGAAATAAAGGCAAAATTGGCATCAACGGCGGCTCCGCCTTTAGCGTTTCTGGTCTAAATTACGTGTCAAAGGAAGGTCGTGATTTGGCTTGGAATGGCACTTATGATGAATGCATTAATGCCGGCCAATCTTCGTTAGTATTCTCCGGCTGTCTTGTATCTGTCAGAGTCCCAGTAGTTGCTACTGCTCCTGGTTCAAAGTATAACGTTGCAGCATCTGAAGGGTGGACCACTACAGCTCCAGTCAGCGTATATTCAGACGCGCCAATGGCTGGTGGCACCGACAAAACTATCAAAGTTATTACGCAGGCCGATGTAGAAAAAACAGTCGCAACTATTAAAACCGGGGATATTAGCACTAGTAAATATAATTTAATCGAATCCATTAAAGAATCCGCTGAAGAAGATAATACTATCTTTATTATCGAGAACAGCTTCAAACAAACAGTTGGCGAGCCAGTAGTCACACCAAAGGTTGGCGAAGAAGTGAAAGACGGCGTTACACCATCATTGACCGTGACTGTGACAGATGCAATTTTTGTGATTGATGAAACCAAAGTGAAAGAATTTATCACTGAAAAAGCTAAACTTGCCAATAATTACCGCATTTACAAAATAGGCGATGAAGAAAAAGATAATGGTGGCTTATTCATCGAAAACTTCCTTAAAACTGATGATAAATATACTGGTAAACTAAAAACAACTTATATTTCTGGCCCGTCAGTCACCGAAAATGATATCATCGAAATTGTCCGTGGTAAAGGAATTGGCACCGCACAGCACGACTTGAAAGAAATCGACGGTATAAGTACTATCAGAATCGACACTTCTTACCCTTGGGTATCGTCCGTGCCGAATGATCCAGAAAAAATAACTATTGAATTTGAGAAATTTGAAAACGAATGAAAGTAATTGGTTTAGATGTAGGCGAGAAGAGAATCGGCGTCGCAAAGGCAGACGTTAGCATTCGCATTGCAACTCCGGTAGGATTCTTTAATGTTGATGGTACCGAATGGGAGATGATTGATCGTATTGCCAAGATGAACAATACGAATGTATTCGTAATTGGCTTACCACGCAGTAATGAAGGAAATGAAACTCAACAATCGGTCTATGTCCGTCAATTTGCTAAAAAACTGACAGAAAAGATTCCGGATGCCAGAATACGTTTTCAGGACGAATCTCTCACTTCTGTTCAAGCAGAAGAACGCCTAAAAATGCGTAAAAAAGCCTACGAAAAGGGCGATATCGATGCCGAAGCTGCAACAATTATTTTGCAGGATTATGTTGAACATTATCGGCCAGAGGAACCGGAACCAGCACCAGTTGTTGAAACTGCGCCTTTGATTCCAGGTATGAAAACTGGAGCAGTAGCCCCAGCGACGCCAATGCCTACGCCAGCTCCGGAACCGGCGTCCGCAAAGAAATCGATACCAGCAGCTAAGCCAGCACCAGAAAAAGAACCGGAAATCGCGTTTGACAAATCATTTGAACAAGAACTTGAAAAAAAGCTAAACGCCGCAGAGACCGAAAAAAGCGAAGCGACCGACAGCAAAAATCCGGTAGTAGTTGCCGCGAAGCAAATAAAAGACGGCGCTGAAAAAATCGCCGACAATACCAAAGCGGCCGCTAGACGTGAAGGCGAAAAGGTTGCTTTGAATGCTAAAAAAGCTAGTCACAATGTCAAGAAGTTTTCAAAAAAGTTTATTATTTTACCAATTATTCCTTTATTGATTGTTGGCTGCGTTGGTGGTGGTTTGTTAATTAAGAAGAAACTTGACGACCGTGCCGCATATGAGGCTTGGGTGAGAGAAGAAGAATCTAAGAAGGCTCGTGAGTTTGAATTTGAAGTTAAACCAGGCGAAACTATCTTTGACGTAAAGAAACATTTTGCGGAACATAAATGCAACAAAGACCCACTAGAGCCAGAAAAATTAGAAAAGTGCTTTTCTGATGATCAAATCGCAGAGGCCTTTGATTCTTCTATCTATGGCAAGACTTTCATTCCAGAAGGTGCTTCGCTTGAAGGCTTTTTAATGCCAGAAAAGTTCAGATGCTTTGAAAACAGCGTAGATAACCCAGTACAGGCCTGTATTGAGCGTTTCTTAAACAACACCAGTAATTTTATCCAGAACAATAATCTCGAGATGAAGTATGCCGAACGTGGTTTTTCACTCTACGAAGGTTTTATCCTGGCTTCGATTATTCAAAAAGAATCCAGATCACAAGATATGCCGACCGTTTCGCAAGTGTTTCAGACAAGATTAAACTATGGAATTCCTCTAGGAAGCGACGTGACCGTATCTTATGCACTCGACGTAGTGGACCCAGACCGCACAACCTATCGCGACAATCAGGCGGCGCTCCAGATTGATTCTTGCTACAATACCAGAAAGCATGCCGGACTTCCTTGCGGGGCAATCTCGATGCCGGGAGGTAACGCATTGATGGCTGTAGCTAATCCAACAGATACATCATACCTCTATTTCTTGACAGGTGACGACGGAGTGATGTATTATAGTTATACGGAGTATGAGCATAATCAGAATATTTACCTCCATTGCCAAGTACTCTGTAATGTTTCATTATGACAAGCAAGAAAAGAAAAGAACTAATTAAACGGTTAAAAGCAATTTTGCCGTATTTTGCGACGGGTGTTATCACCTTGGCGTTAGTTTCTGTCGGCTCGATTGACAAGAATAGCTCTGGTATTAACCTTAGTTTAAGCGCTTTTGCTGATAGTGGCTATAATGTATCAGTTGACCAGATGTCTGCAATGTATGTTGTGGCAGATGTTTCGAATGCTCTTAATCTCGCTAGCGCATCAGACGTCGCTTCAAACTACGTGATCGTAACATCTATGCGAAATGCTGGTCAATCCTCGACCGGTAAGATTGAAAAACCAACTATTACCGATATCGTGGTTTCACGTGGTGTTATCACATATACCGTGGGAGATGGCGATACGATGGATATTATCGCTTCTAGATTTGGTATTTCTACCGATCAAATTCGTTGGTCTAATAATAAGAAAAATACCAATATCTCGGTTGGTGAAATTCTATATCTTCCTAGTGTACCAGGTATTGTTTATACTGTTAAGGCAAATCAAACGGTTGAGCAAATCGCATCTAAATATGGTTCTTCTGTTGCTGAAATTATCGCCCTAAACGACCTCGAAAAAACCGGTATCTCGGAAGGCGCTAGAATTTTAATTAAGGGCGGTGTTTTGCCAGAAACAGAGCGTCCAGAATATGTTCCACCAAGACCAAGAACTACATATGTTTACACTTATCTTGGTAATACTTCACAGCGTCTTAACATCGAAGTGCTCGGTTACTTCTATAACCTTGGTGGTCCTTATGGTCGTGGCCAATGTACACAGTGGGCATGGTATAAGAGAGGCGAAATCGGTAAGCCGGTTCCAGCAAACTGGGGCAACGCTCGCGACTGGGCGGGCAGAGCAAGAGCTCAGGGTGTTAGCGTTACACGTGGTAATCCACAACCAGGTGATGTATTTCAGAGTGGTTCTGGTTGGTACGGTCACGTTGGATATGTTGAAGCAGTTAATGCAGACGGCTCCATTGTGGCGTCCGAGATGAACTATAACTACGTTCCATACCGTGCAATTAGATCAACGATTCCAGCTGCGACCGTGCAAAATCTTAACTTTATTCATTAGTGTTTTATTGACTTTCCGAAAATTTATTATAAAATAGTAGTATGTTTACGGATACAGCAAAAGTTAGTTTAAAGGCGGGTGACGGCGGCAATGGCGCTGTATCTTTTCGCCGTGAAATATATATTCCTAAAGGTGGCCCAGACGGCGGCGACGGCGGCAAAGGTGGCGATATCATCTTTAAGGCCGACAAAGACACCAATACTTTGATTGATTTTCGTTATACGCCAATTCTCACGGCCGAAAACGGCAAAAACGGTTCCGGTACACGTTCGGCTGGACGTTCTGGTAAGGATTTAATTGTAGAAGTGCCGATTGGTACCGTAATCAAACGTGATGGCAAAGTCTTGGCCGATTTAACCCATGATGGTGAATCTGCCGTGATTGCGAAGGGTGGCGAAGGCGGTTTTGGTAATGCTCATTTTAAGAGCTCCACGAGACAAGCCCCAATTATCGCTGAAGTCGGCGAGCCGGGTGAAGAATTTGAAGCTGAACTCGAGCTAAAATCTGTTGCCGATGTTGGCCTAGTAGGGCTTCCAAATGCCGGAAAATCAACTTTCCTTTCCGTAGTTTCAAACGCGAAGCCAGAAATCGCCGATTATCCGTTTACGACTATTACACCTAATCTTGGTGTGGCAACGATTGATGAAAAAGACATTTTAATTGCTGATATCCCAGGCTTGATTGAAGGCGCATCCGAAGGGAAGGGCTTGGGCCATGATTTTCTTCGCCATGTAGATCGCACGGCAGTTTTACTTCACCTGGTTGATGTTTATAATAATGATGCTGGCGAAGCATATAAAACTATTCGCACGGAGCTTGAAAAGTATTCAGACTTAAAAGATCGTCCAGAAATAGTGGCGCTTACAAAATGTGAAGGCGTAGATAAAGAAATTGTTGAAATGCAAACCGCTTCTATCCTCGCTATTAATCCAAATGCTCGTGTCTTTACGATTTCTTCGGCTGCCCACATGGG
>CAMNAJ010000022.1 GCA_946530935.1 uncultured Candidatus Saccharibacteria bacterium | reverse complement strand
AAGAATACAGAAATAAAACTAAATAATTCTATCTAATTCTAAAGACTGCTTCGGCACCGTCTTTAACAGGGGCTGGGCTTGGAATTGGTTCTGGTTCTGGTTCAGGCTCTGGTTCAGGTTCTGGTTCTGGCTCCTCTGATGCTTCTGCTTCTGGTTCTTCCTCTATTTTAACTGGGGCTGGCGGAGGCGGGAGAGGGGTTGATTCTTCTTCGACCACTTTTGGAGCTGGATTATTTGATAGCCAGTCGTCTAAGAAGCCCTTTTCAGGCTTTTCTGGGGCCTTAGGAGCGGCTTTAGTGTCTGATGTGCTAGAAGTAGCGGTTTCTGGTTTTTCGGTGCTCTTAGGGCTTCCTGTAGCGTTCCAGCGGTTATTAATTTCCTGTTCAACCTCGGCACGTGTTTTAGCAAAGCGGGCAGCAGAATAAAGTTTTAGATTTTGCATCAAGGCTTCGTTAGCGTCACCCATAGGAGGTGGCAGTGTCATCGTAAAGGCACTCGATGGCATACCAAACATCATGACTTTACAGACAGCAGCATGATTCGGCGTTTTGGTGAGATCTTCGGCGGTAAAGGTCGGCGTAAAGGCTTTCACCATCAAATCAGCATCCGTGACACCTACACGACCGCAGATAATCGTACCAACGTTACCGAGCAGTGCTTCCCTAATCTTATCAGTAAGCTGAGTCATAAACTGGTTGGCTACAATCAAATTAAGGCGATATTTACGAGCCTCGGAGAGGATAGACTCAAAGCTTTCGGTGGCAAAGTTCTGGAACTCATCTACAAAGAGACAGAAATCTTGGCGCTCTTCTTCAGGTATATCTTGACGGCTCATAGCTGCTTGCTGGAATTTCATGACAAAAATCATACCGAGAAGATTGGCGTTGATTTCACCAAGACGGCCTTTAGAGAGATTAACGAGGAAAATCTTTTTATTATCCATGATCTCACGGATGTTAAAACCAGATTTAACCTGACCAAGGGTGTTTCTCATGATGGTATTTGAAATAAATGGGCCCCATTTACTGGCGAACCAAGTAATAACTTCACCGGCGTCGCTACTCTTTTGCGATGCAGGAAATTCTTTAGTCCAATAATCATAAACCGCTTTATCTGTGACATATTTGAGCTTTGATTTCACAAATTCTGGGTCGGTGAAGCATTGTGGAATGTCAATAAAGGTGGCGCCAGCTGGGTCGGACATTAAGAGAAGTGCCGCATTTCTAAACATATGCTGACCACGTGGGCCAAAGAAACCCTGATTCGATGGATCAAAGAGCGATTGAAGCATCGAAATGCCCTCTTGGACGATAAAGTCTTTTTGATCTTCGGAAGTGAATTCGAACATATTCATACCGACAGGATGATCAATATCGGCTGGATCAAAGTAAATCACATCGTCCATTCTCTCTTCTGGCACACGCTTTAAGAGCGCTTCGACAGCGTCACCGTGTGGATCAATAAAGGCAAACCCACGGCCATCACACATATCTTGGAAAGCAATATTCTCGAGGAAAACGGATTTACCCATACCAGTTTGACCAATGACGTACATGTGACGACGTCGATCATCGTCGTTTAGATAAATCGCTTTTTTATTTCCTCTAAATTCATTAACACCGAGGAGAACGCCTTCTGTAGCTAGCTTGGCTGGGCCATCAACTTGTTTTACGAGTTGTCGCTCAACTTGAGAGTTTGGAATAGCATTTTGCTCTGGTAAATGGAAAATAGAGGCGAGCTCAACGCTATTTAGAATATTACTGGTGGTTTTTAATGGGAAGAAACGGAAAGTATAATCTATAGCAAGTTTTTTGGTATCTTTAAAAGTATTTACCTTAAAACCGTTATATTCTGGGTTGTCAAACTGAGAAAAAGCAGAAACCACGCCACCAACGATGGCTTCGGAACGTGGTTTAGTGGCGGAACATGCGATAATACGGATTAAAGTTTCAAAGCCTGGGTAACGCATTTTACCGGAAATTGCATCTAATTCCTCTTTTTTCACATTTGTGATGATGGTTTCTTCTTTACCCGGCTCATGCATGCTTGGTACTTCCCAAGGGGCACGAATAATATCTGTAACGTAATCACTTAAAATTGCCCCGCCGGTTCTAACTTTTTTACCTTTTTGAGTATTTTCGATATAATCCTTGCCAGCTACAAACCAATTTTTTTGTGCAGGGCGGAACAAAACTTGAACGGCTGCACCTTCTCCTTTACTCACGCTAGAGAGAGCGTTTAAAATAGCCATTGATGCGTCGCGTTTGGTGTCTTCGTATGTTGAGATTGGTAGATAAGCCTCTTTTCTTAAGCTGAGTTCGGCACCGGCGACATTTTCGAGTTTCCCATCTGGAGAGAAGATGTTTTCTTCACCTTTTTCTTCGATTCTGGCGGTTGGGTATGCGGACTGAATAGATTGCTTAACTGTCTCTGTTAACACAGCCGGAACAATGGCATAATAGCGAATAATACCGTCTTTTGCGATGATTTCCATCGAAAAATGGCGTTGACCGTAAAGTTTTGTCTTAATTCCCTTCGTGATGGTCGATGAAAGAATGGAATACATAACTTGAGCTTTAGAGATGGCCTCATTTGCAATATCACGATTATCACGTCCGTTGGCGTTAATATCATCGGTAGAAGGCGGTAAATGGATCAAAAGTGACACCATTTTGATGCCTCTTTCGTACTTTTTAGCTTTTCTAAGCTTAGAGATACGAGAAACTGTGACGATAACGGCTACAAAAACCGCTAATAAGACTAGAATTAATACGCCCACCCAAGTATCACTCATGCCACATCTCTCCCGAAGGAATTCTTAAGATTATCACGGACCATGCCAGGAGTGTTTTCATCACCTCTGATTGCAACGTAAAAACTGCTAATATCGCCGGTTTTATTGAGTTTGGCTATAGTATGTTCAATTTCAACTAGAGCAGAATGGCTGACGTGATCCCCCTCTGTGCGGATAGCTTTTGAATCAAAGTGTGCTTCCTTTGCTGGTTCAGGTTCGATGGCCATATCTGGAGTCGGAAACATCGGTGGAGGTGTAATCTCAGCTAAGCTTTCTTTCTCTGGTGCTTCTTCTAGACTTGGGGTTAAAACTTCATTATTTGAGGAGTAGATAGCCTGGCTACCGAGACTTCTAGGGTCGCGATTTGGCATCCAGGATGCGTTACCGGTGTTATCAAGGTCAAGATTGTTTTCTGCTTCAAAAGAATTCTGTTCCTCAGGTAAATTACCAACACCAGCCGTGAAAAAAGGCTGGTTATCCTTAGGATTCTTCATCTGACCATAATCCATATGCTTATTTTATCACATTATATGCGTTTCGCCACTAAAAATTCGGCTAAAAATATAAAAAAAGCGATTAACCCGACCGTCCAGATATTAACAGCGCCAAATGATCTAGCCATTAAAAGCATAATTGGCCCAAATGAAAATACTGCAGCATAAAAATAGTCTTTACCTCTAAAGGATTCCCTTTTAAAAGCAAGACGATAGAAGGTTTGCATGAGTAAAGTCGTGATGCCAAAAACAGATACGTATAATGTTGTAAAAAATAATAAAACACCGAGAGGACCAATTTCCGTCGGTGTGGTTAGAATTAGCATTAAAATTAAAGCTGCGAGTCCTATAATGCTAACTGTCATGACAACACGGTTATGTTTCATAACTTCATTATATCATATCTAGTTGATCCCCCAAGTACGTTTTTCCCTCATATCTTTATATGGGGGAAAGCGGGGGGTTATCTGGCGCTTAAATCACAACTATTGGCCACAACCCTGATCCGCTTATTCCCTTTGACCGCTTCACGTATAGTGAAGCATTGTCCTTGCTGCCTTTTTCTTTCATTCTGGTTTATGATATTCTAATGTGCTAATGAAAGATTTGACTGCGCGCTCGACGCTTTTTGGCGGAGCTCTAGGTAATTCCTATGTTGTAATTTATGGCTAGAAATTACCTTTTCGCCCGCCAAATTCTATGGAATTTTTGGTTTTGCGCGGGTTCTTTTCATGTTTTTTCCTTTTGTTTTTAGTTTTTATTTTAGTCATCTCGACTAATTTGATCCTAGCATAAATAGTTTAAAAATGCAAGATATTTGTTCAGCAAAATTGTTGTATTTTTTACATTTAGTTCTCTATTCTTTATCTGTTGAATAATTTTTTTATTTTTGTTGTATTTTTTACAACAATTATTTATTCATTTTGGTTTTATTAAACGTTGTAATTTTGACTCGTTTTTATTTTCGCATTTTTTTCACGCAAAAAACCGCCACGATCGGCGGGTTAATAGTTTTAAAAAATGTTGGTGGAGCTGCCGGATACTGCCTCCGGGTCCGAGTCATCACATGGACATCATTCTACGTGCATAGTTTCCTGTTTTGTCTTGGCAAAGAATCGTTAGCTGCAGAAAACGAAACTGACGAACGCCATAGCTAAATTTTCGAACTATTTGTCGCTACTTAAACAGCCTTATTTCCGTCGTATGATAATTCCGGACTTACGGAAAGTCTGCCCGAAACCAGCCTTAAAGTAAATTAGGCATAAGCTGGCATGTACATAACATGCGCAGTTTTCGTGTTTTTAGCACTTATTTAATACTTACGGTATTCAATCGGCGCGCTTGATGTCTGTTAATGATCCGTCTAAGCTTTGTCAGCCCCAACTGTTTATATTTTATCACAGATTAAGGCTTTTTTCAAGCAAAGAGAAAGGCCGGTAACTGCGAGGAAAACCGGCCTTTGTGTAGAGTGTGGAGTTATTTTGGCTAAATTTTTGTTTTTACCTTCTGAATAAATTTATTATTCAGAAGCTACCTCTATAATATCGTGAAAAATTGCTTATGTCAATAGATTTTCTGTACAATTTTTGTATATTTTTTGCCGAGTTTTCCACAGGTTTTTTTGAACAAATTTACCGACCGAATTCTGCTTCCGCTTAAAAAATTGGTGGAGGGTTTTATTTTGTAATTATGTGTGCTAAAACGCGAAATTATGATAAGTAAAATTCATTCAATCATGCCCTGCGGCTATGACGGAAAGCTAGTTTTTGTGGAAGGAGATATTAATAAGGGCCTTCCAGCGTTTAATATCGTGGGTATGGCTAATAAAACAATTAATGAAGCAAAAGAACGTGTTAGAAGTGCCATTATTAATTCTGGTTTTTCGTTCCCGGCTCGTAAAATCACAATAAATCTTGCTCCAGCGGATTTTTTGAAGGACGGATCGTGGCTTGATTTACCGATTGCACTATCAATTTTAGTGCTATCTAAACAGTTGCTGCCTTCGGACATGAATCGTAGGCTATTTGTAGGCGAATTATCGTTGAATGGCGATCTAAGAGCTGTAAAAGGTATCATAAACATTATAGAACTGGCTAAAAAATCTGGTTTTTACGAAGTATTTTTACCAATCGATAACTTGCCACAAGCGGTGTTAATAAAAGATATGAAGGTTTACGGCGCAAGGAATCTAAAAGAGCTAGTCTGTACACTTATTACAGGACAAAACAATCTAAAGAGCACGGATGATGTAAAAATAACAAAAACAGACCAAAAAACTGGTTTTTTAAATACTTTGGATCATGTTAAAGGCCAAAAACTTGCGAAGCGAGCCATGCAAATTGCCGTGGCTGGACATCATAATTTACTTATTTCTGGGCCACCGGGCGCCGGAAAAACGATGTTAGCAAAGGTCGCAGCTAATCTACTGCCCGAGTTAACTACGGAAGAAATAATAGAAGTGACGAAGATTTATTCTATGGCCGGACTAGCTACTAGTGGAGTCATAACGAGACGGCCGTTCAGAAACCCTCATCATACGGCGAGTATTATTTCGATTATTGGAGGTGGAGTTAGTGCTTTACCAGGAGAAATATCTCTCGCACATAAAGGTATTTTATTTTTAGATGAGCTGCCAGAATATCCACGCGCAGTTCTTGAAGCACTAAGGCAACCACTGGAAGATAAAACAATTACAGTATCTAGAGCTGGTAAAAAGAATAGTTATCCGGCGGATTTTATGCTGATCGCCACTATGAATCCCTGCCCTTGCGGGTTTCTTGGTGACAAAAACCATGAGTGTAAATGTACGGAAGTTCAAATTCAAAACTATCATAAAAAACTTTCGGGACCACTCATGGATCGAATCGATATGAATATCACGGTTGAACAAGTCAATAATGAGGATTTGATGGCACAAGTTACTGCCAAAAATAGCGAACATATTGTTGTAAAAAATACTATAACAGAGGCAATTTCAAGGCAAAAGTCCAGGTTTAAGAAAAATGGCGTCTATAATAGTTCGCTTTCGTCTTATCAAATATCAACGCTTTTAAAGCTAAGCCCGGCAGCTGAAATGCTTTTAAAATCCGCATCAGAATCGTTAAGTTTATCAGCAAGATCATACTTTAAAACTATCAGAGTAGCTCGGACGATTGCAGATTTAGAAGGGTGCGAAATAATTGAGGGGCCCCATATTGCGGAGGCATTATCGTTCCGAAAAAGAACATAATTATGCTTGAATAATTACGTGAAATATCTTAAAATAAAAATAAGTTAAAAAAGGAGTTATATGAAACTAAAAACTTTAATTCAGGCTGGTTGTAGCTTGCTTGCATTCATTTTTATCTTCTTGCCATGGTATGTGGCATCGATTTTTGGCTACAGCGCATCAACCAACGCTTTCGGTGAAACTGCTATGGGTGTTTTTGCACTTCTTGCATCACTTGCAGCTCTTGCTTGGTTTGTGCTTGATATTTTGAACCAACTTGCCGTCTTAAAGATTAAACTCCCAGCAAAAACAAAGAAGATTGTCGATATTTCCGCTGGCGCATTAGTAACTCTTATGGGTGTAATTGGCTTTATCGTCACTCTCGCTAAGGGTTCTGGTTTTGTTCACCCAGGTGTTGGTATTTACTTCTACATCCTTGCTGGTGCAGCAATCCTAGTTCTTACCTTCATTAAGCTCGATCAGACCGTTGGCCAAGCTCCAAAAAAGGCTGAGAAAAAAGAAGACAAGAAAGACGAGAAAAAGGACTAAAGAATCTCTCTAGAATTTAAAGTAATTCCCCCTTGTAATTTGAGGGGGATTTTGCTATAATATATATCAGGTTAATTCAGAGAAGAAAGGACTACTATCAAAAACAATTCGCACACCCGCCTCAATGGAGAAATTCGTTATCCTGAGGTTCGTGTCATTGGTTCAAGTGGAGAGCAACTGGGCATTATGTCTAGTCGTGAAGCCCAACTTCTCGCGAAGGAACAGGGAGTGGACTTGGTAGAAATTGCTGCCAATGCCAATCCTCCGGTCGTTAAAATCATTGACTGGGGTAAATACCAGTATCAGAAGATGAAAGAAGAAGCCAGAAATCGCAAGAAAGCTCGCGAAAAACAATCCGAACTGAAGCAAATGAAGATTGGCCTCAAAATTTCAGAAAACGATCTTAACATCAAAGTCCGCAAAATGCGTGAATTCCTAGATGACGGTGACCGTGTCAAAATCATGGTAATATTCCGTGGTCGCGAGATGGCTCATAAAGAAATTGGTCAAGATTTACTTGATAAGATTCTTGGACTCATCGGAGACGATATCGTAATCGAAGGTAAGGCACAATTTAACGGACGTAACCTATCAGTCGGAATACGGAAGAAGTAATTTCCTA
>CAMNAJ010000021.1 GCA_946530935.1 uncultured Candidatus Saccharibacteria bacterium | reverse complement strand
GGATTCGAACCTCTAACCTTCAGCTCCGGAAGCTGACGCTCTATCCGGTTGAGCTATGGGCGCGTACGTGTATTATTGTAACACTTTCTCTGTTAATTATAAAGCTTGAGCGATTGGTAGAGGGTTGAATAAATGAAACATTTATGAAATTAAAAGACACATGCGCTTTTTGACTCGATATCTTCACCAGTCGTTTTTATTAATGGCCTTTGCGATAGGAATAATTGGCGGGACAGTTTTGGCTTTGGTTTTTCGAATTAATTATTTTAATTCTTTTTGGTGGATGGTAGCAGTTTTTGTAGCTTTATTTTATGCCTTTTTAAGGCCAAGAGTGGTTTTTATCGTGTTGATGTTGGTATTTGGGATGATATTAGCGTTTTTTAGAGCATCTCATGAACTTGAAGGAGAACATACTATTAGACAGTTTTACGAAAAAAGTGTAATTGTTGTCGGGGTAATAGATGGTGACCCCGAAACGGACGAAAAGGGAACCAAGTTTAAGTTAAAGGATTTACGATTTGGTGAGAATGAGGAAGTA
This sequence comes from uncultured Candidatus Saccharibacteria bacterium, assembly GCA_946530935.1. GTDB lineage: Bacteria > Patescibacteriota > Saccharimonadia > Saccharimonadales > Saccharimonadaceae > Nanosyncoccus. The sequence goes on along the minus strand of CAMNAJ010000021.1, from coordinate 8,383 downwards.
AAACTTGCGGGAAATCTGTATATTTCGGAATATAAAAATGAAAAGCTAGCACGGGGAGATGGTGTAGCGTTGATTGGAAAAATGTCTGCTGGATTTGGTACTTACGTTGGATATATGTATCGTCCAAGGATTATTCGCCATCTTCGCCCTGAACCAGGAGATTTAATCTTAAAAGTTCGTAATTGGTTTTCGGCGAGGATCAAGAAATTAATTGAAGAGCCGCAAGTAAATCTTGGCATGAGCTATCTTCTTGGCATGAAGTCGGGGTTACCAGATGATTTGAATGAAAACCTAAGGATTGTGGGATTGGTTCATATCGTGGTGGCCTCAGGAGCACATCTTTCGATTTTGGTTGATATTGCAAAAAAGATTTTTGGAAGAATTTCAAGAATGGCTTCACTTTTGTTTTCATTACTTTTTATTTTGTTTTTTATGGCGTTGGTCGGGTGGACACCATCGATACTTCGGGCTGGAGTAATGGCAATACTTACTTTGATTACATGGTATGTTGGCAGAAAAATATCACCGATAAGGATGATAGCTTTAGTGATGGCCGGCACACTGCTAATAAATCCGATGTTTATTATTAATCTTGGATGGCTTTTATCGTTTGCAAGTTTTGGCGGAATAATGATTCTAGGACCGAGGCTTACGAAATTCTTTTATGGGGATAAGAAGCCGGGGTTTATCGGGGAAACTGTGACTACAACGCTTTCGGCGACTTTAATGACTTTACCAATTACTTTGTATTATTACGGTACGATTTCGCTGATTTCAGTGGTAGCAAATCTTTTAATATTACCAACATTACCGTACGCAATGGGGCTGGTTTTTCTAACAGGAGTAGTATCAGGAATACCTGGATTAGAAACAGTAGTGGCATTTGTGACGCAGAAATTATTAGATTTTCATATAGCAGTAGTGAACTTTTTTGGTGAGATGTCATATTTTTTAATTAAGATTCCGCAATATATTCCTTGGGTGTTTTTGATTTACTTATTGATAATAGTGCCGCTATTAATTGGACTTTTTAAACAAAAAATGGTAAAATTAAGACAAGTAGAATACTAATTTTTATTGGGAGAAAATATGTCAGGACACAGTAAATGGGCAACAACAAAGCGACAAAAAGCAGTAGTTGATGCTAAACGCGGCGCTTTGTTTACAAAAATCGGTAACCAGATTGCGATTGCGGCACGTGCCGGTACTGATCCTGCTATGAACCCAAGTCTTGCTATGGTGCTTGAAAAAGCGCGTCTTGCTAATATGCCAAAAGCCAATATTGAGCGTGCGATTGCGCGTGTAGCAGACAAGTCGGCGGCGGCACTTATTGAAGAAGTTTATGAAGCTTACGGACCTGGTGGTGTTGGTATTATTATTGAGGTAGCGACAGATAATAAGAACCGTACGATGCCAGAAGTACGCCATACACTTGATAAAAATGGTGGTAGAATGGCAGAACCTGGTAGTGTGATGTTCCAATTCACTCGCAAGGGTGTTATCGAAATCTCCGAAAAAGGTGAAGACGCTTTGATGGCAGCACTTGAAGCTGGTGCAGAAGATGCAGTTGAAGAAGATGACTACATGGTTATTTATACGGTTTCTTCAGATCTTATGAAGGTACGCAGTGGTTTAATTGATGCTGGTCTTACGGTAACTTCGGCTGAGCTTCAATATGTACCAAATTCTTATGTACCAGTAGAAGGTGAAAATGCTGAAAAACTCGAAAAACTACTTGGTGCGGTTGATGACCTTGATGACGTGACGAACGTCTACACAAATGCTGAATAATATGATATAATAATCGGTGGAAAGGTGGCCGAGTGGTTGAAGGCACTGGTCTTGAAAACCAGAGACGGAAACGTCCGCAGGTTCGAATCCTGTCCTTTCCGCCATTTTAAGTTAAAAAGAGATAGTTATGGCAAGAAAAGTTACTTTAAAACCAGTTGCTAAACAAAATCGCAACAATAATCACAAGCACAGCGACAAGCGTAAACACCCACGCTTAAAGAACGGTCGCTAAAATAAGCCCTTGGGGCTTATTTTTGTTTCTAGACAAAATATTCTTTTTATGGTATAATATTTTAACATCACTTAAAAAAGTGATAAATAATATATTGGGGGTGCACTTTAAATGAAAAGATGCGTAGTAGTATTTGTTGTTTTTATTCTGATGGTTTTACTCTTATTTGGAGTAACTGCTTGCGGAATCAAGGCTTCAGCGACAGATGATGGAGAGAGTGACGACATCTATTTGGTGCTCGTTAATAAAAACCATCGTTTGCCAGTAGATTGGGAAAAGAAGATTGAGCTCGTAACGGCACACAATTTCCAAGGTGAAGAATTCCTAGTAGAGAAGACAACACTAGAACATTTTGAATCGTTAAGAGACGAGTTATTACTTCAAGGAATTGATATTGAGCTTGATAGTACTTATCGTTCGATTGACGGGCAAATAGATGTATGGGAATGGTTTAGAGAAGAAGGTTATACGGACGAATACTGTTTTTCTCATTTAGCAATTCCAGGTTTTTCGGAGCACCATACCGGTCTTGCGATTGATATCGGCATCATCAAGGATAATGTTTTTATAAATGATAACGACCAGATGATTGCCGAAAGAGACATTTTTGCGATGATTCATGAACGTTTAGCGGACCACGGTTTTATTTTAAGATATCCGCCACAAAGGGATGATTATACTGGATATTCTTATGAACCATGGCATTTTCGCTATGTTGGTGTGGAGCATGCTAAGTTCATGACCGAATATGGCTTAACACTCGAAGAATACCTCGAAATGTTTAACGCGTAATCTATCAGCTCGCCTTGTGCGAGCTTTTTTCATGCTTATGGTGTTGTTTATCGTGATGATGTTCATGATGAGTGTGGCCGCGAAGACCATACTGTTTTGAAATTGGATCTTTAAAAAAGAGATTGTTCGGCGGGAAAAAAGTAAAGGAAAAATAGATAAGTATTTCGATAATTAGAAGAATGATTGACGCAATAATACAGAAAAGCGGTAGAGGCGCGTAATAGTTAATAAAATGAAAGAAGACGAGCTCGGAACAGAAGATTGTAATGCTGAAACAGATAATATCAACTAACAGAATTGATTTTTTAGTAAATGCTGTGTAAGCATAGAATAAAGCGGGGATCATGATAATAATAACGGAAAGGCAGAGTGCTAAGCCAACAAGTATTCTAGCGTCCCAACCATAATGGAAACCTAGAACTATGGTCCAGAGAAAAGTTGGTGTCATAGCGATTTTAATGTGTTCCCACACGCTTTCATTTACGGCTGCGAAAACTGCAACAAATTTGTTGTGGTGGCTAAACTCGTAAAGAAAATGTAGGAGCGTGCCGATTAGAATAATACTTATAATACCTAAATACATCATCATATATTAATTGTAGCACAAAAAAGCTCAACCGAAAATTGAGCATTTATGCTGTGGTAGGGCAGGTTGGAATCGAACCAGCATTGTATCCTTAGAGGGGATATGTCCTATCCGTTGAACGACTGCCCCGCCGTTCTTATATTATACCTTATTCTTCTGGTTTTCTCAACTTATAATAGATTGATGGAGCAAAACGAATTGGTGCAAGTGCAGTTTGGGCGGCTTCTTCCATTTTGACGAGGTTATTGGTTTTAAAGATTTTCTTTAGGGTTTTACTACGGAAGTTTGAAACCGAGAGCACACGTTCGCGCTTGAAACCGGTTTTTTCAAAGATTTCTTCAACGTATTTTGGATGGTAATTATAGAAACCATCAGCTGAGATTTCTTTATAATTAGCAACGTCTTTAGAAAATGGATTAACTTTGGAACGACGAGTGATAAAACGGGCCATTTTTGGAAGGGTACGTTTGTTTGCGACTTCAATGACAGCCACACCGCCTGGTTTTAAAACGCGGTAAAGTTCAGCAATAGCTTTTGGCATATCTTTTAAATGGTGAGTGACGCGAACCATCATGAGGCCATCTAGCTCATTGTCTTTAAATGGAAGCTTATAAATATCCCCGGCTTTGGTTTCGACTTTGTCGCCGTAGATTTCTTTGGCTTGAGCGAGCTCTGTTTTGGAATAATCAAAGATAAAAACTTTGCGAGCACGTTTTAAATATTCATTTGTAAGGCGGCCATAACCACCACCAATATCAGCAAATTTTTCCATTCTTTTTGGGAGCAAACGACGGATCGCCATGCGATCGGCCTGATCTTCGTATTCGCGATCTACATTTTCCCAGAATTCTTTTTTATAATCGTAACCATTATAGTCAGAAATAACTTTATCACTCATAACTATTATTATACCATAATTTATATTACACGAGAAACTTCGGATAGGGTGGAATCACCACGAAGGGCGGCTAGTACGCCTTTTTGCTCGAGAGTTAGCATACCGTTTTTCTTGGCAGCTTGTTCAATAGCTTCGGTATGAATATCGGCGACATCGCCACGGATGAATTTCTGGATATCTTCTGTTACGAGCATTTGCTCCATGATAACAACACGACCGTTATAACCAAATGGGTGTTCTTCGGTTGGGACAGGGTCATAAAGAGTAATGTGGTCTAAGTCTGAAACTGGAAGCTTTTCCTTTGGAACATCTGCAAGAACTTTTTTGATGTAGCTCGTTTCAGCTTCGGTAGCTTCGCGAGGAGCTTTGTTGTCTGATAATTTACGGACTAAACGCTGTGCGACAATGAGACGAATGGAGCTAGCGAAAATTGGATTTACGCCAATTAAATCAATCATTCTTGAAAAAGCGGCTGCCGTGGAATTAGCGTGGAAGGATGAAAGCACTAGGTGACCAGTAATGGAAGCTTGGATAGCAGTTTTTGCAGTATCGCCGTCACGAATCTCGCCCACCATCACAACGTCTGGGTCGAGACGTAGTACAGAGCGAAGGCCGTCGGCAAACGAACCACCGCCAGTAGTATTGATTGGGATTTGTGAAATGCCGGTGATGCCGTATTCAATTGGGTCTTCAAGTGTAATTATTTTGCGATCGGAAGTATTAAGTGCGTTAAGTATGGAATAAAGTGTGGTAGATTTACCAGAACCTGTAGGGCCAACCATTAGTACCATACCGCGTGGATGGGAAATCACTTCATCAATTTCGTGACGTTCTTCATCGGAAAGACCAAGTAAATCAAGATTTAAGAGCGACTCGTCGAAATTAAAGAGACGAAGTACTGCATCTTGGCCATGCATGGTTGGGATAGTTTCAACACGAATATTCAAAGTGTGGGTGGCGCCATCACGGGTGACGTCTTTTTGCATGTGGCCGGATTGTGGCTTGTTTGAAGCGGTAGAAACGTTGGCGCGGGAGCTAAGCTCGCCCATAAAAATACGATATTTGTCTTTATCAATATTTGCGACTGGGTGGAGAAGACCGTCAACGCGCATACGGATGCGAATTTCGTCTTTCATGTTTTCAATATGAATATCGGAAGCGCCGAGTTTATCTGCTTGGTCAATGAGAAAGTCAAAAATTCGTTCAGTGGAAACAGTGTTTAAGGTTTGCGAAACAGCAGAAATAGTAGCGGAATCGCCTTCGCCAGCGATTTTAATATCATCGTAAACAATTTCTTTTGGCGGATCGTAGCGAAGCATTAAAACTTTATAAGCGGAATTTGAAATGAGGAAGAAATCTACGCGTTCGCCACGTGTAGTGTAATCATCACGCATTTTTTGGATAAGCGAGCGTGGAGTTTGGCTCGTCACTAAGAACTGAAAATGTTCTTCACCACCGCCTTTATGAAGTGGCAAAATAAAATCACGATGCATTTCATCGATTTTAAGAAGACCTTGAATTAGAGGAATATTTTCTTCAAATGGACGGCAATCGAGATATGGGAGGCCAAGAATTCTAGCACGAGATGCGGTAGAATTCTCCTCATTTTCGCGGCGCTTCAATTGAATAGATGCTTCATCCATGGCTATATTATAGCATAAGCATTTAGTGGTGTTATAATAATTATATGGATAAAATTGTTGAGGTAAAAAACTTCAAAATGATGTTTGATAACAAAACAGTTATCAAGGATTTAAGTTTTGATGTAAAAAAGGGTGAAATATTCGGTTTCCTTGGCTCGAACGGTTCCGGTAAGACTACGACGATTCGTGCATTACTCGGATTTTACACACCCACGGGCGGGGAATTATTAATTGATGGGAAAAAATATAATCCAGAAGATTCGGCGGTAACAGTCGGCTATTTGCCAGAGGAACGAGGACTATATCGTAAAGAAACCGTTATCGATAATATGGTTTATTTTGGCGAGCTCAGAGGACTCAAAAACCCGCGCGAATGGAGTATGAGATATCTAAAGCGAGTAGGTCTTGAAGATAAATTCAATCAAAAAGTTGAAAAACTTTCTGGTGGTCAACAGCAAAAGATTCAGCTTGGAATTACTATTATGAATGATCCAAAGCTTCTAATCCTCGATGAGCCAACTAAAGGGTTTGATCCAGTAAACCGCCGACTTTTGATGAATATTATTGACGAGCTTCATAAAAAAGGTACGGCAATTATTATGATTACACATTATATGGATGAGGTTGAAAGGCTATGTGATAGGGCACTTCTTTTAAAAGATGGCGTGGCAAGAGCTTATGGAAAGATTTCGGATATTAAAAAAGAGTTTGGCGGTAAATCACTTGACCAAATCTTCGTAGAAGTATATGGAGGTGAAGATGAACAGTCCAATTAAAACTGTCATAAAATTTGAAATCATTAGACAACTTAAAAAACCGTCGTTTTGGATAGCTGTGCTTTTTATGCCAATTTTGATTGGCGTAGTGTTTTTGATTAGCTTTTTCGCTGGAATGGACAATGTTGATACTACACCGGAAATATCGGAAGACACAACGGTCGCAATAACTGACGATGCGGGCATTTTACCAAAAGACAACCCATTTAATCGTTATGAAACTGAGGCTGAAGGTGTTGAGGCTGTAAAAAAAGGTGAAACGGAACTGTTTTTCTATATTCCGAAAGACTTTTTAGAAACAAAAAAGGCGGAGTTTTATCATATTTCGGAGGGGCTAGAAATATTTAATTTTGATGGTAACTATCTTAAAGTCATTCTTAATCAATATTCTCGTCAAAGGGTCGATGCAATTGATGCGATGGCGATTGCGGGTGAATACGAGATTAAAGACAACAAGCTAACTTCAACTGGTGAGCCTTCAAATGCATTAGGGAAGGCAATCATTCCGTTTGCGATCCTTGCTATTTACTTCGTCTTTATGGTGATGTTTGGGTCAAGATTACTCATGACAGTAGTAGAGGAAAAAGAAAACCGAATTTCGGAAATGATTCTAACGGACGTTTCATCAAAGCATCTAATTATTGGGAAAATAATAAGCATGTTGGCGCTTGGCGCGGTGCAGATTTTAGTTCTAGTCATCCCAATTATTATTCTTTTGATTTTAAATCGTGATAATCCAATGATTTCTTCGATTGTGGGAATGATAGAGATTGATCCAGTATCTATTATTTCTAATATTGCTTTGTTTGTTCTCTCGATACTTCTTTTCGCGGCGGCAAATACGATGGTTGGTGTATTAGTGCCAACCGCTAGAGACGCATCGCAATATATTGGCCCGGTAATAGTTGCTTCAGTTTTCCCGCTTTATTTCATGCAGGCATTTATGGCGACTACGCCAGGCATAATGGTGCATTTTCTAACTTATTTCCCGCTTTCGGCACCGGTGGCATTAATGCTAAGGAGTGCGTTCGGAACATTAAGCCCAGTTGAGCTAATAATTGGGCTAATAGAAATCGCAATATTTGCGGCAATCATTTTGAAGCTCACAATTTCTTTGTTCCAAAAAAATGCTATCAATTTTGAAGTAGCAAAACTGAAACTATTTAAGAAATAGTTTTTGCTTATCAAGGATTTTAAGAGTCTTTTCGTCGAGTTTACCGTCGTAATACTTGTTAATAGCGTCATTTAAGATTTGGTTTTCTGGTGCAACTTGAAGAAAAAGAGTGAGACAGGATAAAAATTTCATTGCGTCAATACGGCCGAAGATTTCTTCGGCTGTTTTGCCTTCAATTTGATTGACGATTTTAATAAGCTCTTCAAGACGCGTACCGAGTACAGCATTATTGAAATAATCAGCAGCTTCTTTGATATTTGAAATACCATATTTTATGGCAAATTCGCTCTGACCAAGGCCACGGATTTGCGGGAAAATATACCACATCCAGTGGCTGAGCTTCTGGCCAGCTTCGAGTTCCTTTTTGGCAGTTTCATACTGGCTGAGTTCGCCATAAACAACGCAGTTTTGAGCTTCGAGAAAACGATCTAACATAAGATAATTATAACAAAAAAGCGAGAGTAAAATCTCGTTTTTCTTTCTTGGCTGGA
>CAMNAJ010000020.1 GCA_946530935.1 uncultured Candidatus Saccharibacteria bacterium | reverse complement strand
TTCCCGGCGTCTTTGGCTTGCCGTCTATTACAACATCCCAGAAGTCCAGTGCATCATCATAAGACTCTTGGTCATCGCTGAAATTGTAGTCTGCATCTCGATCTATCAACCATGATATAATAAAAACAGAATAACAATTGTGTAAAGCGAATATGATAATGGTGGATCTTACTGGGCTCGAACCAGTGACCTTACGAATGTGAATCGTACGCTCTAGCCAACTGAGCTAAAGATCCAAAAGCATGGTATAATTATAACATGGATATTCAGAAATATAAAGACGAACTAGATGAGATAGAAGGCTTTTTGGCTAAGCCAGATGCTTATAATTCCCCTGATTTTACTACGAAAAGTAAGCGGGCTAGTTTGCTCCGTCAGATTGTAGAACTTGATACTAAAATAAAGCAATTCAAAGCCAATCTAGAAGAAGCCGAATCGCTTGTAAATGACCCGGAACTTGGCGAAATCGCGAAAGAAGACATCAAAAACTTGAAATCGGAAATTGAAAAGCATAGCGCCGAGTTAGAAGAATTATTAATCCCGCGTGATCCAGAAGACGAAAAGCCGGCAATTATCGAAATTCGCGCTGGAGCTGGCGGTGATGAAGCTTCCCTGTTTGCTGGTGAATTATACCGCATGTACGTAAAATATGCTGAAAATCACGGGCTAAAAACTGAACTGATGTCGTCAAACGAGAATGAAGCAGGCGGCATGAAAGAAGTCATCTTTAAAATATCCGGTGATGAACCATATGGCAAACTAAAGTTCGAAGGTGGCGTCCACCGTGTACAGCGTGTACCAGTTACAGAATCGCAGGGACGCATCCATACATCCACTGTTACCGTAGCGGTACTCCCAGAAGCATCAGAACAAGATCTTGAAATAAAGCCAGAAGACCTCCGTATTGACATCTACCGTTCTGGCGGACATGGCGGCCAAGGTGTGAATACTACAGATTCGGCAGTTCGCATCACGCACTTACCTACCGGCCTAGTTGTAGCTATGCAGGATGAACGTTCGCAGCAACAAAACCGCATCAAGGCCATGAACGTGCTTCGTTCTAGACTGTTAGAGCGCAAAAAGGAAGAAGATTTAAAAAATGCTTCTGAAGCTCGTAAATCATTAATTGGTACTGGCGATCGTTCTGAAAAAATCCGCACCTATAATTTCCCACAAGATCGCGTCACGGACCACCGTATTCATTATTCTAGAAGTAATATACCTGCTGTAATGGACGGCGATATCGATGACCTTATTCATGAATTAACGCTTCACGAACGTGAATTAAAAGCCGAAAAATAAATATGGATATTAAGACCTGGTTAGAAGAAGCAAAAACAAAAACATCAAGCATTGATGCAGAACTGATTCTTTTAAATATATTAGGTGAAAAAGACCGTACTTATTTAATCTCTCACGAAAATAGAACATTGACCGAAACTGAAGTCGAAAAAGCTAACTATTTCGTAAAAGAGAGAGCAAAAAATAAGCCACTAGCCTATATTATAGGCAGTAAAGAGTTTTATGGCCGAGACTTCTATGTAGATGAGAATGTTTTGATTCCCCGCCCAGAGACCGAAGATATAATTGATTTGACAAAAGATATCGTAAAAGATAACGATATGATATACCCTATAATCTTTGATGTTGGCACTGGCTCTGGCTGCATTGCTGTCACTCTGAAACTAGAACTACCAGAAGCTAAGGTAGTTGCAATCGATAATTCAGATAACGCACTTTTGGTTGCAAAAAAGAATAGCGAACTACTAAAATCCGAAATCATTCTTAAAAAATCAGATCTTCTTACTGGAGAAAACGGTACACCAGACATTGTTGTGGCGAATCTTCCATATGTAGACGAAAACTGGGATTGGCTAGAAGCAGACACATTAAAATATGAACCACTTACTGCATTATACGCAGCTAATAATGGTCTAGAACTAATTTTTAGGTTAATAGATGAAATAGCAGAAAGAAAAATCAAACATCTTCTACTAGAGGCCGATCCAAGTCAACACGAAAAAATCATAAATTACGCTAAAGAAAAAGGTCTCGACCTAGCCGAGACCCGTAACTTCATTCTTTATTTTGTTGGTGTGTAAGCTCCAAGCTCAACTTTTATTCCAACTTCTTTTCCGTCACGATAGACCGTTAGCGAAACTGTGTCGCCAGGTTTATATTCACCAACAAGTGAAGATAATGAACCAGAAACACCGACTTTTACGCCATTTACGGCCAAGATAATATCTTTGTCACGGATGCCGGCTTTTGCAGCTGGACCACCACTTAATACTGCGGAATATGCTTCGGAATTATAGACATAAGTGCCAGAGCCTACTGGCAGATTGTATTGTTTTGCCACCTCAGGAGTAATATCTAAACTGTAAACACCCACATATGCACGCTTTGCCTCACCAGTTTCAACTAATTGACCAAGCATACCTTTAATACTTGAAATAGGAATAGCAAAGCCTACGTTTTCTCCGTCAACAGAAGTAGCGGTATTGATGCCGATTACTTCTCCAGCGGCATTTACAAGCGGGCCACCAGAATTACCGGAGTTAATCGCAGCATCGGTTTGAATCATATCAGATAAGTTTTCAGTAAGAGAGCCACTCTCGTCGGAAGCTGTTAGTGATCTACCAGTGCCAGAAATAATACCAGATGTTACAGTGTTTTGATATTGACCAAGCGCATTGCCAATAGCAATTACTTGTTGACCAACATTAATAGTCTTAGAATCGCCGAGCGTAGCAGCCTTTAAATCTGAAACATTATCAATCTTTAAGAAAGCGACATCATTTAAAGGGTCAACTGAAGCCAAGTTTACGTTTTCGTATGTAGTACCATCATCAAGTACCACACTGATAGTAGTCGCGCCGTCGATTACATGCTTGTTAGTTAAAATATACCCATTCTTGGAAACAATAATACCGGTTCCGGATGCACCAGAAGTATAACTCTTACCAAAAATACTTACAGACTTGGTAGATGAAATAATTGATACGACGCTTTCGGATACTTTATTTGCAACATCAGCAATTGAACCTTCAACGAAATTAGCAGAATTACCATCGGAACCAGAAGAAAGAATCGTTACTGGTTTAGAAGCCGTCTCAAGCGCAACCCAACCAAGACCAAGTCCCGCACAACCAAGAAGAAGCGCAATGGTCGCTAAAACTATTGGAGCGCTAGATTGACCCCTTTGTGTATTGTTATCCTTGCTGGTATCTATAGTAATCTCTGATTTTGGCTCATCTACGACTGTAGCTTCAGAAATCTTGCCCGTTTCGTTATTATCCATTTTACCTCCTTAGATATTAAATATAGGGTTACTAAACCAAATCACAATTATACCGACCAAAAACACGCCGAATAATACTGGCCCAAGAATATTGCTAAATCTGAAGTCGTCTTGATATCTAATCATTGCTTGTCTTGCGTAATTATAGATAAAGGCAAAAATCGTTAGAATAATAGCAACTTGCGGAATCCTAATGCCAGTACCACCAAAGGTGTAAATAATCTGCCAAAAATGACAAAGCCAAGCCACTTCAGCAAAGACTAAACCACAAACCAAAGTCGTAAGCTTGAAATCGCCACTGTTGGTCTGGACTAAAACATGGCGGCTGGCGGCATATCCAACCAAAAATGCCAGTAAAACTGCGAAAATTGGATCTAGACTCACAGTCATAATAGTTGAAGCTGAAATACCTAAGAATACAGCAATAAGAGATTGTGTGAGATTGCCTGCTTCAGAAGAAAGCGGCTTAATAAAGAGAAGCCAACCAACATAAATTATTATCAGCAGAAAATCTACGAACATAAAAGTGTGGCCAGCATAATAAGTCAAGATTACGACGCTAAGTCCAACAATAAGATCAACAAGGTTAGATTTAAAATTTAACCATATATAGCGGCGTCTTACGGCAAAAATACGCCATTTAGATACTAAAACAAGAAGAATACCAAGAATAGGACTTGCGCTAAATACAGTAATTAATACAGCGCTAACACCTAAAAGAATATTAAGCACAACATGTACTATGCTACTTGCAATATTTCGAGATTTTCTTGCTAGAATGTATTCTGCCATACCTATATATTATACCAAATTATTTAATTTAAGCTTAAAAGTGCTATAATATTTTCCATGAAACCAACATTTTTCCAAAAACATCCTTTGCTTAAAGATATTTTTAGTTTGGCTGGATTTGTAGCTGCAATCGTTCTAGGTACATTGTTTTTAAATACATATATCTACCGCTCATACAATGTAGTAGGTGTAAGTATGGAAAACACTTTACACAACGACGACCGCGTAATAGTGAATCGTGCAGCTGTTTCCTGGGCACATTTTACAGGGCAAGAATATATCCCAGAACGTGGTCAAATCATTGTTTTTATGAATGAAAATGAAGAATTAGTCAAAAAATATCGTGAAGAAGGCGTAAAAAATCCAGTTACTTGTTCGGTGCCATCAAATGTAGCAGATCAATACATTATTAAGCGTGTCATCGCCTTCCCAGGCGAACGCGTCGTAGTTAATGCAGGCACTATGAAAATTTACAACAAGGAACATGAAGATGGCTTTATTTACGATACAGATTGGCGCCATTCTGAAGATGACGGACCAAAAGAATACACTAGTGGCGAAATTGACGTCACAGTTCCAGAAGGAGAATTGTTTGTTTCCGGTGATAACCGCGAAGGATCAAACTCGTGGGATTCTCGCAACGGTCTTGGCACTATTCCGTATTGTAGAGTAGTAGGACCAGTTGTTTTAAGACTGTTTCCATTCGAAAAGATTAGAACATTCTAATTAGATTTCACCAATTAGTTTAACCGACTCTGACTCATCAATCTTGTCGACATCACTTAATTGTTTTTCTATTCGGCGAGATGAAGTTTTAGCAGAATCAATTTTTTGGGCAGATTCTTGTAATTTCTTTTGTACTGCTTCAAGAATATCTCCAAATTTACCAAACTGAGTTTTAACGGCAGATAATTTCAACATAATATCGCCAGTACGCTCACTAATAGCCAAAGTCTTAAAACCGTATTTTAACGAAGAAAGAATAACAGGCAAAGTAGAAGGAGAAACAATTGTGACAAAATATTTTTGTCGTACTTCATCATAGAGGCCAGGAATACGCATAATTTCGGCATAAAGTGATTCTGTAGGCACAAACATTATGGCAAAAGTAGTGGTATGCGGTGGATCTAAATATTTAGAACTAATTTTCTTTGCCTGCTCCTTTACATCGTTTGATAAAGCTTTTTGGTATTTAAGTATATCTGTTTTATCACCATCATCGTAAGCGGAAATTAAACGAGAATAATTTTCAATTGGGAACTTAGAGTCTATAGGTAAATAAACTACACCATCACCTTGACCAGGCATTTTAACAGCAAATTCGACACGATCGTTACTACCGTTCTTGGTGATAATATTTTCATCGTATTGGTTCGAATTTAGCATGTCAGAAATAATAGCGCTTAATTGTACTTCACCATAAATACCACGCGTTTTTACTCCCTCCATGACTTTTTTTAAATCACCAACATCATTCGTTAAACTCTTGACTTCGCCAATGCCTTCGGTTACTTGCGTTAATTGGCGCGACAATGTCTTAAAACTTTCATCAAATCTTCTTTCTACAGATTTTTGCAGTTTTTCATCAACAGTGATGCGCATTTCTTCGAGCTTTTTTTCATTTCCGGTTTGAAGACGCTCTAGATTCTCGGCAATTTCTTTCCTATTTTCACGAAAGTTCCGATCTATTGAAGGATTAATTTCCTTAACCTGACCTTCCATACGAATAAGACGTTCTTCCATAGACTTAAAGTCAGAAGAGGCCCCAAAAGGTTTCCTGAAAATCAAAATGATTAATAATATAACGATTATTACCCCTAAAACACCTAAAAATATATCCATAAGAATGATTATATCATAAAAAAGAGCCGACGCGTCAGCGCGGCTCCAAAAGATAAATAAAATGCGTAAAGTAATATAAAAAGAGCCGATAGCTTTGGCTACGACTCCAGAGGGCAAATATAATGTGTAAGCAATTATTACATGGAGCCGATAACTTTAGCTACGGCTCCAGAGGACAAATATAATGCGTAAAGCAATTATTACATGGAGCCGACTGTGACTTCGTCACAGATGCTCCATTCGGAAAAGCAACAAAAAATGCAAGCATTTTTCGCTTGCTTTTCTCTCATGGAGCCGACTGTCGGGCTTGAACCGACGACCTACGGTTTACAAAACCGTTGCTCTACCAACTGAGCTAAGTCGGCAATACCAACCATTATAACACAAAATCTAAAATATCAAAATACCCCGCCTAAGCGGGGTAATTTTTTAATAATTCTCGGCTTTTATTTCGAAATAGCTTTGTGGGTGATTACAAACTGGGCAAACTTCCGGAGCTTTCTTACCCACAACAATATGACCACAGTTACGACAAACCCAAATTGCATCACCATCTTTAGAAAAGACTTTGCTATCCTCGATATTCTTCAACAATTTGCGGTAGCGCTCTTCATGATGCTTTTCGATCTCTGCTACAGCTTCGAATTTTTTGGCAAGTTCTTCAAAACCTTCTTCACGAGCGGTCTTGGCAAACTCGACATACATATCAGTCCATTCGTAGTTTTCGCCATCAGCGGCAGCTCGAAGGTTATCAACAGTTGAAGGGACAGCGCCATCGTGAAGCTCTTTGAACCACATCTTAGCATGTTCTTTCTCATTGCCAGCGGTTTCTTCAAAGATAGCAGCTATCTGTTCGAAACCGTCCTTCTTTGCCTTAGAAGCAAAATAGGTATACTTATTACGCGCCTGGCTTTCGCCGGCAAATGCTGCTTCTAGATTCTTTTCAGTTTTTGTACCTTTATACATATTCCTCCTTTATTAGATACAAGTGTAACCACCATCAACTGGCATAATTAAACCAGTAACATATGAAGCTTCTTCACTAGCCAAAAACACAACTGCGGCATCAAGTTCGCCTGGCTTACCATAGCGCTCCATCGGTACATGTGTTTTGGCAAATTCTTGAAATCTCTCTGTATCAAGCACAGATTTAGTAAGCTCTGTTTCGAAATACCCAGGACAAATTGCATTGCAAGTAATACCATCAGTGGCAAGTTCAGCAGCCACAGCACGTGTAAAGTTCACCACGGCACCCTTAGAAGCATGATAAGCCACTGTATGAATTTCGGTATTGCCTACTAAACCATACATCGAAGCAATATTGATAATCCTACCGTAATGCTTTTTCTGCATTATTCTGGCAAAAGCTCTTGTCATCTTGAAAACAGAAGTTTGATCTGTTGCAATAGTAAAATCCCATTCATCATCAGACATATCAACTACACCTTTGTCTTTCGATGAACCAGCACAGTTAACTAATATATCTACTTTACCAAAAGTCTTCTCAGCTTCCTTTGCAGCATTTTCGATATCTTCAGATGAAGTGACATCACATTTAATCGGTAAAACTTCCTTAGCGCCAGCTTTTAATAGTTCTGGTTTAAATTCTTCTAACCTTTCGAATCTACGCGCTAAAATTACTAGGCTAGCGCCTTGCCTTGCTAAAGCTAAAGACATCTGTTTTCCTAAGCCACTTGAGGCACCAGATACTACAGCTACACGACCATTTAAATCAAACATAAAAACTCCTTTTTTTGATTATAACACACATAGAAAAAACCGCCTCATTTGAGACGGTAAGGTAGTTATGGGTGATTGTAAAACCAAATAGCAACGAATATCAAAATAAAGATAACGATGACTAGGATGTTTAGAATAGTAAGCCATTTTTCAGCCAAGAGGATGTTGCGAATTCTAAGCTCCGAGATGAGCTCAAAAACCAGAAAAAGAAAAATCACAACGAACATTAGAATCTCAAAAACAGCCATTCTAAGCCCCCCTCTCATATTAAAGTACGAAAACTACCTTAACTATATTATGACATAAATAAGTAATAAAAACAATATTAATAATAGATTTCCTCTTCAAAATATTCATCTGTTTCAGGATCAACGTCGTACCAAAGAGCATTGGCGTCTTTTTCAATGTCAAATTCTTCCTCGTCGACCAGCTCGTCAAAACCTTTAAGATTCTTAAACGGCATAAACTGCGCAGCACGTTGTTCTGCCGACATATATGGCCTGCCCTCAGCATGAAAATGTGGCAAATCAATTATATCGTCGTACTTCATGCTTTATGTCCACCAACTTGGTTGTTTCTATCACGCTGGGTAGCACCCTCATCAAAATTTAAACCTCTAAGAATAGCATTTTTACCATAACGCTTCTTTATATTAAGAATTGCCTCTTCTCTTCTAACTTCTCTTTCCTCATCAAGTTTCTTTTTTTCATAATTAGTGAAAATATTTAATTGTCTTAGAGGTCTTTTTGCACGGTAATGCTGGACGTGATTAGCGGTAATATAGATACGCCTAACTGTAAGTTCTGGATTAACAATGCTATCGAATAATTCACCGGTCTTAGCCATGAACACACTTTCGGTTTCAGTAAATCCATCAAGATTAATAGAACCGTGTGCCGAAACAGGAATTTTCCGTCCGTACCTATCAGTAGTTAGTTTTCCTTTATAGGTCTTAGCATTCGAAACGTCATAAACCACATTTAACACCAATTGATCTGATACATATTTAAGCCTCATAATATCAAGCGCCAACTGACTAGCCATTTCAAGAGCAACAGTGCGTGCTTCGCTAAATTTATAAGGACGAGAAAGCACTTGTCCAGAATTGACTGATCTATCTTTAGGTAAGTACTTCCTAATATCTGGAATCTTAGCATTTTCAAAACCCCAAGCATGGTCAATCAGTAGTTCGGCAGCTATACCAAATTCATGATAGAGCTTATCGGAACCCGTTAAAGAATATCGAGCAAGCTGGCCCATAGTATGAATCCCAAGTTTATTTAATCTACGGTAATATCCTGGGCCTATGCGCCAAAAATCAGTTAAAGGTTGGTGATCCCAAAGCTCCCTACGATAGCTCATTTCATTAAGCTCAGCAATCCTGACGCCGTCTTCATCAGCCTCCATATGTTTCGCACGAATATCCATCGCAATCTTAGCTAAATACATATTAGCACCAATGCCAACCGTTGCAGTAATTCCAGTTTGCCTTAAAACTTCACGCACCATCGTGATAGCAAGCTCTCTAGCAGAACCATGGTAATTGTTTAAATAAGGTGTGGCGTAGATAAACACTTCGTCTACGGAATATACGTGAATGTCTTCCGGCGCAACAAATGTCGCATAAATCGAAAAAATCTTCGTTGATACTTCCATATATTTTTTCATTCTAGGCGGAGCAATAATAAAATCATCGGTCTTTTGATAGACTTCAAAAAGTCTCGCTCGCCCCGGAATCCCGAGCGCCTTCAGCGTAGGTGAAACAGCTAAACAAATTGTCTTCTCAGTTTTGGAAGCATCAGCTACTACTAGCCGAGCTTTTAAAGGGTCTAAACCGCGCTCTACGCATTCAACACTAGCGTAGAAAGACTTTAAATCTATTGCAATGTAGACATCCTTCATACCATTATTTTACACTAACTTGACAAAACATGAACTTTTTGATATAATAGTAAGAGGCTTAGTACATTAATAACAGAGGTGGTTAAATTGAGTCGTCAGCTCAAAAGGTGGCTTTGGTACATTGCGATACTTTTGGTCGTATTTGTACTCTCTTGGCAGAATTCATCGGATTCCGAAACCATAACTAACGCCACGGTAGGTATAGTACAAAAAATCTCCAAAATACTTGGAAAAAATCTGGAATACAGCCAGAATCTCTATTACCTAATCCGCAAACTTGGTCATGGTCTCGTCTTTACGATTCTTGCTTATGCAGGCCACCTTGCCATAAATAGCTCAGCTACGACGTTAAGGGCTACAGTCCTAACATCAATCATCATGAGCGTGTTTATTGCACTGATGGCCGAATTTATGCAAGCATATTCCTTTGGACGTAAAGCGTCGTTTGTCGATGCAGGTATCAATGTCGCCGGCACTTTAGTCGGCATACTCCTAGGAATAATCGTCGAATGGATTCGTCAATCTATCGCCACTAAAAAAGCCAAAACCGTCTAGAAATAGGCGGTTTTTTCATTTATAATAGAATTATGATTATTTTCCAGTATCGACGCGAACCGGCCATGTGGCCATACGGTGATGACGAATTTTTTGAGCTTAAAGTTGAATACACACAAGAAAACAATGTATCTGTCAAAGATTACGGTGATTATAGTACTCATACTTTGCCAAAAGAATCCTTACTTCAGATTGTAACCATGATCCAGTCAAACCCGAAACTAATCAAAATGGAAAATCTCGAGCAAAACGATAATTTTGACGGCGAAGAATATGAATTCTTATTTTGCGATGGACTCAAATCAAACAAGCTTTTTGGTTTTAATATCTTTGATTACAGTGAAGACTCGCCACACCCACGGGTACTTTTGTGCATGGACACATTATTCAGAATCGTTGAAATACTAGGTGAAAACAACATCAACGTCACAATTAAGAAAAAGTATTAATATAATAAAAAAAACAAATAATCAATATAACAGATAGTATTTTTTATAGTATAATAAGTTTAGTTAGAGAGTTGGAGCAATAGATGAAAATCAAGATTGCTGAATCGGCAGATAAAAGATATTACAACGAATTCTACTGGATATTGTTAAACTACGACTTTCTGCGGGAGGAGCCAAGGTCGCACGTTCATTTTGCCACCACCCGCCCACTTGTTTATACCATCATATCCATTGCAATGATTCTTATATTTAGCATTTCCCTACTAATTAACCATCACATCATCAATGTTTACCCAATAGTATTTTTCTCGCTGGTCCTAATTGTAAGCGTGTCTTATCTAATCTATGTATTAAGAATAATCAATCAATACCACGGTATCACTGGCAAACGTAGCCTGCAAATCGCCAAATATTATGTGCAAGTTGAAAATTCTCAAGGTAAATATCGTCTGCTCTGGCGCGATACGAAATTTGTGATTTTTAATCATTACACCATCTGCTTTATCCCAAAAGATCCAACCAAAATACTTATTTCAACTCGTATTGAATACAAAAAAGAGATTAAAAAGGCCATTCGTGAGTACAGTAAACGAAGACTCGTAATAGATAACACAAAATTCTACGAAAAGAAGAAAAAATAGCGATTTTTATATCGTATAATAGAATTAATGAGCAGTAATAAGTATCAAGACAAAGCCCGTGGTATGTTAGTTGGCCTTGCTGTTGGTGATGCTTTAGGCGCACCGGTAGAATTTTTACCAAGCCCATCCGATTTTTACATTAAAGAAATGGGTGACAAAATCGAGCATTATCACAAAAACTCCCGTCTCCCGGCCGGCGTTTGGACCGACGACACTTCAATGGCACTTTGCATTGCCGACAGTCTACTAGAAAACCACGGTTATGATTCCTACGATATTA
Organism: uncultured Candidatus Saccharibacteria bacterium; assembly: GCA_946530935.1. Lineage (GTDB taxonomy): Bacteria > Patescibacteriota > Saccharimonadia > Saccharimonadales > Saccharimonadaceae > Nanosyncoccus. The sequence goes on along the minus strand of CAMNAJ010000020.1, from coordinate 1,709 downwards.
TGAGTAAGTTCTACGAATGGGCCTATCACGGTTACCGTGCGCATAAACAAGCCCCTATCGATATTGGTAATCAAACACTCCGCGCATTAGATGATTATGAAAAGTCAAAAATCATCAAAAAGGATGCAATAAAAACCGAATCAGCTGGTAATGGCCCAATCATGCGCTTAGCTCCAATTATTATTGCAAACACATTCTTAGATAAAAAATACCCTACTTTAAAAGACGGTTTTGAAAAAGGCAATCTCATCATCGAACCAGAAGACGAAGATAGCGAATATATCGAATTAAAAGACATCGCGCCTACCCTCAAAATGGCAGAGCTATCTTGCCGAGAAACGCATGACTCTATTGCTGCCTGCACGGTAACTGAAATGTTTGCCACAACTTTATACTGCGCATTACATGGATTAGAAAAGAATAATATTTTAAACTACGCTTCCCGCTGGATGCACGGTGAAGAATACGACAAGTTTTGGCTTGAAAACATTGATGATTTAGTAGGAAGACCAGCCAAAAAAGATGAAAAACAATTTTTAGATCTCGGCGGATACATTGTAGATACCTTTGCTATCGCCTTATGGGGCCTAATCCACTTTAAAACCTTTAAAGACGGCATGCTCGCAGTGATTCGCCTTGGCGGCGATACCGACACCAATGCTGCTTGCTACGGCCAATTAGCAGGTGCCTATTACGGCTACGAAAACATCCCAAAAGAATGGCGCGACGGAATTTATCTATCATACGAATTAATAGATATCGCAGACAATCTACTCGAAATGAACGAATGCACCATTAAAAGAACTCGTTTTGAAGACGATGAATACTTTAAAGAGCCAGATTAGTTATTTGACAATACAAAATGTTAATGTTATAATTAAAATGAAATAAAAAGGAGTATAAATATGGGAAAAATTCTAAATGAAGCAATTATTTATGCAACAAAAAAACATGATGGAAAATGCCGAAAAGATACTACCATCCCATATATAGTACATCCTCTTGAAGCTTTAGCAATCGTAGCTGGATTAACAGATGATGAAAATCTAATGGCAGCTGCGGCTTTACATGACACTGTAGAAGATACTGATGCCACAGTAGAAGAAATCAAAAATCTTTTTGGCGAAAAAGTCGCGAAGCTAGTAGCAAGCGAAAGCGAAAATAAGCGCGAAGACAAGCCGGAGGAAGCAACCTGGAAGATCAGAAAACAAGAAACCATTGATCATTTGAAAAATGCGGATATTGAAACACTAATCGTTTGCCTCGGCGACAAACTCTCAAATATTCGTGCCATAGAAAGAGATTATAATAATTTAGGCGAGAAATTCTGGGAACGATTTAATAATAAAGACAAATCTGAACAAGGCTGGTATTACGGTGAAATTGCAAAAATTTTTGACAGTAACGAAACTCTAAAAGAAACACAGGCCTGCAGAGAGTTTGTAAAAAGAGTAGAAACTGTTTTTAATAATTAAAATATCAAATAAAAATCAAGCGTATCAGTCACTGGACATGCAATGCAACGCACAGAAAACCAGCAATCACGATTGGTGAAGAGGTATTTCGGCAGAACCTACCTGGTGCAAAAAAATAGAAAACCCCCGAGAAATCGGGGATTTTCTACACGCCACAATGAGTCCATTGTGACATCAATACATGGAGCCGCGAACGAGATTTGAACTCGTGACCTCATCCTTACCATGGATGCG
>CAMNAJ010000019.1 GCA_946530935.1 uncultured Candidatus Saccharibacteria bacterium | reverse complement strand
TCATTTCCGAATTATTACGTCCAGTATCTGGCGTTTTTGGCTCACCGTCGTCAGGTTTTGGCGTTGGCTCCGGTTCAGGGTCCGGATTAACGGCTTCAGTAATCGTGAAAGTCGTTTCAGACGTAGCACCATTCACAAATTCCGCTTTTAATATGTGCTCACCCGTCGAAAGCGTATTCAAATATGCTTTCTTAAGCACAATAATTGTGCTACCAGTCGAAACGCTATAATTCGTAGCGTCAACTACGGTTTCATCCACTAATACTTGCCTAAAAGCAAATCTCGGGAAATCAATTCTAACAACTAATTCTCCATCAACATTTTTTTCGTGTTCACTTTCGGTCTGCCAAGTCAATTCGCCATTTTTAAATATTGCATACAATGTTTTTGTTAACCCCATCAATCTAAAGGTATACTCATCTCCTGCTTCAAAATCCGCCGTTTCAGAATTCTGTTCCGAGGCGTAGCCAAAGAATGCATATCCCTGTTTAGTCGGTTCGGTTGCCGGAATCATTACGGTACAAACATCTGTTGCCGTCACCGGCTTACAAGTTTGCGTGATAACTTCTGATCCGCCGTCAGTATTAAATAATAATGAATATGTCGGCAAAACCGTAACTGTAAATGTAATACTTTTACCATCACGATATAATGTAACAGTAGTATTTCCATAATCATTTGATTTAAGTGCCCCATTTTTGAATCTCAACACATTTGGATTTGAAATTGAAATATTAGTATCGTCGGATGTAATTCTTCCCGTTTGATTCTTGCCAGAAACAAAATTCAAAGTGTAATCAAGAGCGAGCGTTTCATTGGTATCCACCACAAAACTCGTCCGGCTCGCAGTGATACTCGTCACATAATCCATTGAATAATAATACTTCCACCAGTTTCTAAGATATCCGTCGCTCGTAAAACCATCTAAATGCGGCATCATATAAAACCAAAAACGCGTATAAAATCTGTCATCTTTTCCGCTTTCATTGAAACCTGGTATTGCATACGGCTCAGACATCCACGCCGAATTATTCGCAATCGTGTCAGCGCCTGTCATTTCTTCCAAAGATTTATCGCGCCATTCTGGATATGTCGTCCTCACGTTTGTCGTATTAGAATAATCATAACCATATGAACCATTAAATGGATGGTGCACTGTACCAACTCCATTTAGATTTCCCATGTTTGCATAATCATTCAACATAAACCTTTCCCAAGGATTCAAATTCATGTAATCCGCTGCCGTTGAAATATTAATTGAATCACTAGTGTATGGATCGTACCTTAGGCCATAAACCCCCTTCATGATGTTTTCTTGAGCATGTGCCATTGCATGAAATTGAGCATCTCGCCTCGCCGTACTAACCGAAGCAATCATAAAATTATCACAGTTTCTAGTATAAGGCGTACCGTTAATCCAATACGCTGTCCTTCCCACCATCATCGTTTCGTAAGTCTGGTTTGGGTCAATCGCAACCAGCCATACCTGGTCAAACTCGCCATTATTTTTTCTATTTACCAAATCCATCGTATTAATAAGCCAATCATAATCAAATTTATATGATGGAATTTTTGTACCATCAAACCAACCATTGTAATACATTGACCACCAAGAATATCCACCAGTCCCGTCACTTGAAGCCGCCAAATAATTTGGCTCATCAAATTGGTTTGCGTAAGTTCCGTCCGGTCTTTGAAAAGTAACAGTATAATGCGGAAAATCGTCAATGTATTCCCAAGTTGTATTCACTTTATTAATATATCCGTGTGACGCGAAAATAAAATCATCAATTTGTTCCTGCACCACCAACTCCGCAATGCCTTCGCCAAAAAATGCATCAGCTGCTTTCGGTGCTCCCGGTAAAGACCATAAGTGAGGATTAACTTCAACCACCAAAACGTTTAGTTCCTGACTTTGTTTGTAACCGGGATTAATCTCAGATGCAACTGCACTAACATCATCTTTTTTAAAGCTATTTAAAAACGAAAAAGAAACCGCCAAAACTACCAAAAACAGCAAAGCAAAAAGCCCGCTTTTTAAATGTCTCACACGAAAATCTTTTTTTGTTTTTCTCATTTCTGTGTTTATGACCTTTATGCTTAAATCATAAACCAAAACAGAGAAAAAATCAACTAGTCACGCTTTAACATTACCGTAAATGCTTCAGATGGAATATCGATTTTACCAAACCGCTTCATCCTAGCTTTGCCACGCTTCTGTTTCTCGAGCAGTTTGGCTTTTCTATCCCGGTCACCTGTGTGAATTTTAACCGTCACATCTTTACGATATGCCCCAATCGTCTCACGCGCAATGATTCTTGCACCAATCGCCGCCTGAAGCGCCACCTCAAAGTTTTGTCTTGGAATAACTTCTTTTAATTTCTTTGTTACTTCACGGCCAATTCCATCTGCTTCACTGCGGTGCGCCATCACTGAAAGTGCATCCATTCTATTTCCGGCCACTAGAAAATCTACTCTCACCAAATCTTCTGCACGATAACCATTAAGCTCATAATTAAACGACGCATAACCAGACGTAGCTGATTTTAATTGATCATAAAAATCAGTTAAAAGATTTGCCATCGGTGCTTCAAAATCAATCACTGCACGCTCTTCAATATAAGAAAGGTTAGTTTGATGTCCGCGTTTTTCATTTATAAGATTGAGTACATTGCCGATCATGTTTGATGGCACAATTATTTCACCTTTTACCCAAGGCTCACGGATTTCTTTTATCTCAGACTGGTCTGGTAAATCTGCCGCCGATTTAATCTCAATTAATTCGCCATTATTCATCACGACTTCATAGTTTGTAGATGGATTAGTAACAATAAGGTCGAGATTAAATTCGCGCTCAAGCCTTTCACGAATAATATCCATGTGAAGAAGCCCCAAAAAACCAATCCGAAGTCCAAAACCAAGTACCGGTGAGTTTTCTGGTTCATAGCGTAAAGCTGAATCACTAAGCGATAATTTTTCAATCGCTTCTTTTAAATCTTTATATTGGTCATTTGAAACTGGGAAAAATCCCGCATAAACAAACGGCAAAACATTTTTATATCCTGGAAGTGGTTTTTCGGCCGGAGCCTTTGCCAGCGTCACAGTATCGCCAACTTTTGCTTCACGCGTAGTCTTTAAATTCGTCACAATATATCCAATTTCGCCGTTAGAGAGCTTCTCGCGTGGTGTCATTTTTGGTGTAAGAATGCCCACTTCGAGCGCAAGGCCTTTAGTGCCAGCCGCCATCATCAAAATTTCAGCATTCTTTGGGATTTCTCCCTCAAAAATTCGAACATAAAGCACTACGCCACGATAATCATCGAAGTATGAGTCAAAAATCAGGGCCTTAGTTTCATTCATAAAAAATATTATAACACAAAAATGGGCCTAGCGCTATGGCTAGACCCGGCGTCTGTCTTAGATGGTTACTTCTAGGATCTCTCCATTGTTTAAAAGACGAATCTCGTTATAGTCACCACTTTCAGGCCGTCCATAAACAATGGCAAAAACTGCCACTAAAAAGTGCCCATGCGAGAATGCCAAGACATTTTTTCCGTCATATTGTTGCCTTATGTAATCAAGAAAATCCTGAGCCCTCATTTCGAGATCAATAATCGGCTCTACACCATCAATCACTGCCCGATTCGAGTAATAGTCGAATAGTTCTCGATAATGTTCTTCAGATGCAGTTTTACCAACCAGCCCATCAAACTTTCGTTCTTCAAGCCTTCGGTCTATTATTACATCTTCTTCTTTAAGCCCCATTTCTATTAAGGCCAGTCTACAGGTTTCTCTTGCCCTTTCATAAGTTGAACAATATACCACATCAAAGTGTACGCCTAGCTCTTTTAGCCTTCGGCCAGTCTCCCTAGCCTGCTCTCGGCCAAGTGGAGTGAGAGGCGCATCCTCATCATTGTAAAAAAAGTCCTGTAAATTCGCCACAGACTGTCCATGTCTTACAAAATACAAGTTGACAGACACATAACCACCTCCTTTAAAGAACTTTCATTCTGCCCAATTAGAACAAAAATATTATAACAAGTTTTGATTATACTGTCAACTTAAGCGTTTTCCGGCGCTCTTGGCGATGGTCCTTTTTCAATTATTTCATCAAGGACTTTTTCAACATTTAAACCGGTTTTTGCCGATACTCCAATTATATCTTCACGCTTACAGCCAAGTAGATTCATAATCTGCGCAGCCGTCTTTTCGACTTCTGCAGCCGGCAAATCAACTTTGTTAATCACTGGAATAATCGTAAGATTTTGCTCAATTGCAAGATAAACATTTGCGAGAGTTTGTGCTTGAATCCCTTGCGTCGCATCCACAACTAAAATCGCCGATTCAACTGCCTGTAAACTTCTAGAAACTTCATAAGAAAAATCTACGTGTCCCGGAGTATCAATTAAATTAAGCGTGTATCCTTTCCAGTTCATTGTCACTGGAGTTAATTTAATCGTAATCCCCTTTTCACGTTCAAGCTCCATCGAGTCGAGAAGCTGCGATTTCATCTCGCGCTTCTCAACTGTACCAGTAAGCTCCATCATCCTATCGGCCAAAGTAGATTTACCGTGATCGATATGGGCGATAATGCAGAAATTTCTTATTTTATCCATCTAAAGACCAATCATAGTAAGGCTGAGTCTGCCTTTGTCGTCGATAGCGACTAGACGTACTTTTATTACGTCGCCTTCATGCAAAACTTCAGTCACTTTGTTTAGACGCTTCTTGTCAGTAATCTGTGAAATATGGAGCATGCCATCAATACCTGGCATAATGTTTACGAATGCGCCAAAGTCTTTGATTGAAACCACGGTACCTTCATAGATCTTGCCAACTTCTGGCTCTTCTGTGAGTCCACGAATCCAATCAAGTGCTTTCTTAATTTTTTCTGGATCTGTGCCAGAAACCGTTACGAGACCAGAATCTTCAATATTAACCTCGGCTCCAGTTTCAGAAGTGATTTTATTAATCATCTCGCCACCTTTACCAATCACAGCACCAATCTTGTCTGGATTAATCATGAGTTTTTCGATGCGTGGAGCATACTTCGAAATCTCTTTTCTAGGTTCTGGAATCACTTCTAGAATATGATTTAGAATAAACATTCTGCCTTCATGTGATTGCTTGATTGCTTTCTCCATGATTTCTACCGGAAGACCGTGTACTTTCATATCCATTTGAAGTGCAGTGATACCTTCTGTTGTACCAGTCACCTTAAAGTCCATATCGCCAGCAAAATCTTCCGCATCCATAAGATCGGTTAAGACATATGCTTTGTCGATATCAGAAGCTTCAATCGGTTGGCCTTTTGGCACATCTACCATGAGACCCATTGCCACACCAGAAACTGGGCGCTTCAAAGGCACACCGGCGTCCATGAGAGCCATGCACGAAGAACAAGTTGCAGCCATTGAAGTTGAACCGTTTTGCGACATGATTTCAGTTACTGAACGAATTGCGTATGGGAAATCCTCTTCAGACGGGAGCACCGGAAGTAACGCACGTTCTGCCAAATATCCATGGCCAATCTCACGACGTCCTGGAGAACCAATACGGCCTGGCTCACCAACCGTGTAAGATGGAGCATTGTAATGATGCATGTAGCGACGCTTACCTTCAGTAATCTCCATCGTATCCACATCCTGTGAATAAGAAAGAGGAGCGAGAGTTACAATATTCATCGCTTGAGTTACACCACGTGTAAAGAGTGATGAGCCATGTGTACGTGGCAAAATACCGACCTGTGACGAGAGTGGACGGACTTCGTTTAGTTTACGACCATCCGGACGGACACCTTCCTCTACAATACTACGGCGAACTTCTTTATGTACAGCAAGTTCAAATGCTTGATCATAAACATCGCGTAGATTTTCGTCGTACCATTCAACTTTCTCATTATCAGTTTCACCCTGGCCTTTCGAAAGTGCGAATTCATCATGCATTGCATACTTAATGTCATCAAGAATTTGAGTACGTTCCATCACATTACCACGAACTTTGCTACCAAATTTACCCTTGGTCCAGTCCTCAACTTCTTTTAGAATTGCCTCGTCTGGAAGGACTAGTTCATATTCTTGTTCTTTAGCATCAACTAGTTTAGCAAGTTCACGTTGAAGATCAAGTGCCGGCTGTACGTTCTTGACTGCCCAGTGCATCGCTTCAATAATTGTATCTTCTGGAACTTCCTTAGCACCAGCTTCCACCATCATCACTTTGCCGTCTTTACAAGCCACAACGAGATCAAGTGGAGACTGTTCGCGTTCTTCTGGACTTAAGAAGCCCTTAAATTCACCGCCGATTCTACCAATACGAATACCAGCTACAGGGCCATCAAATGGCACCCCTGCATTCATAAGAGCAGCAGAAGCAGCAAGCATTGCTACACAATCTGGGCGGAAAGCTGGATCCATTGAAAGCACCGTACAAACCACTTGCACTTCCTGACGATAGCCCTTCGGGAAAAGTGGACGAATCGGGCGATCGATCAAACGACCAACGAGAATCGCTTCATCGGCTGGCTTACCTTCACGCTTAATAAATTTCGAACCAGAGATTTTTCCGGCTGCATAGAATTTTTCTTCATAATCAATCGATAATGGGAAGAAATCTTGCACTACTGGTTTAGTACCGACTACTACCGAGCCGAGCACCACAGTATCACCATAGGTTACAAGTACAGATGAAGTCGTGCGAAAACCCACTCGGTTTACTTCGAGTGTTAACTTTCGCCCTAACCATTCCGTTGAAACCTGGGTGGTTTTCTTCCCGTTAGGGTTAATTATATCCATAAAAATATAATCCTTTCTGGGAAAACATCAGATACGAAGTCAGAACTGCCATAATCTTCTTTGAGGACCATAAGCTTGGCCGAACGGCCTTGAGTGTGTCCGAAGAGAAGGTTATGGCAGTTCCACCATCATATCTGCCGTCTTCCCATGTTAATTTACTGCATATATTATAACACAAAAAGGTCTTACGTTCTATCGATTTCCCACTGCGGTCTCGCAAGACATCTCACCGACATGCCGGTACCACGACCCCAGCTATACTCAGGGCTACCCTGTACATAATTACCCCACCAATAATAGCTAAACACCGCTGTGTCCATGTATCCAGACATAATATAAGAAGTTGCAGTCCAGAACGAAGAACCAGTATCGCCCGCTCCTGCTAGATTACCATACCCAGAACTTGTATAAGTATTAGGGTCCATATAGTTCTCAATCATACCCGCCCTTGTGAAATAGAATGGAGCAGCCGTTAAATACATATCATAATCGCTACTTGGCGTATTACCAGTCCCAAGCCATTTATCCCAAATTGATTGAACCGCACGGTCTAGCTCCGTATAATCCGACGAACCACTTGGGCTAAGACTTGAATCGTATTTTGGCAACCTCCAACCGGCCGGGCAAATCGAATTCGGCGCATTTTGCATGTGACCATATTGGCTAGCATCATTCGTAGCAACCGCCGCCGCCCAGCTATAATAATTTCCTACATGCCCATGTGTGCCATTATCAGTATACGGCGTGCCAGTCCTAAACTGGCCACCAGTCACCCCTTTAAGATAATTATAGCCATCAGTTGTACTATTAGACCATTTACTACTATCCCAGTACCAGTTCGTACCAGAAGCGCCTGGGTTCATTGAAATTGGACCATTGCTGTTGCTAAAGTTCCATTGCGTAAAGTAGTTTCCGGAATACGACGAAACATTGACCGTTGCGCGAGTTGGATACCACGAAGTACTATTATCTTCATATCCAATATCTGTATCTGCATGATAATAATACTTTCTTGCAATATCAAGGTCGAGGTTTTGTGTCATCCAAATATTTCCCTCGCTAAGCTTTGTAATCCAATAACTCTTATTATCGCGGCTATCTTTTAGCTGATACGGCCACCATTCAATCATCGAATTCCAAACTCCGGCATAATCTACATCGCTAAGCGTTGCGAAATCTTGCATATAAGTTAAATCTTCAATCTCTTTTGCTGCCGTACGAAGACATCTTACCGCCATACCAGTTTGCGAACTCATCGTCGAACCAGTCTCAATAAAGCGAGAATTTACACCATTTTGTGCATTAATCAGAAAACCATACATCGCACCGTAGCCAATGTTTGTTGCTGTGTTAGACGAATAGAAAGTAGCTGATCCACGAAGAAGTGTACCTTGATAAGCATACCCACCGTAAACAAAGTTATTTGGGAAAGAAGTCAGTCTATTAATAATAGTTTGATCGGTTATATGACCATACCCGCCGCCATACTGCTTTGAAAGATTTCCAATCGAATCCCACTCATCTGCATGGTTATATGGCAAACTCCAACCTCTTGGACAAATATCACCATCAGTCGTAGCCTCTCCAGTATAGTAATGAGAAGCCCGACCCGCCGTAGCACCGTACCAGTTATAATAACTACCGTACGCTATTACTGGCCCTGTTGTACTATATGTAGAAGCGGATATACCCTGTGTAACATTATCTGTATTAAATAGTAGTCGCTCCGTACAAGACTGAGTGTCATCATAACACCAAGAAGATGTCGCCGTAGAAGAAGTGTAACTACTAGTTGTATACTGCGTACTTCCAGAATAGTAATAAAGCGGAATCGCCGGGTTATGTGTATTTGCTTCAGAAAGCGTTGTAGAATTACCACCAAAACGCAAGTTCTCAATCATCCAACAATTATCATCCGGCAACCTCGCTACAACATAAGTCTGGTTATCTCTTGTGTCGGTAAGTGCCGTCATACTTGATAATGGTGCATTAATAGCCCCAGTTGAAGAATTAAATGTCACCTTAGTCAGACTGCTGCAGCCCTGCCAATTATGGAAACTACCGGTCGATGCAATCCAGGTCGCATAAAGCATCAAACCTTCCGAGGAAACATTTGGCACTGTAATTGCCTGGTTTGGACCATAAAATGTTCCTGTACCGTCTTCTTTTGTATTCCATCCAGCAAAACCGTAACCCGTGAGTCGATAGTTTGGTGCTTGAAGTATCACACTACTACCACTTGTCACCGCCTGATAACCCTTCTTACTGGTCAAATCTCCAGAATAGGTCTTCGGGTTCATAGTACCAACTACATTGTCATTATTACCGTCATAGCAAATGTACCCAGCCGGGCATAGCGGAGGTGGCTCTGCTGCCACAATCGAATATTTAACCTTACCAATATAAGAGTCAGCAGCCTGACCCGCTGCAATACTCACATTGTAAGAAGTAATAATCGATGCCCCAGTCGTAGTATCAGTATAAGTCCCATAAGTTGCAATTAGTGTCGTAGCATTTGGCACAACATGGTTACTGCCAAAACTATTTTCAATCGTCATATTTGCCGGCAAATACGATGAAGTATCTTTTGCAACCTTCATCGACCAGCGCGATGAAGATCCACTCACTGCCGTCGAAATATTACCGCCACCGTTTTGCCCAATAAGCTTTGTATTACCAGATGAATTGTTTGAATAGCCAATCGCAAATACTTCAAAACTCGGTGCATCACTACATATAGTCTTAAGTCTAGTTTGGGCAATATTCGAAGAGCTGTTACCAGGATTAATCGAAACAGAATGTGTAGTGATATTCGCAGCTGTAAACGTGCAGGCATTTGCACCATATACATCAGCAGTATCGGATTTAGCTCTTGTAATAACTGTTTTGTGATGAACCAATATAAACCCAGACAGAATTGAAAGCACAACAAGCAAACAGGACACATTGATACTCATGTACCTCGAAAGTTTCAGGACTTTTCTTTTAGTTGTTTCTTTCATTGGTTTGTTTTATTTTGTTTTATTCTGTTTTATACATACAAATCAAAAAAAGTAGCAAAAAAGCTACCACACAAAACCAAATTCTCCCTTGTGAATTTTTGACATGTATGACCTCTTAGTATGCCTATTTGACATACACTTTTATTATATAATGCTTATTCTTTTCTGTCCAATATTGACTTTTTTTAATTTTTGTGCTATAATTAAAGTATCCATACAGATAGAGTTAGGGGGTAAATATTTTATGATGGATAAGATGAGTTGGGGCTCTAACCCCGAATATGGCGACAACGCCATGATAGCACATTTCGACAACGACGATCAGTCTTGCCTGGATTTCCAGGACATGGCCCGCAAAATGGGTAAAACCATCTCCGTTATGCAATGCAACGGTCGCGACGGCCTTACTATCATCGTTCCCGAGATCAATTTTAAAGAAATGAACTTCCTTATTAACGCAAGTAAATTCTAAAATTGAATCTCATTAACTAACAAAAACCCGCCTCCTAGGAGACGGGTTAATTTTTTACTATTTTCTGAGGCCAAGCTTCTTAACAGTCTTCTTGTATAGCTCAAAGTCGGTCGTCTCAAGATATTTGAGAAGTCTTTTACGCTTCCCAACCATTTGCATTAAACCTCTTTTAGCCATAAAGTCATGTTTGTTGTTCTTGACATGCTCGGTCACTTCTTTGATCCGCTCAGTCAGAATAGAAACTTGTACTTCAGGAGAACCAACGTCAGCTTTGTTACGAGCGACCTTGGCAATAGCCTTGTCTTTATTCTCTTTTGTTATCATGCGAATCATTATAACATACCTCTTAAAAATAATCAATAACTATGCTAAAATATCCCTGATGGAAGATCAAATAATTTTAGTCGATAAACCAGCTGGTATTTCTTCTTTTGGTGTCGTCGCAAAAATCCGTCGCGAGCTAAGAGATGAATTTGGTCGCAAAATCAAAGTTGGCCACACCGGCACGCTAGACCCCTTTGCTACTGGGCTTTTAATCTTGCTGTCAGGCAAAATGACTAAAAAATCGAACGAATTTCTTAAATTAGACAAAATCTATGAAGCAGAAATAAAACTGGGGTTTACCTCGTCAACCGGCGACCCAGAAGGGGAACTAAAAGAAGTCAATCTTTCCCTAGTGCCTTCTCCTTCAGAAGTCCAGGCTGTTTTAAATACTTTTATCGGTAAAATCACCCAAACTCCTCCCCGTTTTTCTGCCATAAAAATCAATGGGGAACGCGCCTACAAACTCGCTCGTAAAGGCGCAGATTTTGAAATGCCTAGCCGCGAGGTCGAAATCTACAAAATAGAAATTATGGATTATTCTTATCCGTTCCTTAAAATCCGTTGTCACGTGAGCAGCGGCACTTATATTAGAACCCTTGCTGAAGACATCGGTAATTCCCTTCAAACCGGCGCCTACCTCACAGCCCTTCGTCGCACCAAAATCGGCAATTACCGCATCGAAGACGCTAAAAAAGTTGTGCTATAATTAAAGTATGTTAGTTCAAGCAAGTCGACTCATCGGCACCAAAGTTCTTAGCATGCAGTCAACCAGTTCGGTTGGTTCAGTCTCAAAACCAATCGTCGACCCTACCGATTGCAAGATTATCGGTTTTTTCCTCTCTGGTCCACTCGTCGACCGTGGCGCAAATATCTTGGATACCAAATCCATTCGTGAATATTCCCGTTACGGCATGGTAATTGATTCAATCGACGAACTCGTCAACAGAGATGATGTTATTAAAATCAGTAAAGTACTCGAACTAAATTTTGATTTAATTGGTTTAAAGGTTGAAACTAAAAAAGGCACAAAACTAGGAAAAGTGTCAGATTATACTGTCACCAGCGAAGATTATATGGTCCAACAAATTATCGTAAAACGCCCAATTCTTAAAAGTTTTGTTGATCCAGAATTAACCATTCCGCGCAAGGAAATTATTGAAATTACTGATTACAAAATCATCGTAAAAGACGAAGAGAGTGTCATTAAAAAGAAAGCCGCAAACGAAGATTTTATTCCGAATTTTGTGAATCCATTCCGTAAGTCTGAACGAGATTACGCACAGTCTCAAAGTGAAATCCCTGACGACAAAGATACTGAATAAGCTTTTCATCATCGTATTTAGATCTTTTTTTGGCGATGATTTTTAAAATCTCTTCCTCGTCATTTCTTGAAGTTTTATTTAGCACTTCTTCGATAGTTTCGTTTGAAACACCTTTTTTCATGAGTTCCATTTTGAGGCGTTTCTTAGAAATCCCTTTTTTAACAAAACGGTTTTCAACATAATATTCAGCAAATTTTAAATCATCTAAATATCCTTTGGATAGTAACCGTTCTACAACTGCATCAGTAAATGAAGAATAATCCAAGGAAGAATCAGGAATTGTCTCTCGAGAGCGTTCCGAGCCGCTAGGCCGAGTCTTACTCCCTCGAGACATGTTTCTAATTCTCCTATATAAATAGTCTTTTGTTTCCCGAATCGAATGAGGTCTAGTTAACACCCATTCTAAAGTTCGCTGATACAGTTTTCCAAATTCCGACGCTTTTTTAAACTCAGCTAATTCTTCTTCAGTAATTACCTGCCCATTTTTTAGTTTAATATCTGCAAGCTGCGCAATATCAAGTGAAAACGAATACTTTCCGTTAACAAAAACATTTACGCGATTTTCATTTTTTACCGCCTGCTTTATATTGGTAATCTTCAAAACTGGTTTACCAGTATCTTCCGGCAAATTGTCGTTAAGCTTTAATATATCCATGAAGCTTTAACCATTCCGCCAAATTAGGAAAAGTAATTTTATCGTTTTTAAGTGGTGCCTTAGCATATTTCAAACGAAATTCTTCCATATCACTATATTTAACCCACTTAACTTCAGAAACTTCATCATCATCAAATTTAAAATCACTCGGTTCGCCAGGTTTTCCGGTCCAATCAACACAATAAACCCATGCAAATCGGTTGCAATTAAACGGACGCATTGTTACAAATTGTAAATCATCCGCCGTAATCCTTGCGCCAATTTCTTCTTCAGTTTCACGAATTGCAGCTTCAACTAGAGACTCACCAAGGTTTACATGCCCGCCTGCCGAAAAATCCCAATCTCCCGGGTAGCGATCAACCTTTTCAGATCTTCTCTGCCACAAGAATTCAATCTCACCTTTTTCATCAAAACGATAGAAGGCAATTACCGCAACACCCACAATTGATTTATCTCCAGTTACTTCTGGATTGTTTTTTGCCGAACTCCATCCTTTTCCTGGAATTGGCTCACCGTTTTTTGCGTAGACTTGCCAAACCTCATCTTGATGCATGAGTTTTCCTCCTTCTTTTATTTTTTATTCTTCTGCTGCAGCGCGCTCACGTACGAGCTTTTCAATCTCTGCCATTAATTCTGGTTTTTCTCTAAATAATTTTTTCACAGCTTCGCGACCTTGACCCAAAGTCTCACCATTATATTTAAAGAATGCCCCAGCTTTATCAATCACACCGTATTGTACACCTAAGTCTAGAACGTCACCAGTCTTTGAAATTCCTTCGTTGTACATGATATCAAATTCTGCTGTTCTAAATGGTGCTGCAATCTTATTCTTCACTACCTTAATCTTGGTACGGTTGCCGGAAATATTATCACCCTCTTTAATCTGACCGATACGACGAATATCGATACGTACCGATGCATAGAACTTCAAAGCGTTACCGCCAGTAGTAGTTTCTGGATTACCAAACATCACACCAATCTTCATACGAATCTGGTTAATGAAGATTACCGTAGCACGTGATTTAGAGATAA
>CAMNAJ010000018.1 GCA_946530935.1 uncultured Candidatus Saccharibacteria bacterium | reverse complement strand
TTCATGGGTGGCCAACGCGCTATTATGCAAGCCGTGCCAAAGCTAAAAGGTTTTAAGTCATTCCACGCAAAAGCTGAAGTTGTTTATACTGATCGTTTGAATGAACTCAAAGGTAAAGTTGATAACTATAAACTAGCAGAAGAATCGCTTATTTCTAGCCCATTTGTAAAGGTAAAAGTTATTTCTCGCGGCGAGCTAACTGCAAAGATTGATCTTGAGACTCAATTTGCATCTAAGTCTGCAATTGATGCTATCAAGAAAGCTGGCGGTTCGTTCAAGAAAGTAGAAATTACTAAAAAACCGGCCAAAAAAGCTGAATAATATCTTAAAAAATAAAATAACCCCTACTACAGGGGTTATTTTTGTGATAGAATGTAAAGAGATAAAACGGAGTGTAAAATGGAAGAAAAAGAACTGAAGACTAGTCCGAAGCAGCGTATATTTATTGGGGTAATTGCGGTGGCGATGCTTGGCTCGATGATTGCTGGATATGCAGTAATGATTCTCGGAAACAGCAATAATAATAACAATTCATCACAAGGTATTTCTGAAGAAAAGAAAATACAATACGAAGAGGCATATAATACAACCTTGAGTAAATTTAGAGAGGCTTCAAAAGCTGATTTTAAGAAGTTTATTCAGTTTAAAAACAGAATCACTGCTTATAATGAAACAACTGCTAACGATAAAGGGGTGCAGATTAAAGATATTATTGTTGGCGATGGTAAAAAACTAGAAGAAGGTGATAGCAATTATCTAGCCTATTATGTTGGCTGGTGTGCTGACGAATCGATTTTTGATTCATCATTTAATGACAATGAGAACCCAACCTCATTTGATAAGATTCTCTCGGCTTCACTAGGCATGATTGAAGGATGGACCACTGGAGTTGTCGGTATGAGGCTGAATGGCATTCGTGAAATCACGGTCCCGGGTTCGCTTGCATATAAGGATCAAATGGAAATCTGTGGTGGCTACAATAAGCCTCTTAAATTCATGATTATGGCGAAAAGAAGCGACGGTAGTTTGAAGACTCTTGCTGACCAACTTGATGCGGATTATATGCGATATATGTATGCTCAATATGGTATAGATTATGAAGCCCAGAGCGAATAGTTTATAATATATATATGAATAAATCATTTTTCTTCTATGATCTCGAGACGAGCGGTTTAAATCCGCGTGAAGATCGGATTATGCAATTTGCAGGGCAGAGAACGGATATGGACTTAAATCCGATTGGAGAGCCGGTTAATATATTAATAAAAATGACCAATGATACTCTTCCTAGCCCTTCTGCAATAATGGTTACAAAGATTACGCCACAGAAAACTTTAGCAGAAGGCATTTCTGAAGCTCATTTTTGCAAAACAATTATAGAAGAGATATTTACTCCAGACACTGTGGCAGTTGGTTATAATACAGTACGTTTTGATGATGAATTTATGCGTGCACTTTTGTGGCGTAATTTTCAAGATGCCTATGAGTGGGAATGGAAAGACGGAAGATCGCGTTGGGATATGCTTGATGTAGTAAGGCTAGTACGTGCACTCCGCCCGGAGGGGATTAACTGGCCTTTTACTGAAGACGGGAGACCTACAAACCGACTCGAGCTTTTAACAAAACTAAACGGATTAGAGCATGAGCATGCACATGATGCACTCTCTGATGTTTATGCTACGATAGCAGTTTCTAAATTGATTAAGAGCAGACAGCCGGAAATGTTTAACTTCTTGTTTAAAGTTCGTGATAAAAATGAAGTTAAAAAATATGTAAATCTAGAAAATAAAAAACCATTTGTGTATGCAAGTGGTCGATATGAATCTGAGTATAATAAAACTACGGTCGCTTTTCCATTAACAAGTTCGAGAAATGGCAATATACTCGTTTTTGATTTGAGATATAATTTAGAAGATTTAATGAAGGCGGAGGCCGAAAAAGACGAAAATGCCGATGGAATTAAAAATAAAGGATATTATCCGCAAGTTAAGGAACTCTGTTTTAATAGATGTCCGGCAATTGCACCGATAGGCGTGCTCGATAACAACGATGGTTGGGATAAAATTGGATTAACAAGAAAGCAAATTGAATACAATTTAGAGGTTTTACTTAAGCATCCAGAATTTGCGGAGCAAATGAGAATTAAATTTGAGTCACGTCCAGAATACCCGCCAGCGATTGAGCCGGAGGGCGCACTTTATGATGGGTTCTTGAATGATCGTGACCGCATAAAGATTGCTGCCGTAAGAAATGCTGGTGCTGAAAAATTGGCAGATTTTCATCCAGATTTTATTGACGAACGTTTGCCTGAACTACTTTTACATTATAAAGGTCGTAATTATCCAGAATCATTATCTGAATCTGAAACAGCAAAATGGGAAGAATACCGTCATAATAGGTTAATGCGTCAGGCGCCAAAGTTTATGGAAGAATTATCTAAGAACTATGAGCGTGACGAATTTGTCGGTGAAGAATTGAAACTATATTTTGAATCACTTTTTGACACAGATTATTAAGCTTGTGCTATAATACTAGCATGGACAATAATAAAATCATGATCGTGGGCACGGGTAATGTTGGTGCAAGCATTGCGTTTGCGTTATTAAACCAACGAACAGCCGTAAATGAAATTATTTTAACAGACATAATTGCAAAAGATGCTGAAGGTGAGGCGATGGATCTTACCGACGCTCTTGCCGTAGCACCTAGCTACGTAAAAATTAAAAATGGTACTTATAAAGACGCTAAAGATTGTGATGTTGTCGTGATAACTGCTGGTGCTGCCCAAAAACCAGGCGAAACTCGGATGGAACTTCTTAAGAAAAATGTTAATATTCTTAAGGGCATGGTTGAGCAAATCATGGAAAGTGGCTTTAACGGCATTTTCCTAGTTGTTACTAATCCAATGGATGTTTTGACATACTATACTTGGAAATTTTCTGGGCTTCCTTCCGACAAAGTTATCGGTTCTGGTACTGTGCTGGATTCAGCGAGACTACGTTTTAGATTAGCGAGTTTCTTAAATGTTAATCCAAAATCTATTCATGCTTATCAGGTCGGCGAACATGGTGATTCTGAGCTCACACTTTATTCGATGGCTGACCTTGGTGGCCAAAAAATTACCTCAATGCTTCCTAAGGATGTTCTAAAAGACGTGTCTGATTATGTTCGAAATGAAGCATATGCCATTATTGATAAAAAAGGTGCAACACATTATGGTATTGCAACTTGTGTTGTTCAAATTTTGAATTGTATTTTAAATGATGAAATGCGTGTGCTTCCAGTATCGTCTTATGATGAATTTTCGGATACGTGTTTTGGCTGGCCAACTGTTGTAGGTCGTGAAGGAATTGTCAGGCGTCTTGATGTAAAGATTTCTGAAAAAGAGGGCATCGAATTACAAAAATCAATTAATGTATTAAAAGATGCGATTTCTCAAATTAAGTATTAGTTTATTATTATCTAGTTTGGTATTAACTACTAATTTTGTTTTCGCTAGCTCGGTAGATAATTTTTTGTTCAGTGATTTTACAGCCGATTATTATTTAAGCCGTGACAGTGAAGGCGTTTCAAAACTAAAAGTTATCGAAAGATTTACTGCTGAATTCCCTAGCTACGATCAAAACAAGGGAATTTGCCGAGAGATACCATTTACGAATCAAAACAATAAGAATATTACATTACGTGATTTTGATGAATCGAAAATCAAGTTGCTTCGTAATGGTGAGAGAGAGCCGATTTATAGTATAGAAGAACTTGGAAATTATTATCGTGTTTGTACGGGCGACGAAACGTATGTTCGTAATACTCAAATCTACACGTTTGAGTATGAGTTTGAAAAAACAATTACTGACTGGGAAAAGTATCAAGAACTATATTGGGACACTAATGGAAACGGTTGGTATCAGCAATTTGGTTCGGTCACAGCAAGAATACACTTTGCTGATGACATAGCTGACAAATTTGACGGCGGTAAGTGGTGCTATGTTGGACGATATGGTGAAAAAGGTCAAGATCGTTGCGAAATATCAATGATTGAGGACGGTGTTCAGTTTACGACTAAAAATCTCGATTCACACGAAAACTTGACTTTTGATTTACAGTTTAAACCAGGCACTTTTACTGTACCGGCGCCAGATAAGAATTATACGTTAGTCTTTATTATGATTGGAGTAATAATAATTTGCTTATTAGTTCTATTTTTCCCATTTAGAAAATTTGTAAAAGCTGGAGAAAAACGTAAGTTTTACAAAGGATTTTTTATTAAACCAGAGTTTCAGCCGCATAATAAATATACGGTTGGCGAACTTACTGAAATATATATTGGTGACAAAAAGGATTCAAAAGTTGCTGTTCTTCTCGACATGATTGTAAAAAAACAAGTTCGATTAGTTAAGAATGAAGAGAAAGAGAAGAAATGGGATATTTTAGTAGAGAAAAAAGACAGTATTACTGATGAAGGCGATAATATTTTAAAGATTTTAAATGGCGGCGATGACTACAATGATGGCGACTTGATTGAAGTCAAAAGACGAACGCCTACCGAAAAATTGGCTAGAATCGGGCGCAAGTATACGAAAGGGATTATTAATAGTCTTAAATCGCAAGGTTTAGCGGAACCGAAGTACTCCGAGTATTCTAGTGGAAGTGCCGGGATTGTAGGCCAAATAGTGAGTTTCTTTGTTATGATTTGGTTTTTCTTGCCATTTGTTGCTGTGGTCATGATGGTAATATTCGGGCCAGTAATAGATGGTGAATTATATGGTGATGTAGTGGCGGAGGACATATTTACACCAGTAGTGATTTTTGTAATAGTTTTGACGATTATAATGTACTTTATTCTTAAAAATAATTCTAATAAATATTTAGCTCGAACTAAAAAAGGTCTTGAGATGTCTAGATTCATGGACGGAGCAAAAATGTATATTAAGATGGCGGAAGCAGACAGAATGAAAATGTTACAAAGCGTGTCTGGTGTAGATATATCTCCAAAGGGAATAGTAAATTTGTATGAAAAATTATTACCTTATGCCGCTGTGTTCGGTCTTGAAAAAAGTTGGATGGCAGAAATGGAAGAATATTGTAAAACGGTCGACGTGGAAGAACCAGAATGGTATGGCAACGGTATAGATTCTTATTCAATGCATTCGATTCTTAGCTCTGCAACTAGATATGCGAATAGTTCATCTGGGTATAGTAGCAGTTCGATTTCTGGTGGTGGAGGATCATCTTCTAGCTTTTCTGGTGGTGGAGGCGGTGGCTTCTCCGGCGGCGGCGGCGGAGGCGGTGGAGGCGGTGGCCGCTAATTGAAAAAACATAAAACAATATTAAAATAATAAAATACTTATGTTAATATTATATATATGGAAGTGGGAGAAAACGGGGCTTTACCGGAAACGGTAGTCAAGAAAAGGAATAATCTTCCTTTGAAAATTATTCTTTGCTTTTTAGTTATTGTAGTAATTGGTTTAGTTATTGCAATTATAGTGCTTCATTTTGGACACGAACAAGTTGCTAAGAAGTGTGACTATAAAGATTTAGGAGAAGTTGATGACGCTATTTCTAAAACACTGAAAATGTCCGAAGGAGAAGAGCTCGACGCACTTGAAAATCTGGTTAAAGAGTGCGAGGGTAGAGAATATGAATATGATTTTAGAATTGCTAGGGCACTAGAGTTTAACCATTTTGATTATTATGAATTAGCAAAAAAAGAACTTGATTTAGTAGATGAGGATAATATAACACCAAGACAAACTTATAATTATTACCATGCCCGCGCAATTGTCTATGACGCACTTGGCGATGAAGAAAATACAATTAAATATCGAAATCTTGCTAGTGAATTATATTTAGAGCTCTACGGAGAAGGAGGTGTTAGTGGCGAAGTCCAAGAATAGTGCTAGGAGGATTTCAAGAATTCTTCTTGGTGGTTTAGTGTCTATAATTGTGACTGGCACTTTAATGGTTGGGTCCGTTCAAGCTGGCGAAGGTTATGGCGATGCGCATGGTGGTGTTCCAGGTTGCTCTGAGCTTGTGCTTGCATATTGTTTTGGAGCGGTTTGGCGTTGGTATCCAACAAATTCAAATTCAGTTTATATTTCTGGTACAGTAGATGATTCAACTTGTGAAGAAGATGGAGTTGCGGCCAGTGGTACGATTTATGGTTGTGGCGATTATGGTGGTTATTGGCGATATGCATGGGTTGCTCAAAAACCTGGTGGTAATGCTCGTTGTGGCTATAGCTATCCTCAGTATTCGCAACGTGGTTTAGTTCCAATTGGTGCTGGCGATTACGTTTCCGCATATTTTGGCGGTCTTATGCAATATGCGTATGGTTATAGCGATAATGACGGTACGTGGTATGAAGTAAAAGAGATTTATGAGGCGCTTCGGGCTCAAGACCCGAATACATTTCTTGAGGGTTGGGGATACGGGAGTAGACTTTCGTGGTTCTGTGGTCCTAATGATATCACGGAGGTGGTTCCGCCTATTAAGTATTATACTTTAACAGCAAAGGCTGTCGATCGCCAAGGAAATTATATTTCCGTGATTAATGATGTTTCTAATGAAGTAGAAGAAGGAACTTGGGCTAGCGTTACAAAAAGAAATAAAGTCGGATACACGTTCTATGGATTCAAATCTGGTAGATATGACAGTAGCTATTTAACTACCAGTACGTCTTATGGCCAAACTATGTGGTCGGATAGAACGATTTATGCGGTTTATGAGCAGCAAGAGTTTTCTGGTCGCGCGAGGGTCTATTCTGGGACTACAATGAGTGGCACTGGGGTATCAACTGGTTTTGTAAAAGCTACTAACACAAAAAGCTTGGAAGTAGATTGTTTGAATGATGGATGTAACGTAGCATTTGACCTCGCTCTTAGGACGGATAAAGGCGAAGGGAATGTTAACTATACGGTTTATCGTTCAAAAAATAGTGGTGGAAATGCCTCGCAAACCGCCAAGCCATATTCTCCTTTTGCTCCTAGTACTTCTGGGCAGACACTTGAAGTTTATCGCAACTCAAATTACACTAGTCCTTATATTGAAAAACTATTACCCGGTGAGTCGGTATGCTATTCTGTAGTCTTTTCTCCAAAGGGTGATGGTAATGTAACGGTTAAAGCCTGTGCTTCTGCAAAAGTATCGACTTTCCAGGGTAAAGTTAATGTTTCTACACCTTCAGGCAATGAGTCAATTAACTGGACTAATACAAGTACTACTGTGACTAAAAATATTACAAATTGTCCTGTTTCTGGTTGCAAAGTGTCGTTTGACCATAATTTGAAGCGTACGGCTGGTATCGGGTCGACATATTATACTGTTGCCCGTACGTCTAATTATTCAAAAAGGGTTTCTTCTAATAGTGACTTAAAGCATGGTGATGAAAGCTTCTCTATAAACCCGATTAAAGTTTATGACGATAAAGACTTGATATTGGTGCCAGGGCAAGTAGTTTGTGAAACTATTACTTTTAAAGCAAACAATGATGCTGTTACAGTTGTAGGCAATACGGTTTTGAAACTCTGCGCTTCTGCGCTTGGTAAAGCCCAGCCAGACGATCCGACCGATAAACCTGTACTAGATGAGGACGAGCTTAGCGATGCATTTATCGATATGAGAGTAAAAAATGCGGATGGGCCAGATAAATATAAGAGTTATCAAAAGGTCGTTTACGCAAAGCCTCGCCAAAATGTGACTTATCGTGCTTCGTATAATCCGATTTTACAGTATACATATAATATTGTGCCGCAAAGAATGCGAATTGACTCAGGTTCAATTAAGCCGAATGGTGGCATAAATACTTCTTCGACGCTCGAATCGATTTATAATTCAAATCGCGGCTCCTACAGCGAATGGAATAATGCAATAACTGTCCACGGCAGTGAAGGGATGTCTTCTTATTCAAAGATTCATATTTATACTGTTGGTGATACCGCTAAACAAAAAGAGAAAAATACACATAGTGTAACAATCGGCGATGTTGGTAAAGATTTGGCCGAATCGGCGACTACCAATTTAAGAAAGAATAATACAGCTGCGATGACACCTAGCCAAGTAACCTTTACTTCTAACGGTTCTAATAAAGAAAACTTGGCCACAATTGATACGAATAGCAAAACTAGTGTTGCCCATGTTTACGTTCCATACAACTTTGATACTAAACTCGAAATCAAGACTAATAATGATAAACCAATTTATGCTGGTGAAGATAAAGAAATTGAATATGAAATTGATGTGATGCCGAGAAAAAATACTGAAACATCTAAGGATATTGATAAGCCTTATGCTACGGTTGTACCTGATTTTCTTGGCAGAATAATAATTTACCAACCGATTCATGGTGAAAAATCGGGTACTAGTGCATGGGGTTCTGGTAAAACCAATGACGTTTGTAACTATTTTGGGTTAACTAAAGCAACAGCAACGTGTTATTATGACAACGAAGAATCTGGGCCGCTTAATTTAACGGGTAATATGGATGGTGTAATTAACGATAGAATTCTTAAAATGAGCACGCCAGATCTTGCTGCTGGCACACACATCTGCGTTGCGGTTGCAACTTATCCTTCAAATAGTGGTGCGGCAACAAACTGGAACGAAAAAGAAGGAAACAAAAAATGGCGTATCTCAGATTCTAAATGCTTTATTATCGCTAAAAGGCCAAGTTTCCAGGTATGGGGCGGTAGTTTGTATGCTGGTGGCTCTGTCCAAACATCTGCAGCAATTAAAACTTCACTTAAAGATTTACCAGCATACACTGGCGTGATGGTGTTTAGCTCTTGGGCCGAACAAAGCGTTGTCGCAAAAGGTCAAGTTTATGCACTCGCATCTGGTGCTGCGACTGGTTTATCAGATAACATTGCTCGTGGTGGTAGTCATGAACCAAGTTCTGATTATTGTAAGTACCGTGTACCGTTAAGTTTAGCTAACTATTCAACATCGATGGTGGCTGGTATTTGTCCGAACCAAGTTACTGGTAATTCTGGTATTGCGGCAGTGCTAACAAATAGGATATCACTTGTTGCACCGCTTCCAAATGAGGATAGTTTAACTAATAATTACACTGGTAACACGACAATTACGCTTAATAATTCAACGCCAAAAAATATTATTCGATATAACATTACCGGCAACGCAACTATTGGTACTAACTCTGTTAATACCGGTAAGACACATATCATTAAAGCTACTGGTGATGTAACTATTACTGGTAATATAAATTATCAGGTTGCAACTTATAATTCTCTTGAACAGATTCCTAAATTGATTATTTATGGCAATAATATAACGATTGCTTGTAATGTTTCGAATATTGATGCGATAATTATTGCGGAAAAAGATTTGAATACATGCAAAACTGATGATATTAATTTAAGAATTAATTCTAACCAACTCGTTGTAAATGGTGCAATAGTAACAGATAATTTGTACTTTAATCGTACTTACGGTGCAGCTACCGGCTTAAACTCTAAAGTGCCAGGTGAAATTGTCAATTATGATACTTCGGCCATCCTTTGGGGGAGAGCTAAGGCCGATCCAAATAACGAACACAAGAATTTAACGTCAGTTTATATTCATGAAATTGCGCCGAGGTATTAACAAATATAAGCATTAGTGGTAAACTAAAATAAAGTATGTGAATTAAATAATAGTAAGGAATAAAGATGGATCCAACAATTAACCCTACACCAACACCGAATCCAGCACCGGCTCCAGTGCCGCCTGCTCCTGCAGCGCCAGTTGCGCCTGCTGCTCCTGTAGCACCAGCTCCAGCTGCTCCAGTGTCACCAGCACCAGTTGCTCCTGTAGCTCCAGCTCCAGCTGCTCCAGTGCCGCCAGCACCAGCTGCTCCTGTAGCACCAGCTCCAGCTGCTCCAGTGCCGCCAGCACCAGTTTTTAACCAAATGTCTGCATCAGAAGCTTTTGCGACTACGCCGGGCCAAGCTGCTGCCCAATTTGGTGGTAACGGTGGTATAGTTGGTGCAACCGATCCTATTACTATGCCAGCTCCACCAAAAGCTCCGGATCCAGTTGAGGAAGAGTTGAAGGCTCCGTTTAAGGCGGCCGAACCGGTTCCTGGCTCAATTGGTAGTGCTATTTCAGTTCCTTCAAACGGAGAGGCGGGCGAAGTTCCAGCAGCTGAACCTGGCCGTACACCAAGTGTATCATTTACGGATCCAGCCCTTAGTGATGCTCCTGCAACAACTACTGCGCCAGCCGTGCCGAAGAAAAAGAGTAATAAAAACACTTTGATTGCGCTAATTGCTATTGCTGCTGTGATTGTTATTGGTCTCGTAATAGTCTTAGTGACACAGCTCTAATAATTACGCTCTTAAGCTTGATTTCATAGACATAGCATTGTAAAATAATGCTATGTCTAATGTTTATATAACAACTGCAATTCCATACGTAAATGGCGTGCCACACATTGGTCACGCAGTGGATTATTGTCTTGCTGATACCTGTGCAAGATATCATAAACTCATTGGTGATAAGGTTCGTTTCCAAGCCGGGACTGATGAACACGGTAATAAAATCTTTCTGAAAGCCAAGGAACTTGGCGTGCCAGTAGAAGAATATGTTGCCGAAAATGCGAAGAAATTCCAAGAGTTTATTCATAAGCTTGGCGTAGAATATACTGATTTTATTCGTACGACGGATGAAAGCCATGAAAGACTTTGCCAACAGATTTGGAAAAAACTAGAAGATCATATTTATTCTTCAAAATATGAAGGTTGGTATTGTACAGGATGTGAGCGTTATATCACGAACAAAGAATATGAAGAAAACCACGGTATTTGTCCGGACCATCAAAAAGGTTACGAAAGATTGGAAGAAGAAAACTATTATTTTAGAATTTCTGATTTTAAGGATGAAATCCGCGAAAAGATTGAAAGTGATGAACTTTTGATATTGCCAGAATTTAGAAAACGAGAAATTTTGAAGCTTCTTGAAGATTCGCCAGATGTTTCGATTTCGCGTCCAAAAGCGCAGCTTACTTGGGGAGTACCAGTTCCAGACGATGACACTCAGGTTATGTATGTCTGGATTGATGCACTTGCAAATTATATTACGGTGCTTGGTTTCCCAGAGAAAGATATTTCGGATTGGTGGCCAGCAACTGCAGAATTTGTCGGAAAAGATATTTTAAGATTCCACGCAATTATTTGGCCAGCGATGCTTCTCGGCCTTGGTCTTAAAGTACCAAAGACGCTTGTTTCTCACGGCATGGTGCTAGCAGATGGCCAGAAGATGAGTAAATCAATTGGCAATGTGGTAGATCCGATTGAAGTTATGAATAGGCATGGACTTGATGCGATGAGATATTATTTCCTTCGTCATATTGATACGTTTGCTGACTCAGACTTTACTTGGGAAAAATTCGAAGATGCCTATAATAATGAACTTGCAAACGATCTTGGAAATCTGGTTCAACGACTTTCGACACTTGCTAGTAAGAATAATATTACTGCACCAAAAGTAGATGTGAATTTGCCAAAAGAATATAAAGATCTCATGGATAATTTTGAATTTGCCAGAGCGTTTGATTATGTATGGGAAAGAGTGCAGGGAATTAACCGTAGGATTGATGAAGAGAAACCTTGGGCTTTAGCAAAAGCTGGAGAGAAAGAAATGCTAGAAAAATGCATGGAAGAAATGATTTCTGATTTGGTTTCGGTGGCCCATATGCTTCGTCCATTTATTCCAAATACGGCTAAAAAGATTGAGGATGTATTTAGTGGGAATATCATTCCACCAGAAGCGCCGCTTTTCCCGAAAGCCTAAATAAAAAAATAGCTTGGAGTTTCCAAGCTATTTTTTGTGAAATAGGTTTTATTCTTCGCCAGATAGTTTACCAACGAAATCTGATACGTAGAAGCCTACGATACCACCGATCATTGGAAGAAGTGCATAAACTGAAAGCGCTTGGCAAATGCCACCAAGGATTTCACCAAAGTTTTCACCAGAAGCTGGGAAGATTTGGAACATCAGTGCGACTGCTGGGTTGTAGATGAAATTGTTTTGAACGTTGTGGAACGCTGCAGATACAACAAAACCTACGAGCATAGCGAACACCATACCGCCTGCAACTGTTGCTGCGAAGGTGAATACGCTGCGCTTATATTTGAGTGCGCGGGCGAAGAAGAAGGCGATAATGATTGCGCCGAGAAGTTCGACCATTGCAAATACCCAGAATTGGTTTTCGCCAATAAGCGTCATCTTTGGAATGTCATAGGCAGTTTCGCCGCCAGCTAGATGGAACGAATTAAAGATGAGCCAACCTAGCCATGCGCCGAGAACTTCAGCAATAATGTACATGAAGCCACGGATAACTGAGATACGACGAGTTACCATCATGCCTACAGTAATAATTGGGTTAAGGCAGGCGCCAGAGAATGAATAAATTGCAATGAACACTGCAAGAATTAAGAATGAATAATTTGCTATACTTGCGGTACCCATAAGTGCGAGTGAGAAGAGGAACAATGTGATAAACATTGACCCAATTACTTCGCCGAGTAATGCGCCATAGAATTTATGATTCTTAAATACAGTGAGAATGCTTTCTTTCTCTTCGTACTTTCTTGCGAAGAAACCACTAAAGCAGGATTTTTTCTTTCCTGAAGTGATTGCTTCTTTTTTCTCCACCGTGTTAGTTTTAGGAGCCTCGGATACTGATTTCACGACAGTCTTCGCGGCAGTTTTAGGCTTGGTCGTCTTGGCTTTAGCCGTCTTTGACGTTGCCTTAGGCTTTTTCGTTGCCATTATATCCTCCTTAATTGATATTGCATTTATTATATCATATTTTCGGTATGTTATAATGAAAAAAATAAACGTAGGAATAATATGGGTATAATGGTAACTAAAGACAATCAAGAGCGCGACGAACTTACACGTAGGATTAATGCTGATCTTCGGGAAAAGATTAACAAAACATCCAAGGTCGACAGCGACGATAAAGATCCTGATTTTGTTGAAGATTCTGATTATACAAAAGACTTAAAAAAGACCGGAAGATTTGGTTGGATTTTTATTTTCTTAATCATTATAGTTTTGCTTGCGCTGATAATTTTTGGTGCTTCATTTGCTAAAAAATAATACACATTTTTAGCATAAGTGATATATAATATATTATATATGGACGAAAGGCCTAAACCACGTAAGGATATTCCTAAGATTGATTCTTCTGCCAAAGTTGATGCAGCGAGGAGTCTTCGTTCTGCTGAGACGGGCGCTAGTTCTGATGCCCCTAAAAAACCGGAAGATAATCTTGAAGGTGCTAGAGAAAATGAAGGCGAAGCGAACGGGTTTTATTCTGGTTCTGGTCGCCAATACGCTAGTTTGTCTCCGAAAGGTAAATTAAGCGGTAAATCCAGACTTAAAGGCAAGGGCCCAATTGGACTTATTATTGCTATGATTATGGGTTTTGGTGGCTTGATGGCTGGAGCACAGCTGTTCCAACCGTTTTCATTGGTGGAGCAATTTCGTGAAGCTTTTAATTCGATGCAGGTTACTGCGAATAAACGTTCTGATACTTTCTTTAAGATGCAGATGGGTAGCGGTAAATATCAGAATCCGATTAAGGGTACGCTGTTCCGTGGGGATACTTTTAAAATAACTCCAAAGCAACAGGCGCGATTAGCTAAACAGGGTATTGAAGTAGATAATGTTCAAGGCCATACGGTCCTAAGGTTCGATGATGGTACTGGATCGATGAGGATAGTAACTGCCGACGAAGCAACGGCCAGATCGATTGGTGGCGATGCGATTAGTTTTAAGAACTTATATGAGACTAATTCTGACTTTTTCCATGGTTACAATCAAGGTTCGATGACTTGGCGTGGAGC
>CAMNAJ010000017.1 GCA_946530935.1 uncultured Candidatus Saccharibacteria bacterium | reverse complement strand
TTTTCAGGTATTCACCAGTTGGCGTCTTGGCCGACTTCGCGAGATCCTCTGGTGTACCCTCGGCACAAATTTCTCCACCTTTTAAGCCCCCTTCTGGGCCCATATCAATCACCCAGTCAGCGCTCTTAATCACATGAAGATTATGTTCAATAATAATCATCGAGTTACCACCATCCACTAGTTTATTAAGAATTGCGAGTAGCCTCTTCACGTCATCTGTATGAAGACCAGTCGTTGGCTCATCCAGAATATAAAGCGTCTTACCAGTCGAACGACGTGAAAGTTCCGTTGCAAGTTTGATACGCTGCGCTTCACCACCCGAAAAAGTCGTGGCCGGCTGACCTAGTCTAATATAACCAAGACCTACCTCCTGAATCGTTCTAAGTTTCGGTACAATCGACGGAATATTTTTAAAGAATTCCACCGCTTCATCGATCGTCATATCAAGTACTTCAGAAATGTCTTTACCTTTGTATTTAATCTCGAGTGCTTCGTGATTATAACGTTTACCATGACAGGCCGGACAGGTCACATAAACATCCGGGAGAAAATGCATTTCAATCTTGTTTACACCATCACCTTGACAATGTTCACAACGACCGCCTTTCACATTAAATGAAAATCTACCGGCCTTGTAACCACGAACTTCTGCTTCTGGCTGTGATGCAAACAATTCACGAATCTGGTTAAATACACCCGTATAAGTCGCCGGATTTGAACGCGGCGTTCTGCCAATCGGCGACTGATCAATTACAATTACTTTATTAATTTTTTCAATGCCATCGATTCTTTCGTGTGTACCAGAAACCGTCTGTGCACGATGTAGTCTCGCCTGTAATTCATTTGCCAAAATTGAATTAACTAGCGTCGATTTGCCAGAACCAGATACACCCGAAACTACCGTCATTACTCCAAGTGGAAAATGCGCATCAATATTCTTAAGATTATTCTCGCGTGCACCAACCACTACTAGTTCGTGTCCAGCACGAATCTTACGACGTTTTTTTGGTACTGGAATCGTCATCTCACCAGAAAGATATTTACCAGTAATCGAATCTGGGTTCTTTGCAACTTCCTCTGGTGTACCAGCCGCAACTAGTCGCCCACCATTCACGCCCGCCCCCGGTCCAATATCAATAATGTAATCCGAAGCCCACATCGTGTCCTCATCATGTTCCACTACTAATACTGTATTTTTTAAATCACGAAGATGTTTAAGTGTTGCAATTAGTTTATTATTATCTCTCTGATGTAAACCAATCGACGGCTCATCAAGTACGTACAAAACTCCTTGAAGTCCAGAACCAATTTGTGTCGCTAATCTAATTCTCTGTGCCTCACCGCCAGATAAGGTGTTAGCTGCACGCCCAAGCTCAAGATATCCTAACCCCACATCTTGCATAAATTTCACGCGCTCACGAATCTCTTTTAAAATCGGCTTTGCAATCATTTCTTCTGACTCAGTAAAGCCAAGATCCTGATTTAATACTTCGAGCGTTGCATCAACATCAAGATTACACATGTCAACGATATTAAGATCATGTACCGTCACAGCAAGTACTGCTGGTTTAAGCCTTGCCCCATGGCACGTCTGACATTCTCTCACTCTCATAAATCTCTCGATGTCGTGTTTCATAAATTCCGAAATTTTTGGATCATTATAGCGACGCTCCAGAGTTGGGATCACGCCTTCATAAGTCGTTTCGTATTTAGTACCATCTGCAAATCTGCCAGAACCACTAATACGCATCTCATATTTTTCATCACCCGTACCATAAAGAATAATATTTTGCACTTCTTCAGATAGTTCACCGATTGGTGTATAGATATTAAACCCATGTTTAACACCAACCTGCATCAATCTCTTCAACCACCAAGAATCTTGTTGTACACGATTAAACGGACGAATACCGCCCTCAGCAATTGTCAGATTCTTATTAAACACTAGTCCTGGGTCGACCTCCATGCGTGAACCAAGTCCTGTACAAGTCGGACAAGCCCCTTCTGGTGCGTTAAATGAAAACAATCTAGGCGTCAACTCTGGAATCAATTCATCCGGATGATCTGGGCAAGCATATCTTTGCGAATATGTTAGAACCTCTGTATTTTCCGCTGTAATTCTATTTTCACCTACTGCTGTCGAAGTATCTGTAATCTTTAAAAGCTTAATAATTCCCTGGCCAAGATCTAAAGCTTGTTCAATCGAGCCAGAAATTCTAGTATGTTGCTCTGGGCTTAACACAAACCTGTCTACTACTATTTCAATATCATGACGTTCATTTTTATTTAGTTCTGGGAATTCGTCTAAAGCATAAATTATTCCGTCCACTCTAGCCCTTGAAAAACCTCTTGCCGTAAATTGATCAGGAATATGCTGAAATTCGCCTTTTTTAGAGGAGACAATCGGTGCAAGAAGCATCAGTTTCGAACCAAGAGGAAGTTTCATTACTTCGTTTACAATGTCATCAACTGTCCTTCTCGATACTTCTTTATGACACACCGGACAGTGTGGCACACCGACTCTTGCAAATAGTAAACGCAAATAATCATATACTTCTGTCACAGTTGCTACAGTCGAACGTGGGTTTCTAGAAGTCGATTTCTGATCAATCGAAATCGCTGGGCTTAGTCCCGTGATTGAATCCACATCAGGCTTATCCATAATACCAAGAAACATTCTCGCATAAGATGACAAAGATTCCACATATCGCCTCTGGCCTTCTGCATAAATCGTATCAAAAGCAAGGCTTGATTTTCCTGACCCAGATAACCCAGTAATAATTACTAGCTTATCTCTTGGGATATCAACATCAAGATCATGTAAATTATTTTGCCTCGCGCCTCTTACGCGGATGTAATTCTCTTCCATAAACGCGTATATTATAGCAAAAAAGTCAACTTATGTCCAGATAACGAAGTGCCCCTAAAAGAGAATGCCTTCTGGTTCCACACCCTTAAACTCTACGATTATATTATGGCCGTCCCCTTTAATATCATAAAAAACCGTCTCTTTATAATAAGTCATTTCGCTTTCATCCATCTCAACATTTTCATTGTAATAGATATTAGGTATTCCAGATTGATATAGAATTCTGTATGCCATCCATGGTACATATTGACTAAAACTTGGCATTAATAGTCGATTTAATATCTGGCCTTCCTGCGGCATATGTATAATAACCGGTGAAAAGCCAACACTTCCCTTTACCTTTATATTTTTTACCGTATCATTCATCATAATTGGGATCGAGTTTAAATCATTTATCACAATATTAATCTGTTGATCACGATAGTTATTTTGTTCCTTTAAAGCGTTTCCATAAGTTAGCGCAAATACAACGAAACAATAAGCGAGAATTGTTACCGGAATCCTAAATAACCGCTCCTTCCCTTTACCATTTACCACGTATAAACTAATCATCGCAACAAACGCGCCTGCCCCATACATCGCTCTAGTCGCATAAAGTGGCTTATCAAGTATCGCATAAAAGAAGAAAGCCATGACAAACATTAGTACCGTAGTAAATATTCCCACGAATAGAGCAGCGATTTTGTTCTTTTTACTTCTGTATGTATATAATCCCACGAAAGAAACCACTATTATGCCAATCAAAACTAACCACAGTACTTTAAAATCACTAAATACTAATGATACGTAAGTATTTAAATGTGAGATTAGCTCCGGAATAATATTCCAAAACTCCGGCAAACTATTAGAAGCATACGCATCGCGTGGTTTCATTAATAATAATTTAAAAATCAAAAGTGAAATTAGAAACACTACCGCCGAAAATAGTACAAACTTCAAAACGTCCTTCGTATTCTTTTTCTTTTCTTCATTCCATCTCTTCGCTGCAATGAAAAATACCAACATCGGAATAATCCCTACTGCCGCTTGGTATGTCATGCATATCACTTCTGTGCCAATAAAAAGCATCAAAGCATATTTGTAATCTAACTTTTCTGAAAAAAGAAGCGGCAATACTGCAAATAGTACTGATACAGCCATATAAACCGAGTCATATTGATAAGACAAACACTCTAACATATATGGCGAAAGCCCAAGCGGGACTACCGCAATCAAATACCAGATGTATTCACCAATTTTCTTCTTAAAAACTTCTTTTTTGAAAATAAAAATTAGCATCACGCTCGCTACTGCCAAAATCAGCACCGCTAATAATTGTGGCAAAGGAGCGATATTTGAAAAGTACGAATCTGTATGAATACCATATGCAAGCAGGGTGCTAGCATATCTAGAAAACCCATTCCACCCACCGTAACCAAAATTTGTTCTAGCCACATCATCTGCAAAATGTACATTCGCTAGAATAATTGCTATAATGCCCACCAAATAAATTGCCGCCATTATCAAAAATGGTTGGATCAAATAATCGTATTTCCTCACTCTCTTCATACCCTGAATTATAACACGCTTTAAAGAGTGCCAATTTTTTTATTATATTAGGCATAAATGGTATAATAAAAACATGAATCGTGGTATTAAATTTGTAATTGTTGGTTTAATTCTAACCATCACTCAATATCTCTTTTATTTGTTCTTTGCATTGGTTATCTTTAATAATAATGATATCCTTTGGCTAAGTAGTGGTATCTCATACATTATTGCCACTATTCTAGCTTTCGTTCTTCATTCCCGTATCACCTGGAAAGAACGCCCACCAAAGAAAAATGGCATTTTAATGTTCTTTGCGTGGAACCTTCTCACTGCACTAGTTATTGCGCCATTTCTTACTTGGTTCTTTAAACTCTTCACACCTACATATAACTTCTTCTATAGTTTGTCATTTAGTATGGGTCTTTCACTAACTTATGAATTTGTCGAAAGTACCCTTGTTTTCATCCTCGTCATTTTAATCACTCTAACTTTGAATTATTTCTTCTACGATAAACTAGTCTTTGGCGATCAAAAGAAATCAAATAAAATCAAGGCGCCAGTTGTAAAAACAGTTAAGAAGAAAACCCCCGCAAAAAAGACCACGAAGAAAGCTAAAAAATAATGAATTCTAAAATTTCTGTCATCGTCCCAATCTATAACACCGAAAAATACCTACCAAATTGTTTAGATTCAATCACGAGTCAAACTCACAATAATCTCGAAATTATTCTTGTTGATGATGGCTCTACTGATAACTCTGGCAAAATCGCCGATACCTATGCCAAAAAAGATAAACGCATCAAAGTTATTCACCAAAAAAATGCTGGACAATCCGCAGCCAGAAATAGAGGCATCAAAGAATCTACCGGCGATTATCTAAGCTTCGTCGATTCAGACGATCAGATAGAACCAGTTTTTTACAGCACTCTCCTTAAGCTATATAAAGACAATACTTCTGTCGCGGTTTGCGGCCATCAATATCGTCGTTTAAAAGATAATTCTTCTAAAAATCTCTATCAATCTCCATTAAAACCACGCGGTAAGAATGAAACTAAAAAAGCTTATATTATCAAACTGCTAGTCAAAGATGGGCGCATGTACTCTTGTAATAACAAGCTATTCAAAAAAGAATACATAAAAGATAACAACATCCTATTTGACACTAGTATTAATTTTGCCGAAGATACCAAATTCGTTTTAGATTATCTAAACCACGCAGAAGGCGAAATTGCCTACGATATGTCGCCACTTTATATTTATAATTTTGGCACTGAAACTAGTACTGTAAAAACCGCTGCCACCAAGTGGGAAAACTGGGAGAAGCAATACCAAGATCTTAAATCTTGGCTCGGCCCTCATCCTAAAGCGTCAGAAAATTTCTGGCTCCATGTTGTCCGTCTTCGCTGGCGTGTTTCTTTCGTCCGCTCGAAACGTCGCGCTAAACCGTAAAATATGATAAAATAACTACATATATGAATATACCTCGTGTTTTGAACCGCAAAAATCGGATTCTTCTTAAAGAGCTTACTAAAACGGATTTCAAACTCCGTTATCAGGGTTCTTTACTAGGATACCTCTGGGCTCTACTTCGCCCATTAATGATGTTTGCCATTCTCTACATCGTGTTTTCAATGTGGCTTCGTTTTGGTAATGATATCCCGCATTATCCAGTCTATCTTCTTTGTGGCACTACACTTTGGAATTTCTTTACTGAATGTACCTCTCAAGGCATTCAGTCCATCATTATTCGTGGTGATCTTCTCCGTAAAATCAGTTTTCCAAAATACATCGTTGTAATCTCTTCACAGCTTACAGCTCTTATTAATCTAGGAATCAATCTAATCGTCGTTGTCATCTTTGCTCTCATCAATGGCGTTATGCCGACCTGGTCTTGGCTTCTTATTGTCTTTCCAATTCTAGAACTCTATCTCTTTTCGCTTGGTCTTGCTTTCCTTCTCGGTTCCATCAATGTCAAATATCGCGATATAACTTCAATTTGGGATGTCATTGTCCAAGCTTTGTTCTACGCTGTACCAATCATTTATCCAATCCAAATGGTCGCTAGCAATAGTCTTTTAGCCGCTAAGGCAATTCTTTTAAATCCAATTGCACAATGCATCCAAGACGTACGCTATTTTCTGATTACTAAAGAAGCTGTCACTACTTGGAACTTCATTTTTAATCCGTCAGTCATTATACCAGTATTAATTGTGATATTTATGTTGGCTATTGGTGCTAATTCTTTCCGTCGTAGATCTAGATATTTCGCAGAGGAGGCCTAATGAAAAAACCAGAACTCGGTACCAGAAAAGAAGTACAACTAGATAACGATATCGCTATCAGTGTTAAAGGAGTCAAAAAGAGCTTTAAGCTTCCGACCGAACGCTCTTCCGGTTTGAAACAAGCCATCTTTAATCGTTTACGTGGCATCAAAGGTTATACTGAACAAAAAGTTCTTCAAGGCCTAGACTTTGAAATTAAAAAAGGTGAGTTCGTCGGCATTGTCGGTCGCAATGGTTCTGGTAAATCTACTTTGCTAAAGATTCTTGCCGGTATTTATTATCCACAAGCTGGCGAAATAACTATCAACGGCACACTTATTCCGTTTATTGAGCTTGGTGTTGGTTTTAATCCAGAACTCACTGGTCGCGAAAACGTTTACTTAAACGGCGCGCTTCTTGGTTTTTCGAATGAAGAGATGGATAAAATGTATGACGATATTTGGAAATTCGCCGAGCTCGAACCATTCCAAGATCAAAAACTCAAAAACTATTCTTCTGGCATGCAAGTTCGTCTTGCCTTTTCAATCGCCATTCGTGCTCAAGGCGACATCCTTCTTCTCGATGAAGTCCTCGCCGTTGGTGATGCCGCTTTCCAAGTAAAATGCGGTGATTATTTCAGATCTCTTCACGATAAAAAACAAACTGTCGTTTTAGTTACTCATTCCATGACTAACGTTCGCACCTTCTGTGATCGTGCGATTTTACTTGATCGAGGTAAAGTCGTCATGGATGGTGACCCACATAAAGTTGCAGATGAATATAATAGGCTGCTTGGCATTAAGAAAAAATGAAAAAAATCACCATTATCACCATGCAATTAAAAACTCCTGGTGGTATTGAACGCTTCGTTACTACTCTTGCCGACATTTTTTCAAAAGACTTTGAAGTTGAGGTCGTCTCAAACTACGGCCGCCCCGAAGAAAAATTAGCTTTTAACATGCCTAAAAATGTTAAAGTCTCCTTCTTAACTCCAAATCAGCCAAAAGAAGTCTCAATGAAAAACTTAATTGCCAGTTTTAAGTGGCATAAAATCATTGGCGAGCTTAATCGTCGCCAAGAAATAGACAGTACTAGAGAACAAGTTTTTAAAAAATTCCTTCGAGGTTTGAAAACAGACTATATTATTACCGACCGTGCTCTTTATAGTTATATGGTTCGCAAATATTACCGCGGTGATGCAATAAAAATAGCCACCGACCATAATTATCACCAAAATAGTAATAAATATATCGACGAGCTATTATCCTCAATCACTGGTTTTGATTATCTTGTTGTCGCAACCGACGAATTAAAAGATTTTTATAGTGTCAGAACAAAAGTAAAATGCCTCAAGATTAATAACCCTCTTGACGTCATCCCAACTAAAAAGACTAGTCTTTCTAATAAAAACCTTATTTCTGTAGGCCGTTTTGTCCCAGAAAAAGATTTTGAATCTCTAATTGATGTCATGAAACTAGTTCATGAAAAAGACCAGGACATCCACCTCACAATTATTGGTGATGGTATTACCTATACAAGAATCAAATCAAAGGTTAAAACTCTTGGCTTAGAAAAAGTAGTTTCTTTACCTGGGTTTCTTAGTCAACCAGAAATCGAAAAATACTATTACGGTAGTTCTTTGTTTGTTTTAACTAGCAAAACCGAAGCTTTTGGCCTAGTACTTACCGAAGCCATGAGCTATGGTCTTCCCTGTATTGCATTCGACCGTGCCTCTGGTGCACGCGCCCAAATTACCAGGCATACTGGCATTCTTATAAGAGACTTTAATAAAGAAGAGATGGCAAGTCGCATTGTAAATCTAATGAATGATAAAGAATCATTAAAAACTTATCAAGAATCCATCAATCAAGTGATTTCAAAATACGATAAGAAACAGATACAAAAAGACTGGGCCAAGATTGTTTTATAGAGTAAATCATGCTATAATAAACTGCATGAAACGGGAATTGTTTAAGGATAAAGTTTTGCTGATTACCGGCGGTACTGGTTCTTTCGGCAACAAAGTACTCGATCGTTTTTTGAAAGATGATATCGAGCTAAAAGAAATTCGCATCTTCTCTCGCGATGAAAAAAAGCAAGAAGATATGCGTATTAAGTACAAAAATGATAAGATTAAGTTCTTTATTGGCGATGTTCGCGACTATCGTAGCGTCGACGATGCTATGGACGGCGTAGATTTTATTTTCCACGCAGCTGCATTAAAACAGGTTCCTTCCTGTGAATTCTTCCCCATCCAAGCTGTTAAGACTAACGTCCTTGGTACCGAAAATGTTCTTGAAGCTGCCATTAATCATAATGTAAAACGTGTGGTCGTTCTCTCCACTGATAAAGCCGCCTATCCAATTAATGCAATGGGTATGAGTAAGGCTCTTATGGAAAAAGTAGCTGTGGCTAAAGGTCGCGAAGTGAGAAATAGCGGCACTATTATCTGCCGCACTCGCTATGGCAACGTCATGGGCTCACGCGGTAGCGTTATTCCTCTATTCTGTAATCAGATTGAGAAGGGCGTCCCTCTAACCATTACAAACCCTGAAATGACACGTTTTATGATGACTTTGGAAGATGCAGTAGATTTAGTTCTCTACGCTTTCGAAAACGGCGAACAAGGTGATCTCTTCGTTCAAAAAGCTCCAGCTGCCACCATCGATACTCTTGCAAAAGCCATCTGCGAACTAAAAGATCCGGACCATAAGATTAAGTATATTGGTACTCGTCACGGCGAAAAGTTATACGAAACTCTTGTTACCAAAGAAGAAATGTTAACCGCAAAAGACTGTGGTGACTATTTCCGTATCAAAGCCGACAACCGCAACCTTAATTACCAAAAATATGAGGTTGTTGGTACTACTAAAATTGATGAGGTCGAAGACTACCATTCTCATAATACCGAACGTCTCGACGTTGAAGGCATGAAGAAACTTCTCTTAAAACTAGATTTATTCAAATAAGGAGGTAAATGAAAGTATTAGTTCTCGGCGCCAATGGAATGCTTGGCCATGTAGTTGCGACTTATTTTGAAGAACATGGTCACGAAGTAATTAAAACTTCAAGAAACCCTGAAAATAAATACTATTTCGACGCCTACGAAAACATTTACGGCATTGAAGGTATTATTGCAAGAGTTCATCCAAACGCAATCATTAATTGTATTGGTGTTTTAAACGAAGCCGCTGAGAACAATCATGCTCTTGCCATTCTCTTAAACAGTTTCCTTCCGAATTATATTGATACTTTATCCGAAAAGTATGGTTTCACCCTAGTCCACATTACTACCGATTGTGTATTTGACGGCGAATCTGGTAGCTATACCGAAGATTCCATGCCAAACGCGACAAGTTTTTATGGCATTAGCAAAGCTATGGGCGAAGTAAAAAACGACCGCACTCTTACCTTGCGCCTATCTATTGTTGGTCCAGACATTAATCCAAATGGCATTGGCCTCTTTAATTGGTTTTCAAAACAATCTGGCGACGTAAAAGGATACTCCGAAGTATATTGGACTGGTGTTACCACTATTGAACTTGCTCGTGTCATCGAAGAAGCCCTAAAGAAAAAAATCACCGGTTTTCATCATGTAGTAAATAATGAAAAAATTAAAAAGAGTGAATTAATTCGACTTTTCGAAAAGTATTTTCACTTTGGTATCAATGTTATCGATGATGATACAAAAAAGAGCGATAAAAGTTTAGTTAGAACCGACAAAAGTTACGATTTTAAGATCCCTAGCTATGAAAAAATGGTCAAAAACATGCGTGAATGGGTAGATGCTCACCCTAACTTATACACTGAACTAAAAGAAAGGATGGATAAATAAAATGAAAATTATGGTAATTGTTGGCACTCGCCCAGAAATCATTCGCTTAAGTGAAGTAATAAAAAAACTCGAAAAGTTCCATCAAGTCGTCCTGGTTCACACTGGCCAAAACTATGATTACAACTTAAATGAAATTTTCTTTAAAGATTTAGAGCTCAGAAATCCAGACTACTATCTAAACGCTGCTGGCGACAATCTTGGCGAAAGCGTCGGTAATATTATTGCCAAAACTTACGCCATTATGGAACAAGAAAAACCAGACGCTCTTTTAATTCTTGGTGACACTAACAGTTGTCTCTCTGCTTATTCCGCCAAGCGCCTCAAAATTCCAATCTTCCATATGGAGGCTGGCAATCGCTGCTTTGATTTCAACGTCCCAGAAGAGATTAACCGTCGTGTTGTTGACCACGTCAGCGACATCAACCTTTCCTATTCTGAAAACGCCCGTCGTTATCTTATTGCCGAAGGTAAACGCGACGATAGTGTTTACGTTACCGGTTCACCAATGACCGAAGTACTTGATAAGTTTAAATCAAAAATCGAGAGTTGCGATGTTTGCGGCCGCCTCGGCGTTGAAAAAGGTAAATACTTTGTTGTCAGTCTTCATCGCGAAGAGAATCTCGACATCAAAGACAATTTTCATACTGTTTGTAATTCACTAAACAAAGTCGCCGAAAAGTACGGCCTTCCAGTGATTTTCTCTACTCATCCACGCACACGCAAACGTATCGACGCCGAAAAAATCGAATTTAATCCTCTTATTAAGAATCTAGAGCCACTCGGTTTCATCGACTACAATGCTTTGCAGCTTAATGCATTTTGCGTGTTATCAGATAGTGGCACTATTACCGAAGAATCATCTATTATGCATTTCCCTGCCGTTTCCGTTCGCACTTCCACCGAACGTCCAGAAGGCCTTGATGCCGGTACTATCGTTCTTAGTGGCATTGATGCCGAGGGCCTAATCTCAGCTATTGAAATTGCCACCAAAGCTAAACCAGATGATTCTAAAATACTGGTCCCAGATTACACTGCAACAAATGTATCAGACAAAGTTCTACGTATCATTGAAAGCTATACTAAAATTGTAAATTCTAGGACTTGGAAGAAGTAGTCTTCTTAATCTTTTTCATCACACGCTGCATCGTTGATGAAATGCCCTCTTGTCGCATAAAGAATAGTAGTTTTTTCAGTGCACTACCTTCAACTAGCACTCCAAGATCTCTTTCATGCTTTTTCGTGGCATAACCAGCATAACCAATCATTAATCTCGATAGCTCAAAGTCAAATTGACTATAGTATTCGTCATTTATCTGGTAGTGAATAATGGATTTTAATCCTTCAATCTGCCTATCAAGTGAAAATGCTGCCGACTTTTCATTTGCATGCACAATCGAAAGTGGTTTTTCAATACCAGTTAAATATGTATCGCCTTTCATTAGCTCTAGCCAGAAACAATTATCCTCACCAGTGTGAAGTTCTGTATTAAACAGACATCCTCTTTCCATTAACCACTTACGATCAATCATCACGGTTGGCGTCGCAATCATGCAACTATACATTAATTTTTTCTCGCAATGACCACTCTGTGCGCCACTATTTATTACTGTTTCCTTACCATTTAGTTCTCTAATATAAGACGTATGACTAATTTTAGCATTTGTTGCCGCAATATACTTAAGTTGTGTTTCTAACTTATCACTTACGAATTCATCGTCCGAATCGAGAAAGGCAATATAATCACCCTTGGCAGCTTTTATACCATTGTTACGAGAAACACTCGGGCCACTGTTCTTTTTGTTGCTAATTAAAGTTATATTCTCGTGCTTCTTTACTAAATCTTTAATAGCGTCAATACTCTCTTCCGAGCCATCATCTACTAAAATTATCTCAAAATTTTTATACGTTTGGTTGAGCACGCTCTTGATAGCACGGACGGTCTCTTTTTCACGATTATAAAATGGAATAATTACGCTGACCATCTTTTGTGGAGCATCTTCTTTCAAAGCTTTATCTAAAATCTCGTCAGCCCATTCACGACATTTTTGGCTAAGCTCAGTATATACGCTGTCCTGATGAAATTCAGATATTTCCCTAAAGAAATTATATTTACTACCTTCCATCTCAATTAATCTTTTTTCAGGAATCTCAGAAATAATTTTATAATAAAGCGCGTTCCCCTCAGTTAATACTTTCGGGCTTGTATTAGTAGTCTGTTTTTTATGGTATCTAGTATTAACTAATATTTCTGGAATATGAATGAATTTATAAGTTTTCATCATACTCCACCATTTTTCATAATCCTGTGCACAAGAGAGCTTCGTATCAAAACCACCATACTCGTCAAATGCAGTCTTAGGAATTAAAAGAGATAAGCCATTGATATGACCTTTAAGTAACCCATATTCAGGCTTTAATTCAAGTTCACGGTGATCTTTAATCACACTACCGATTAATCTACCGTTTTTATCAATCAAGTTATAATCCGAAAAGACGATTATCTTCTTGCCTAAATAATTATGCTCTTTCAAAAACTCTACTTCACGCTCGACTTTATTCGGTTCATATACATCATCGTGGCTAAGCCACGAAAAGTACTCACCTTTCATCTTAGAAATGGCTAGATTAAGGGCTGTAGATACTCCACCATTCTCTTTTTTGATATAAGTCACTTTATCTTTATACTGTTTAACAATCTCTTCTGTACCGTCCGTAGAACCGTCATCGACTACTATTATTTCTAGATTCTTGTAGGTTTGCGCCACGGCAGAATCCAAGGCATATTTTACATAATCTTCCCCGTTATAAACAGGAATAACAATAGTTACTTTAGGGTTATCATCTTTCTTCACCATAAGGATAATTATACTACGTTTAACTGTTGTTTACCACCTCTTTGGCTCCCTGAATAAAAGTTCAATATTCCTCGTAAAATGGTATAATCATATCTATGAATAGGAACCACTTAGCTTTCGTCTTTGACGATCTAACAGAATTTTATGCTATGCGCGAGCTAATCGATGCTCTGTTAAAAGAAAAGATCTCCCTTGATATTATCGTACCAAACGATAGTGGCTATAATGGGCTCGCAAACCATACTTTCGAAAAAATCAAAAGCTTCGGCTATAAACCAATCAGTAGCGTACCAAAAGACAAAACCTATAAAGTCCTTATCAGCCCTTATCCAACCTTAAAAGCAATCCGCAATTTGAAATTTATTTATCACCTTAGAATGCCATATAGCACAATTACGGCCAAACCAAACCCTACCTACATTCCAGACGTTAAAATCGATTATGACGGCATCTTTTGTTTTAACAAATATGAGCCAACTTTTCTCTCTGCTTATGGTGCCGATTGTTACGCAGTGCCTTATTGGAAATACTGTAATTTCAAAAAAGAAAAATCCACTGATAAAAAACCTACTTTATTGATTCTTCCAACCTTTGGCAAAGATACCAGCTGTGTAGAATATCTAACTCAGCCAATGATGGATAAGATTAAAAAACACTTTAAAGTCGTAATTAAAGCCCATCATGCAATTCATTTTGGTCAAGACGGTGAAGATGCAATGAAAAAACTAGAAGCTCTTGCTGATGAATTTTACACATCAGATACGCCAATAGTTGAACTATTAAAAAAGGCCGATATTGTTCTTTCTGATAATTCTGGGTCCATCTTTGAAGCGATTTACTCTGGCACACCTATAGCCGCTTTTTCGAAAAATTTAAACTCGAGACACCTCGAAGGAATCGATACTCTTCAATATAAACTTATGAAAGACGGCATTCTGCCACACACCGATAACCCAGACAAAATTCTAGACATGCTCTTAAAGATAGATCCTTACTTTAAAAAACAGCAAAAAGCCATGGATGAACTCTTTATTAAAGTTAAGAGTAATCCAACAAAACCTTCAGTAGATATCATTAAAGATTATCTCTCCAGAGATCACACGAAAGATTATAAAAAAGTTCTTCATGATTTATTGTTAAAAGAGTGGTTTAAACATAAAGAAGGCGCCGAAGAAGCTGTAATGCTTCGAAAAGTAATTGAAGAAAAAGACGCTGTTTTAAGTTCTCGTCCTTATCGTATGCTCGGAAAGGCTTTATCACCGTACAAGAAACTAAAAAGTAGAAAGAAAGGTAAAAAATGAATAAGAAGAAGAAAATCATTGGTTATACTACTGGCGTCTACGACATGTTTCACATCGGCCATCTCAACGTCATCAGAAATGCCAAAGCTAAATGCGATTATCTTATTGTTGGAGTTAGCACAGACGAATTAGTTCAAAAAGAAAAGAATAAAACTCCAGTTATTCCATTTGAAGAACGTTGCGAGATAATTAGAGCACTAAAATATGTTGATGAAGTTGTTCCCCAGTTCGATAAAAACAAGCTCGGAGCTTGGGAAAAATACAAATTCGACAAAATGTTCGTTGGTTCAGATTGGCAAGGAACTCCAGCTTGGAAAAAGTTTGAAGAACAATTTAGTCCTCTCGGCGTAGAAATAGTTTATCTTCCTCATACAGACGGTATCTCTAGTACTAAACTCACTGAATTCATTAAAACTAAACTTGAAAGATAATTAGGAGCTATCATTAAAAAACGTGTTGCCTACATCGATATATTGCGTGCTATAGCCATCATTTTGGTAATTATTGGCCATATTTCATATTTAGGTTTCACTGCCACCGTTTACAGAAAGCTAATTTACTCTTTTCACATTCCATTATTCTTCTTTGTTTCCGGGCTTTCCCTTTCATTTACAAAAT
This sequence comes from uncultured Candidatus Saccharibacteria bacterium, assembly GCA_946530935.1. Classification (GTDB taxonomy): domain Bacteria; phylum Patescibacteriota; class Saccharimonadia; order Saccharimonadales; family Saccharimonadaceae; genus Nanosyncoccus. The sequence continues at coordinate 1,814 of CAMNAJ010000017.1, read as the reverse complement.
ATAAAGGATTAGATTTAAAAGAAACTCTTAAAAAACGCTTTCTTCGTATCTATCTACCATTTTTAATCTGGGCTGTTCTTTTAGTGCTGCCTATTATTAGTCTGGAAAGCATTCCAAACATTCTCTATGGCACCCATGAATCTTTACTCCACGTTAATAGCCACAGTTCACTCTGGTATCTCCCAGTATTATTTATTAGCACCATTCTTCTCGACTTATTACTCTATTGGATTAAGAATAAAACTAAGTTAAAAACCTATTATTTTCTTATTCCAGTTTTAATCGTCGCTATTCTTTTTTCTGTTCCACCAATCCAGCCATTCTTAAATAATCTTCCGCTCGGCATCAACATCGTACCTATGGCGCTCTTCTTTATTCTCCTCGGTCATTCTTATCAAAATGAATATAATAAGAAAAAACCATCAATTTTTATTTCGCTGCCAATCATTATCGCTTTGTCGGCCGTAGTTTATTACTTTGGCGTAAATAACGACGTCGATTATGTACTAATGGCTGAAAACCGTTACGGCAACATTTTCTATTTTCTAATGACTGCTATTTCTGGAATCGTTATTTGTTTGCTGCTCGCTTTCAGTATAGAAAGGTATATCAAACCTCTTAAAAAACCGATGCAAATTATCGGTGAAAACACATTCATTATCTTTGTCTTACATAAATACCCATTAACATTAATAAATGAATTGTTCACCCTAGATCCTGCAATTTATTTTTCGAATTGGATTATCGTACCAGCTTATTTAATTACAGCGCTGGCTATTTGCCTTCCTTTATCTTTGTTTATTAGAAAAAATCTCCCGATGCTTGCTGGTGCTCAGGAGATTAAAAATCTTAAAGATCACTAAGCTTACTTCTTGGAATACAAGCATTAATATCGCTTATCGAATCTTCTTCAGTTCTAATACACCATTCACCATTGCCATCCTTAATTTTGGTGGTAAAATTAAACACTGTTTCCGCTTCAATCGTCTCTAGTGTTTCCAAAGTATGCGGAACAATATAAGTCGTTTCATCAATTGTTTTCATCTGACGAGGTTTATCAGACTTCTGATAGTTTTCGGCATTCACTAAATCACTTCTTTTAATACATCTGTTTGATTCCTCATTTGAATCTTCTTCAGTTCTAATACACCAATTACCATTAGAATCTAGAATTTTTGTGGTGAACTTAAACACTGTTCCAGCTTCAATCGTTTCTAGCTCCCTCATCGTATGTGGTACTACATAAGTCGTTTCTTTTGTAACTTTCATAAAACGCGGAATATCAGATTTAGCATAGTTTTCCGTATTATCTATATCACTTCTAAGAAGACATCTGTTATTATCTTCCGTCGTATCTTCCCTGGTTCTAATACACCATTCACCAGTATTACTCATTATCTTGGTTGGGAATAGGAACACCTCGCCTTTAGCTACTTCTTCTAATTCTTCTAGAGTATTTGGATTGATAAAATGTGTATCCTTTTTAACTTTCATTAGTCTTGTTGATGCTACATTTTCAAATACAGGTTCACCAACATCTTCTCTAACAAGACATGCATCCACTTTATTATTTGTATCTTTTTCAGTTCTTAAACACCACGTTTCGTCAGGGAGTTGAGTCTTTGTCGTAAATTTATAGTAGGTGCCCTTGTTTGCTTTCTTAACAACTTCGCCTCTTGAATTTACAAAATTAGTATCTTCTAAAACTACCATATATCTTGGTCTTTCAACCGCCTCAAAATGCACTTCCTCATCTAATATTCCACCAAACCAATCCTCGAAGTAATGATAAAAATTTCTATTCCCGTATGCAC
>CAMNAJ010000016.1 GCA_946530935.1 uncultured Candidatus Saccharibacteria bacterium | reverse complement strand
AGATGGGTGGTATTGATGCAATTGTCTTTACAGCGACAATTGGCGAACGTTCAATCCCAGTACGCAATTCAATTATTACTAAGCTTGAATTCATGGGCTTTAAGATTAAACAAGATGCGAAGCTTGATAAGTCCAAGGGTTATGTAAACGTGGCGGAAGAAGGTTCAAAGCCAATCTATGTGATTCCAACCAACGAAGCGGCCTACATGATTACTAAAGCTAGCGAGCTTGTTGACGCAATTAAATAAAATGGCTTTTAGAAACGATCAAGTATCCGAATTAGAAACGAGTAAAATTCTGGAGCTGGCTAGAAAGTGTCTAGGCAGCTCTGGTGATTTTGTTGAGCTTGGTTGTTATAAAGGCGATACGTCACTACTTCTTGCAGAGATGCTTAAGGGAACTGACCATATATTATATATATATGATTCTTTTGAAGGTTTACCGGAAAAGAGCGAAAAGGATAAATCTCTACTTGGAGAAAACTTTAAAGGCGGAGAGCTGTATGTAACGAAACGCGAAGTAAAGGAAAGATTTCTTCGCGCGGGACTTCCAGTGCCGGTGATTAAAAAAGCTTGGTTTAATGAATTAAAGGATGAAGATTTACCAGAAAAGATTTGTTTTGCTTTTCTTGATGGTGATTTTTATGAGTCAATTATAGATTCGTTAAAACTGATTGAAAATAAGATTCACGGAACTATTGTGGTGCATGATTATTTAAATCCAGCACTTCCTGGAGTAAAAAAGGCCGTTGACGAGTGGCTAAGTAAAGAAAACAAAAAGACTAAAACATACAAAAGCATGATTATTATAGATGATTAGATGCGGTATTACAGAAAAAAGATTAAAGAACCAAAGATTTAAAAAGACAGAAGATTTAATTATAAAAGTTCTTTTTGATGGTAAGTGTAATAGCATCAAATCCTTTGCCAAAGAGATTGGCATAGCCAGATCGACGATATATCTACATCATCACAGAATTGCGGCTATTCCGTCTGACTATAAACACTATATATTGTATATGTATAAGAAATCATTAAAACAGAATCATAATAGGTACGAAAGAATAGAGGTAGTTTTTAGAAGATTATTGCTTTTTATCATGCAAAACAAAAAGTTTTTTAAAATTGCCTTGATAAATAGTGACAGAACGGTATTTATAGAGATGATTGAGATGACTTGGCCGTTAATTGAAAGAATGATGAGTCTTCCTAGAAATTCTCGCCGGATGCTAAAAGTGTATGTCGGAGAAGCGGAGGCGTTACTACATGAATGGAGCCAGATGGATTTTTCTGAGCAAGAAATGAAAAGGTTGCTAGAGAATTTTTTATATATAACGAGAACGTTTAGAGTTAGGCTGGCGCCGATTATGGATAATTAGCACTCAATGCTTGCAAGTGCTAATTATTGTGCTATAATGAGGGCAGAAAAAGGAGATAAAGGCATGAAACCATTAAAAGACAGAATTGTGGCTGTGGTGGAAAAACCACTCGAAAAAACCAAATCTGGAATCTTACTTGGTGAAGCAAAGGAAAAACCAGCTTATGCAGTGGTAGAATCGGTGGGACCAGAAGTAAAAGAAGTTAAAAAAGGCGATAAGATCGTTTATAAAGAATATTCAACCACTGAAATTAAAATGGATGAGAAGGATTACATCATTCTAAAAGAAGAAGATGTACTGGCCACATTGTAGAGTAAAAGGAGATAAAAATGGCAAAGAAGATTTATTATGAATCAGATGCGCGTGAAAAGGTGCTTTCTGGCGCAAAGCAATTATATGATGCTGTGAAGGTTACTTTTGGTCCAAAGGGCAAGAATGTAATCATTGAAAAGGAATACGGTGCTCCGGTTATTACGCACGATGGTGTAACGGTAGCAGAAGCCGTGGAACTTCCAAATAAGGATGAAAAGCTCGGTGAAGCGGTGGGTGCTAAATTGATTAAGACTGCTGCACAAAAGCTTAATAAGGTGGCTGGTGACGGTACAACAACCGTAACGGTACTAACTTATAATATTTTGAACGAAGCAAATAAATTAATAGCTGCCGGTATGAATCCGATGGAACTTCGCCGCGGTATTGAAAAGGCTGGCGCCGAGATTGTTGCTGGTATTGAAAAATCTGCTGAAAAGATTGAAGGCGATTCAAAGAAGGTGGCAGAAGTTGCAACAATTTCTGCTGGTGATGAAACGATTGGCAAACTGATTGCTGAAGTTATTTCAAAGATTGGCAAAGACGGTGTGGTAACGGTTGAGGCTGGCCAAGGGCTCGAGATGGAGCAGGAAATTGTAGAAGGCTTTAGCTATGATAAAGGTTTTGCATCAGCATTCTTTGTAACTGATGTAAACCGCCAAGAAGCGACTTTTGATAAACCACTCGTTCTGGTAACTGACAAAAAGATTTCAGCTGCTAATGACATTTTGCCATTACTTGAAAAGTGCGCACAGTCTGGCCGAAAAGACCTTGTAATTATCGCCGAGGAAGTTAGTGGCGAGGCTTTGTCACTATTAGTTCTAAATAAACTTAAAGGCGTATTTAATTCATTAGTTCTTAAGGCTCCTTCATTTGGTGATAGACGAAAAGAGATTATGGAGGATATCGCGATTCTTACCGATGCAACGGTAGTATCTGCAGATAAAGGATTGAAGCTTGAAGAGGTTGGTCTTGAAGTATTAGGCTCAGCCGCTAAAGTAATCGCAACGAAGGATGAAACAACTATTATTAAGGGTGCGGGTAGCGCTAAGGCCGTAGCAGAGAGGATTAAGCTGATTCACACACAAGCCGAGTTGGCAAAATCCGATTATGAGCGTGAAGAATTTGAGAAAAGAGCTGCAGCGCTTTCTGGCAAAGTAGCTGTAATCAAGGTTGGTGGCGCAACTGAAACTGAAATCGATGAAAAGAAGTTCCGCGTAGATGATGCAGTGGCGGCAACTAAAGCGGCACTTGCAGAGGGAATTGTAACCGGTGGTGGTGTAACGCTCGTAAACCTTGCATCAAAGCTCTCCGAGGCTGATGCGGGGCATAGAATTGTGAAGAACGCCTTAAAGACTCCGTTTATTCATATTGTAGAAAATGCTGGTTTGAATGCACAAGCACTGCTTTCAGAAGTAGAGAAATCTACCAAAGAAGGTTATGGCGTAAACGTAATGGCTCCAGAAAAAGGTTTGATTGACCTCAAAAAAGCCGGCGTGATTGATCCAGCTAAGGTAACCAAAGAAGCTGTAAAGAATGCAACTTCAATTGCTGCAACGGCGATTACAATGGGTGCTTTGATTGTAGAAATTCCAGAGGAAAAACCGGTTGCGCCAGACATGGGCGGAATGTATTAAAAAATAGCCCCTACGGGGGCTATTTTTTTAGCTTGATTTACATTTTGTCGATTGATTCGACGAGATAGAGAAGTGCTTCAGCACGTTCAGTATCATCGGTGATTTCTTTTGCAGCACGATAGGCTGGTTCAAGAACGGTATAATCGTGAAGATCATTGAAAATGTTGCGATAGAAATTAAATTTTTGAGATGCATTCATATTGAGGTGATCTACTAGTGGAATCAAATCGCGAAGAGCAGCTTGCTTAACTTGACGAGTATCAAGGCCAGTAGCTGGAGCAACTGGGATTGGCTCAAAGGCTGGCATGACTGGCTCTGGAGCCGGTGGCACGACTGGGGCAGGAGCTGGCTCAAAGGCTGGCCCTGAGGCAGGAACCTCAAGATTTGGGATTGAAATTTCTTCAATCGGGGCAATCGACTCTGGGGCAGGAGCAACGACTTCGACCTTTGGGGCAGGTTCTGGTTCTGGTGCTGGGAATGGCCCGATAGCTTCGGCGAGTTCACCAGTGTCACCTTCTGGTACTGAAGAAGGAGCTGCGACCGGATCAGAAAAAACCGGGTCAGTATTAGTCGTATTTGTGATGTCGTCGATTGCTTTTTGTAGATCGTTGTCTACAGTTTGATTTTGGTCCATTTTGCCCACCTTTTAATATTAAACTTACGCTTATTTTATCATAGATTTTTTATATACGCAAGAAATTTACGATTTTATCTAGAAAATCAGGTTTGATTTCTTCCATTGGTAAATGGTTGCCGAGTAGATCGACGATTTCTTCGCCACTACCCTTAGGAAAATAAACTTTGATTGAAATACTGATACGTTTTTTCGGGATTAATACGGCAGAATAATGCTTGTCTTCTTGTACGATACCGAAAGCACGGAAGTCTTCATATGGGTGTTTATGGCCATCTTCGGTAAGACCTTCGTTATCGAGAGTATATTTGATTTTGCGTGGAGGACGAAGGGAATAAACAAGTACGGTGATAACGCTCATTACAATAAGAGCGAGGAACGTCCAGCCACTCCAGCCACTAAAAAAGATTGCTAAAGCAGATAAAGCGGCCGCGACAACAAAAAGACCGATATACCAGATAGCATTGTGTTCTTTTGTGATATATTCTTCGGCTTCCCAAGAAACTGGTTTCAAAGTCTTAACCATAAGGTGATTATAGCATGTTTAGCAAAAAAGTGGTAAATGTGATAAAATGATTGATACGGAGGGTTACCCAAGTGGCTGAAGGGGACGGTTTGCTAAATCGTTAGGCTGGGGCGACCTGGCGCGGGAGTTCGAATCTCCCACCCTCCGCCATTTTTATGAAATAAAAAAGACAAAAGCGCGGATGTCGGATTTCGCTACGCTCAATGCGAATCTCCCACCCTCCGCCATTTTTTGTGGGACAAAATTATTCAATTACGAAGGTTGAGACGTAACAGCGGTGAGGCACGTGGTTTTTGAAGAAGTTTTCCATGGTGTCGGTAAAATCTTCGCCACCGTCATAAACATTTAGAAAACGGTATTCTTTATCTTTTTTAATAAAGGCGATGAAATGGCGAGTGTTACCTTCTTTATAACGAAGGATACCAGCACGACTATGGCAGGCTGCTTTACATGCTTCGGTGCGGCCAGAATATTCTTTCATAGCTGGAATATGGTCTTTTAAGTAGGATCGCATAACAGTCATGGTGGTTGGGCCAGGAACGCGTATGATAAACATTTGGTCCATCTCTTTTAGAATGGTATGAAAGTCGGTTTTATCGCCGAGGTAATGACGGATATTATAGACGGCAGCAGGACCACAACAATTAAGACAAGCTTGGATGGTACGGTACTTAAACCTTTTAATAAGGTTCTGATCGATTAAATAGCCGTCTTTAGAAAACCCATCCATTTTTATGGATTAATTGTATCAAATAATAGGTTTTTTGTCGCTCTAGACTTGGCAAGTAATAACATATGTGGTATAATAAGGGCATGAAAAACGTTGTTAAGGTTTTATTGTCATTTGTAATTTGTGCATTTATGGCGCTTACTGGTTTGAATGCCTCTGCTTCTGCAACGCCAATGACTTCACTTCGTGAGGGTGCTGAAGCTGCTCGTTGTGATGGTTGCCCTAGCGAATTATTTGGTGATTCTGGCGTGTTTAAGCAAGTAACCAATACGATTCTTTACATCGTTGGTATTATTGCTGTAATCATGCTTATTATTGGCGGTATCAAATATGTGGTTTCTGGTGGTGATTCAAAGAAAGTAACTGATGCAAAAAATACCGTGCTTTATGCAATTATTGGTCTTGTGATTTGTTTCCTCGCATTTGCGATTGTAAACTTCGTGATTTCATCACTTCCATCAGGCAGCGATACTGCAGGAATGTTAATCCAAACTGCTAGTTGCAAGTAAGGCAATAATGATATTTGAAGCTCCGGCCTCTCGGAGTTTTTTTAGTGCGGACTTCATGCTCGCTCCGGTAGTCCAAACATCATCAAAAAGGATGTAAGTGATAGTTTGACTGATTTTAGTGCCAGGTTTAATCATAAATGCATGTTCAGCTTGGGCTAATCTAGTAGATTTATCGGCGCCTACTTGAACGGTGTTTGCGGTACGAATAAATATTTTTTGAACTTTGACACCTTTTAGTTTTGCGATTTGTTTAGCAATGAAAAATGTATGATCAAAACCGCGTTCGCGAATATGATGGGTGGCGGTAGGGAGGGGAACAATAACGGTGTTTTTAGGAAGGTCTGGTAAACGACTTGCTAATAGTTCGGCTAGTTTTGGGCCGATGGCCCGGACGGAATTGTATTTGAAATCGTGGATGAGTATCGCTAAAAGGCCTTCGCGTTTTCCAAGCACAAAACATATCGGAAAATCAGCGCATCTTTGACAGAAATTGGAAGATTTTTCGACACCACAATTTGGACATTTTTTAAAAATGCTTAAGGAAATGTTTTTTTTACAACAATCACAAAGTACGTCACCAGTGCGCCCACAACCCCTACAAGAGTGGGGCGCGAGCCAATCTAGAGGGTTAATAATTGTTGTAATTTTTACATTATAGAGCATAATCTCTTGATTTTACATTAGGTTTGCTTTATAATAAAGCATAACAATATAAGTGGAGGAAATATGGCTCGTAATAACAGTGACGATTTGCTGATGGAGGATGATCTCGCCGCTGCATTTTTAGGAGGCGATGAAGAACTCGTTGCCCCTAAGGAAGAGACAGCAGAGGAAGTTGCACCTCAAGAAGAAACCAGCGAACCAGTCGAAGATGATGGTGGGTGGGGGGATACCGACGATTTTCCGGGACAACTCGCTGTAGATGTCTACGAAACCGCCGACAAATTAGTAGTTAAAGCTCGCACCGCTGGCATTTCGAAGTCAGATCTTGATGTCAGTATTTCCGATAATATCTTGACGATTTCCGGTGTACTTTCTGGTGGTGAAGATGAGCAAACTACCCGCTGGCATATTCAAGAATGCTATTGGGGCGAATTTTCAAGAACAATTGCTTTACCTGTTCCTGTACGCGAGGATGAGAACAGTGTAAGAGCAGAGCTAAAAGACGGTGTTCTTACAATCACTTTTGACAAAGAGAAGAGTGAAGAACCAAAGAAAATCACCGTTCAATAACTAGGTATTTAAAAAGGCGTCTCCTCGCGGGACGCTTTTTTGATAAAAAATATCTCCCGCAGTGCGGGAGATATCATTGATTAACTAGCCGGCTAAGATGTTGCTAATGACGAAGTTCACAATTGCAAAGGAAAGAGCAACGATAACGAGACCGATAACGCCATAAAGAATGGTGTCTTTTGCTTTTTTAACTTTGCCTGCATCACCAGATGAAGTCATGTAGCTGACGCCGCCAATGATGATTACTACAACTGCTACGATACCGAGAACTGCGATAACTGCGTTAAGAATACCAGTAACGCTTCCAACTAAATCGCCATCTCCGTCGCCGACGGTTTCGATGCTGGCAGCAGCTAAAGTTGTGACTAATTCTTTCATTTTAATCCTTTTGTTAATTTAATTTTATTGTATAACTATTTTTAATAATAATCAATATCAAAAAAGCACCCCGCTTTAGAGGTGCTTTTAGATTACTCTAGCTGGCTAAGATGTTGCCAATGACGAAGTTCACAATTGCAAAGGAAAGAGCAACGATAACGAGACCGATAACGCCATAAAGAATGGTGTCTTTTGCTTTTTTAACTTTGCCTGCATCACCAGATGAAGTCATGTAGGTGACGCCGCCAATGATGATTACGATTACAGCAACGATGCCGAGAACTGCGATGACTGCATTAATAATTCCAGTGACGCTTCCGATGAGGTCGTTTTCGCCTGGGACTTGATCGATGCTTGCGCCTGCCGCTAAAGTTGTAATAAGTTCTTTCATTTTGTTTCCTTATTAAGTTAAGTTTATTATATAATGCTTATTCTTTAATTGCAATAATTTGGTTTTCAGTTAGAGTCACCTCTCCGCCATTTTGTTGGACGATACCCATAACGAAGTTGATAATAACGGCAGATAGAGCCACAATAACAAGACCAATACCGGCGTAGATAAGAGTTCTTTTAGCTTTTTGGAGTTTGGCAGGATCGCCAGCTGAGGTCATGTAAGTGACACCACCAATAATCATAAAGATTACGGCAACGATACCAGCGACGCTGGTGAACCAAGTGAAGAGATTTCTTAGAAGATTAATGGAATCTTCCATAGTGAGTTGCTCACTACCCATAGCGGCAATCATGGCGTTAAAGATTACTTTAGCTAACATTGTGATAGCTAGACCGATGATGGCACGGGTTAGAATCTTTTTGCCAGACATAATTTTGCCTGGATCGCCAGAGGACATCATATATTTGTAGCCACCATAAATCACGAACCCGAGAGCTAGGTAAGATGCAACGGTTGAGATAGCTTCGCCGACGTTAAAGATGATTTGCCTGATGTTTGCGGCGATGGCGTCTTCGCTGTTCCAGGCGCCGACATCGCAGTCCCAAGAACGCATGCCGATTAGGTAACGACAGCTACTTTCGGCATAGACAGATTCGGTTCTTAATGATGCAGTGACTGATAGTGTTGCGATTATCATCACGCAGACTACAAGGAAGTTTTTGATAATTTTTTTCATTTGGAAATTCCATTAATTAACTTGTCTTCATAATAGCATAATTTTATAAAAATAACAAAAAGGGTGGAGGCAGTTTTCTCTCTGTTAATTATCTTGACAAAAAAGCTTATGTGTGCTATAATTATAGCACCCCTAAAAAATAGGGAGGCTTAAACGCATGATGGCAAAAAGACACTCAAAAAATCGTTTGAGAAATGCCGTTTTTGGCTGTCTTTTTGCTCTTATGTCGATGTTCTCACTGACCGCTTTCGCACCGGCGGCAGATGTTTATGCTGAGCCTACTACTACGACAACTACTGAAGAGGCAAAGACTGATGAGAAGAAAAAAGGTGTATCTTGTGAACAGAGCCTAGGGGCTCTTGGTTGGCTAGTTTGTCCGACAACAGGTAAAATTTCTGAGGCGGTGGACTGGCTTTATGATAAAATCGAAGATATTTTAGTAATAAACCCGGTGGAGCTGAAAGACGGCGCGCCGATTTATGAGATCTGGAAATACATGCGAGGTCTCACTAATATCCTGTTTATTATCTTCTTTATGGTGGTGGTTTATTCCCAGATAACAGGATTTGGAATTTCAAATTATGGTATTAAAAAGGTGTTGCCGAAGATTATTGTTACGGCGATTTTAGTAAACCTAAGCTTTATAATCTGTCAACTGGCGGTTGACGTTTCGAACATTGTTGGTAGTAGCCTTAGAGGAATATTTACTTCAATAGAAACATCGACGATGGGTACGATGGAAGCCGGAGCGATTTCTGGTGTGTCGATGGCAGAAATGTATGGCGCACTTGCTGGCGGTACTGTGCTTGCGATTGGTGCAACAATTATTTCGATTGAAACTGGTGCAATCTGGATGCTTATTCCAGTAGTACTTGGCGCAATTGTAGCAGTGGTGTCTGGTCTTATTACAATCGCACTTCGTCAGGCGGTAGTGTCACTTCTTATTATGATTTCGCCATTAGCATTTGTGGCATATATGTTGCCAAACACCGAAGAATACTTTACAAAATGGAAGAATCTGTTTACGAAGATGTTGGTGTTCTATCCATTATTCTCACTCCTCTTTGGTGCATCGAACTTGGCCGGATGGGCAATTATTACAAGCGCTAAAGATGCTTTTGGATTATTCCTTGGTGTAGCGATTCAAATATTCCCGTTGTTCTTCTCGTGGTCGCTCATGAAGATGTCTGGTACGTTCCTTTCGACGGTCAACAGCAAGATTCGTGGCTTTGCAGCAAAACCATTGGCGGCAAACCGTGGTTGGGCAGATTCGCACCGCGAACTTCAAAGACAGAAATATTTGGCTTCGAACAGAGCTTATACGCCGTCACTTAAATTGATGCAGTTTATGTCGAACCGTAAGATTTCTCGTGATGAGGCGATTCGTGCACATCAGTCAACGGTAAAGAATCGTGGTTTGGCATACGCAGCAAATTCTCATTATAAGAAGGATGGCACGCTTAATAGAAGTGGTGAGGCGGCATATGCTGAACAGGCAGAAAACATGGAATACCAGTTTGATATTCAACGCCACCAAAACAATATGAATAAAGGCTTTGGTTATACAGCTAAAGAAGGTACTGCACAGAGGGCGCGTCTCGATAAGCTTGATATGGCTAATGTGAGAGCTTCAGATGCTTTGAAACAAGAAGCAGCGCGTGGTGAGAAAATTTCTTACGATAATGCGGTTGGCTATCACAAGCGTATGGAAGCTGCAATTAATGCACATATGGACGAAGTGAATGGCTATACTACAGATGCTAGTGGAAATCGTGTTTACAAGCCAGATTACAAGGGCCACTTTGCAAATGCCCAAGAGCAGAGAACTGCGCTTGATCGTTACAATAAGGCTCTCGAAATTATGGAAGGCAATGTCAATGATGTTCACTTTGCGGCAGCTAATGCAGCAGCGGCTTATGATACACAACGCAAGGTGATTGAAACGAAGATGCAGAAGTACTATGAACTTAACCCGCCAACAATTAGTAACGTTCATAGGCTTTCGGAAATGACTAAGAGCCCGGATGCAATTAGTAATATTGATTTGATTTTGCCTGGTTTACGTATTCTTAACCAACGTGGTGATACAGATTTAGTACGCGAACAGCTGGTGAACATTTTGAACCAAGGTGTAGATCTTGGCTCACATGCATCGCAATCTCTTGCTAGCTTCCTTATGTTTGAAGTTAAAGACGCTGACCCATGGATGAGGCGCTTTGGTAAGTATATTAATCTTGAAACGGCGCGTGTTTACAACAAGAATGAACGCCAAGAAATGAAGGTGACTTATGATGAATATGTGAAGGGTTATCATATTGAACCGGATGGTTCGACAATGTATGCCAAGAAGGGCATGCGTGAACTTATGGAAGGTACGTCGCTTGATGGAATTGAACGTACAGCACTTGATAACTTTGATATGAGTATTCGTGAAGCCTATACGAAGGATGGTGTGTTTGACTTTAACGGTTATCTCGAAAAGAGAAAAGAAATCGAGAAATCATTTGAGCCATCATTTATTTCAGCCAGCCTTAAATATCTATCGGGTAGCGAACAGCTAGTGGCAGCCGTAAAAGCAAAGACTGGTTTTGCGCCAAAGCAAAAAGCTGACGGTACTTATGAGATGTTGCCAGTTTGGGAGACGGATAAGGCCTTTGCTGGACACGAAGAAGAGATGAAAGCCTACTTTGAGAAGAAGACTTTGAATTACATTACCGACCAAACGCCAACGCAGATTCTTGGTCTTCGTTCAGACTATAAGGACGCTTTGATAGAACACTTTGCAAGTGCTTATGAGAATGACAGTATGGAAGGTTGGACGGAAGAGCAAATCGCCGAAAGACGCGAATGCGAACGTGAACTTGCTGAGCTTCAAACTAAGTATGGCGATCTTTCTACGGATGAGGCAAAGCAAAAGTATGCTGCTGAAGCAAAGAAGATTAAGATGAAAATGGCTGGTGCTAAGTTTAGAAGTGTGCTTGATGGTAAAGGCAAGCTCAATCAGATTTACCGCACGCGTAGGTCTGGTGCTGCTAACAACGCTAAAGACTGGGTACGTGAACTTCTTGATCTTGATAATGAAGTGGCGATTAATGTAAAACTTGAGAATGATAAACTTCGTGAAAAGCGTGAATTTGAAGAAGCAAAACGTAAAATGCGCGCCGAGCGTGGCGAGGGCGATAGTCCGGAAGAGGACGAGGATACTAGTAGAATTTATACTGCAGTTGATAGGGCATCGTACGTTTCTCATGTGGAAGATTTGTGGCACGATAATCGTGATGATGACGATGCGTTCTTTAAGGAATCGTTTGAATACATTAGAGATACGCTTGGTGGCGATAGCTTCATTGCAACACAATATAAGAAATTCCACGAAGAAGATCCATATGCAGATAGCCATGCATTAAAAGAATTCTTGTGCGATCTTTTGAATGATCCAGATAACTATTAAAACTCTTTATCATATCCGTTTTAATATGCTATAATAATTGGTATATGGCGCAATATAAGGTGCCTCAAGACGTTGAGGCGGACGACAAGTTGCTTGGGCCATTCAGCGCTCGACAGTTTGGATACCTAATGGCGGCAGGGATACTTATAGCAGTAGCGGTGGGATTATTTCAACTCTTTCCACTTTTGGCACTAATCCCGTTGCCACCAGTATTCCTGTTTTTGGTGCTTGCATTGCCACTTAAAAAAGACCAGCCGATGGAAACATATCTTGCTGCAATGGTGTCATTTTATTTGAAACCACACACAAGAGTTTGGACACCTGGGCAGCGTGAATCGACGATTTTTATCACAGCACCAAAGATTGCTGATGATGTTAGAACGCGTGATATTACTGGCGAAGAAGCAACGCACCGCTTGTCATTCTTAGCAAACTTGGTAGATAGTGAAGGTTATGCGATTAAAGGAGCAATTAATTCTTCGATGCGCGAGGATTTGGTGGCAGAAGCCAATGCGGCAACCGATATGTTTGATGCCTATAATTCAGCAAATCTTAACCGGGCAATTAGTGCTAATCAAACAGTACAACGTCAAGCAGCGATGCAAGAAATGCAGACTGCTATAAAGAGTCGTGAAGCAGAACAGCTAGCAGCTCAAGAAGCCGAAATGCGTCGCCAGCAAGAAGAACAACAAAGAATTTTGGCTGAACAAAAACGTCAACGCGAAGAAGCAGAATTTAGATTACGTGAAGAAGAAATAAGAAGGCTTAATTCTGAACATGAAGATGCTTTGAATTCAATGCGAGCGGCGATTAATCGTGGTGAACAAATTGATACTAGCTCAGCGATGATTCAAAACAACCGTGGCAAACTAGGGCCAAAACCGGAACCGAAGCCGGAACCAAAACCAGCATCAGCACCGGCGCCAGAAAAAGAGCCGGAGCCAAAAAAAGTGGCGACAGAAGCGCCAAAACCTAGTATAATGGAATTAGCTAATAATCCTGATTTTACTGTTGCGACCATCGCAAAAGAAGCTAACCGGTTAAATAAAAAGGAGGAGGGCGAAGTTTTCGTCTCACTACACTAAAATGAATCCACAACAATACAATCAGAATGGACAAATGATGGGTGGGCCACAGATGATTTTGCCTGGCCAGCAGCCAATGATGCAACAACCGATGATGCAGCCACAAATGCAGAGCATCGGCTCGGCTGCTATGAACGCACAACAAATGGCACCAGTTTCACCAAATCATGATGTACCTACTTCTACTCAAGCAACACTGCTCATTTCAGAACTTCGCGACAATGTTGTGATTATGAAAGATGGCTCTTTTAGGGCCGTGGTAGCTTGTAAGTCAATTAACTTTGATCTTATGTCTGATATGGAACGCGAGGGTGTTGAATATTCGTATCAAAACTTCTTAAACTCGCTTAAATTTACAACCCAGATTTTGATTCGTTCGCAAAGAGTTGATATTGGTCCATATCTTGAAAGACTAATTGAGATTCGTCGCAATAACGATAATATGCTTCTTGGTGTGTTGATGGATGATTACATTAACTTCATTGATGTATTGTCACAAGAAGCAAACATTATGGATAAATCATTCTTTATTGTCATTCCGTATTATTCATCACCAGAAGCCGAAAAAGAGCTTCAACAGACGAAGAATTTCTTTAAATCATTTTCAAGAGCAAAAGGTCCAGAAGTAACGAGAATCGACCGTGCAACCTATGATAAGGCACTTTCTGAGCTTAACACTAGGGTTGATACAGTGATTTCTGGTTTATTCCAAATTGGTATTCATTCAGTTAGATTAAATACAAGGGAACTAGCAGAGCTTTATTACAACTTCAATAATCCAGACACGGCAGTAAGAGAACCATTAGTTGACTTTACGAAGCTCGCAACTATGTACGTGAAGAAGGGAGATGCAAACCAAAATGGCTAGAAGGATGATGTCACCAGCTGAAATCGCGGCACAGGCCGAGGCGATGGAAGCGCAAGAAATCCAGCGTGCATTTGAGCAGGGTACTAATACACTGCGTGATTTGATTAGCCCAAGTGCAATTGAAATTCATGCGGATTATTTCAGGCTTGGTAATAAATACGGTCGTACATTATATATATACGGTTATCCACGTTCACTTTATACGGGTTGGATTTCGCCGATTATTAATATTGATGAAGTGATTGACGTTTCAATGTATATTTATCCGGTTGAGTCGGCAGTAGTGATGAAGAACTTGAAGACGAAAGTGACTCAGCTTGAGGCATCGATGAATCTTAACATGGAAAAAGGTCGTGTACGTGATCCAGAGCTTGAGGCAGCCATTAACGATGCTGAGGAACTTCGTGACCAACTTCAGGTTGGTGCAGAAAGATTCTTCCGCTTTGGTCTTTATGTGACACTTTGGGCAGATTCTCTAGATGAATTAAAGTTTATTCAACAAAAGATTGAAACGATTTTTGGCCAGCAGATGATTTTCTCGAAAGTTGCAAATTCACAACAAGAGCAAGGCTTAAATTCGATTATGCCGCAATGTATGGATCAACTTCAGATTCGTCGTAACATGAATACGGGTGCAATTTCGACTTCATTCCCATTCACTTCAGCAGACCTTACCCAGGATAAAGGCATTCTTTATGGTATTAACATGCACAATAATGGCCTCGTGATTTTCGATAGGTTCTCACTAGAAAATGCCAACATGGTGGTATTTGCAAAGTCTGGTGCAGGTAAATCGTTTACGGTGAAACTTGAAGCACTCCGCTCAATGATGGTAGGTGCAGAAATCTTGATTATCGACCCAGAAAATGAGTATCAGAAATTAAGCGATGCAGTGGGCGGTTCGTACATCCGCTTGTCGCTCAACTCTGATGTACGTATTAATCCATTTGATTTGCCAAAGGTAGTAGATTCTGAAGATGCGAATGATGCTCTTAGAGCAAACCTTGTGACGCTCCACGGTCTATTTAGATTAATGCTTGGTGGTAACCAAGTTTCTGGTGGTGGCCAAGTAGTGCCGGCACTTACAGCAAATGAAGAAGCTGATCTTGACCAGGCACTAATTGATACATATGCAAGAGCAGGTATTACATCAGATCCTTTGACGCACCAGTCAACGCCGCCAACGATTCTAAATCTTTACGATACGCTCCTTCACATGGAAGGGACAGGTCCACAACTTGCACAGAGACTTCGTAAATATACGACTGGTACGTTTGCAGGTATTTTCTCACAACAAAGCAATGTCGATATTAATAACCAGATGGTGGTATTTAATATTCGTGACCTTGAAGACGAACTACGTCCAGTAGCAATGTATATCGTGCTTTCACATATTTGGAATATTGTAAGAGCGCAGCAAAAGAAGCGTCTTCTCATCGTGGATGAGGCTTGGCAGCTCATGAAATATGATGATTCAGCAAACTTCCTCTTTTCACTTGCGAAGCGTGCCCGTAAATATTATCTTGGTCTTACAACTATTACACAGGACGTGGAAGATTTCATGGGTTCAAAGATGGGACGTGCGATTGTGGCAAACTCTTCAATGCAGCTACTTCTTAAGCAATCTTCAGCGGCCGTGGATGTGCTTTCAGATGTATTTAAACTTACTGAAGAAGAGAAACGCAGACTTTCGAACTTCCCGGTGGGGCAAGGGTTATTCTTTGCTGGGCAAAACCACGTACATATTCAAGTGATTGCATCAGAAACCGAAGAGGGACTAATAACAACTAATCCAAATGCGAAACCGCAAGTATAGGATATAATAGAAGTATGAAAGCAAAGAGATTAATCAGCTGGATAATAATAGCAATCGTAACACTTACGCCGGTTAAGGTTTTTGCTTTATCTGACGAGATGTTGGATTTCTTTGCTCAAAACAATATTTTGTTTTACGATCCAGACGGTAGGTTAGCAGTATGTGAGCCAAGTTCTAGTAGTGCTGGTACTTCTGATGTAGGAGCATCGAATGTAAATTATGCTGGTGCACAGGTTTGGAGCGAAGGTGAGCTTCAGGCCATTGCAGAAAACCAAGCGGTTTATGAAGAAGGCGTAGCAGAATATGGTTTCCCATGGCAGGTGATGGCAGTACTCCATAGTATGGAGACAGGTCTTAGACGCTATAACCCGAGTAATGGCCAGGGTGTTTATCAGCTTTATTCTTATACTGGTGGTGGTACAAATGGAAATCGTTTCCCACCAGCAGATAGCATTTCGGAAGAAGAATTTGCAAGACAAACCAAGATTGCGGCTGGAGTTGCGGCAAGCATGGTGGGTGACCTTAACGACCCGGATAACGTCAAAAGATTGTTCTTTATGTATAACGGTACAGCAGGACAGTACAAGCAAAAAGCTTTGAATATGGGTTTTTCGCAAGAAGGGGCAGACAATGGTGAAGGTTCAGTATATGTAATGAACCGTTATGATGAACAACGCGACCCAACTAGCTCGGGGATGAGCCCATACTGGCCAGGAAGGTTTACTGGTGATGGTGTTTATGATCCAAGCTCTACAACTACAGTCTTTGGTGCATATGTAAAATACGAAGCAATTGCTGGTATGGCTTCGAAGTGCAACCCAACTGGTGGTGGAAACATTGCAGAAACAGCAATTCTACTTTCTTGGGATGATTTTTCGCATGGTCAGGAACCAAAGCCAGAGTATTATACGGCAATGCAAGAAACCGATAATTACCGAGTGCCAGGCGATGGTATTAAGCCGGGCGCAAGCTGCGACCAGTTTGTGAGTACGGTGCTAAGATATTCTGGTGCAGATCCAGAGTACCCAACGTTCTGGCCACCGTCACAGCTGGAACATATTCTGAGCCATCCTGACATGTACCAGGAAATTGAACACAATAATGATGAAAGCAATTTGATGCCGGGTGATATCTTTATCACGGCTAATGCAAATGGTAATAACCACACATTCCTTTATATCGGCAACGGACAACAAGCTTCAGCATCATACGGTGATAGAAGTGGTGTGCATTTCTCTGGTTTTGGATTTAGTGATAATGCCGGCGGTATGACGAGATATTATCGTGTATTTAGAAGGATAAATTACAATGGATAATAACGTAGTAAAAACTAGAAAGATATTAATTGTGGTTGGTGCCGTAATTGGTGTGGCACTACTCAGTTTAGTATTGTTGTTTTTAGGAAAGCTAAATAATGCAGAAGTAAAAATCCGAGTCACGCCGTTAGTTGCAAAGGTTAAGATTGGAGAGAAAGAATACGGCGCAGACGAGACGGTTTCGATTGCGGCTGGTGAATATAATGCAGAGATTAGTGCAGAAGGGTTTGAAACGAAAACCGTTAAATTTACTGCGTTGGCAGGAAAAACTAGTGAACTAAGCGCTTTTCTAGAGCCAACCGATCCAGACAGTACTTATTATAATGATAATCAAGCCGATTCTATGATTAAGGGTGAAATAAAGGCTAAAGAAATCTATGAAACGATGCAAAGGCTTCGTGAAGAACACCCAATCTTAAAGAGGCTCCCAATTAAAGTTGATAGGTTTAACAGCGATTATTCGGTAAGAATCAAATATACTGTGAGCTACACTGTTGACGAGAATAACGAAGTGATAATTCTAGTTAAGGATTACACAAAATATGGGCTTGAGGCTATCAAAAAGGAAGTCGAAAAAAAGGGCTCCACGTTTGATGACTGCAAGGTTGATTATCAGGATCTCTCGGTAGAATTGCAAAACGGCAAAGCGTTTTAATGAGATTTAACTAGCACTCTTTACTTTTGAGTGCTAGTTTGTTACAATTAATCATATGGCAAAACGTGATTATTACGAAGTTTTAGGCGTTCCTAAGAACGCGTCTGATGATGAAATCAAAAAGGCTTACAGGAAGCTAGCAATTAAATACCATCCGGATAAAAACCCGGGCAATAAAGAAGCGGAAGAAAAGTTTAAAGAAATTTCGGAAGCACATGAAGTATTATCCGATAAACAAAAACGCGCCCGTTATGATCAAT
>CAMNAJ010000015.1 GCA_946530935.1 uncultured Candidatus Saccharibacteria bacterium | reverse complement strand
CCAGAAGACATGGAAAAAGAAATCCAAAAATTAATTTAAATAAAAAATATATTATTATGCTTGACTTTTAAAAACATAAGTGTAATAATTGAAGTTGTAAAAGGTCATACACAAAATGCACATAAAAACAAAAAGCATTAAATTTTTTGGAAGAGTTGCTGCTATCGTTTTTGTGTTAGCGGGTTTAATTGGGGCAGGAATTAAACTAACGCACCAAGCACCAAGCGTGATTGCGGATTCGCCAATGGTTGAGGGCGTAACGCCTTCTAGTGGCATGTCTTATGGTACTTTGACTACTTATATCTATAGAGTTAATAGTGGTTCGGGTGGCGCACCGTGTTGGAACGGTGGGTCAGGTTGTTATACTTCGCACGCGATGTGTTTACAGCCAACTAAAGCTTCACAAGTTGGTGACTATGGCTATGTTTCTTCTGCCTCAATTGATGCGGTTAAGAAGATTATGTTGGTGTCTGATGCGGCGGTGAATTCTACGATTTATAATGCCTTTAGAACGACTTCTGGTGTTGATCTAGAAGCTATCGGTGGACAGATTAATAGTGGCGTTGGTGCAGTTACGTATGGCGCTGGTGGTTCTTATACAGCTGGTCAGGCAAGAGCATTCATGGTGGGCCATATTCTAGCGGGTGCAGCTTATACTGGTACGATTAGCAGTGGATATTTTGATGGTATTGGTGATTATGGCACCCAGAGTACTTTAAGTCTTGCTTACCAAACTATTATGAATTGGTTTAATACAAACTATTCGGATGCTCCAGCTCAGTTCACTTTAAATACTTTTACTCCGAATGATTATTCTCACCAGACTCTCGGTTGGCTAACTGGTAGTTATACTCCGACTCCACAAACTGGCCGTATCCAATTATTAAAGTACGATTCAGCTACGGGGTACAATGCAGCACTAAATGGTACTGGTGTTTTAAGTGGCGCAGTGTTTAGATTGTATGAATATGGTAATAGCGGTACAACGCTTGCGAACCGGACGACTAATTCGAACGGTTATACGCCAGTGTATGAAACCACTGCCGGGAAGACAATTTGTTTTGTAGAAACTACGGCGCCGACCGGATATGTACTTGATACGACACCAAAGTGTGCAACTATTCAGGCAAATTCTACGGTTTATGTGGATTTAGCAAATACTAAGTCAACTGGTAATATTCGACTATATAAGACTGATTCAGCGACGAGTACAGCTTTAAGTGGTGCGGTGTTTAGACTGTATGAACAGGGTAATAGTGGCGTAACGCTCGCGACGAGAACAACTGGCTCAAATGGTTATACTGAAACCTACACGGCAGAACACGGTAAAAAGATTTGTTTCGTAGAAACTTCGGCGCCGACCGGATATGTACAAAACACGACGCCGGTTTGTGGTACGATTTCGGGAGGCACAACGGTAACATTGACGCTTACTAATACGAAGCAAGTTTTGAACGGTGGCGTGACGATTAAAAAAGTGGATGTAGATACTAATTCGGGTTCGGCACGAGGCTCGGCGAAAATACAGGGTACAACTTTCACGGTTTATAAATCAGATTCAAACGGTACGGTTGGTGCTTCTACGGGTGTGACTTTGACAGCGGACGCGAATGGTAACGCTTCGACTAGTAATTCCGCGCTTTCAATTGACCCGGTGGCGGGTGGAAGCTGGTACTGCGTGAAGGAAACTAGCGCGAGCACGGGCTACAATTTGACTGATACTAGTTGTAAGAAGTTTTACTTAAATAGCAATGGACAAATGTTTAGTCTTGCTAGTACGCCATTTGTAAACAAAGTTATTAAAGGCAGCCTTACTATTACGAAACAGAGGAAAATCTTTACCGAAGCATCTAATAGCTGGGTGAATGTGCCGCTTTCTGGTGTGACCTTCACATTAACTAATACGGCAGATAGTAGCATTAAATACACTACTGGTGCGACCGATAACAATGGTAATGTGACGCTTAACAATATAATATATGGTACTTATAATGTGGTAGAAAACCGTACGTCGACTAACGCAGCATATACGTTGCAAAGCTTTACGATTACAATTTCATCGGAAGGCCAGACTGTAACTAAGTCAGTACTTAATGAACTACCGGATAATCCAGCAATTGATACAACAGCGAGAAATACTAATAGTAACCCAAGTGATAAGGGGAACGTTTCGCAGGGAGACAAGGAAATCGAGATTGGTGAAAATGCCGGCGTGACGGATTACACCACATTTAGTGGACTAGAACCAGGTGCAGATTATCGTCTTGAAGGAGAACTGTGGAAGATTAATCCGCCACAAGAGAGAATTGCAACTACAAGGCATGACTTTACGGCGCCGAGTGGTGGTACGGGGAACTTTGATTTAGGATTTGACGATGTCGATACAACTTCGTACATTGGCGAGCCACTAGGTATTATCCAGAAACTCTACAAGGAAAATGGTGATGAATGGCTCTTAATTTCAGTACACAACGCAGACTTAACGGATACCGATGAGATTGTGAATGTAGTAGATCTTGGCCTTACGACGACAGCGGTCGACGATACTGATGGAGACAAGATTATTGAGCCGGGTAGAGCACAAGTAGTGCGCGATAAGGCAGTTTATGTAAACCTGGTACAAGGTCGCGATTATATCTTGGTAGCAAGGTTAATCGATAAAAATGCTTCAAAGGCAGATGGTCAAACTAGAGTACTTAGAATTGGCGGTAATGAAGTTCCAGCAATTGTGACGAAGTTCACGATGCCAAATGATACAGAAGGTAACACGACGGTAAGATTCCCAATTGATGCAACAGAAATTCCAGGCAGAGAATTAGTAGTGTTTGAGCGTATTTATGAATATGTAGAAGGCGCAAATTCTTCGAACTGGGAGCAAGTGTTAACTGATTTAGTGATTAGTCACGAAGATTTAGACAATAGCAGCCAGACCGTACAGGTTCGTCAAAGAATTGGAACGGAAGCTCTAGATAAATATGATGAAGACCATGTAATTGGCGTAGGTATGGCGACGATTGTAGATACAGTAAGATTGGAAGGCCTAGCTAAAGAGAATTATAAGATTGTTGGTTATGTAGTAGAAAAGAAGGGCGAGAATGGTGAAGATACTGAAGATGTGCCAATCAGAGCTCTAAAAGAAAACGGCAATCTTGCTGACATCAAGATTGAAGCACCACTAGACTTAAGAACAGCAACTGTAATTCCAGAAGATATGGAGATGAACTTTAAGTTTGATACGAGAGAATTTGCTGGTAAAGAGCTGGTGATTTATGAGGAGCTTTACCGCGTTGAAAGTAATGGTACAAATACTTTACTAGCTTGGCATAAAGATGCAACCGACGCGAACCAAACTGTGAAGGTGGCTACACCAAAAGTTCAAACAACGGCAACAGACAAAGCGGACGATGACAAAGAACTCGAGATGAACGAAGAAGTTACAATTACCGACCAAATTAGCTATGAAGGTTTAGTGGCTGGTGATACCTACACACTAGTAGGCGAGCTGAGGGACAAGAAGAGTGGCGAAGTAATTGAACTTGCAGATGGTACGACTAAAGTAATTCTTGTATTTGAAGCACCACAAGACACTGGCACGGAAGTGATGGATTTCGTAATTAAGACGGATGATATGGAAGGCAAGGAAATCGTAGTATTTGAAGAACTCTACTTTGGCGAATGGATTCTAGAAGAAGTAGATGAAGAAACCGGTGAAGTAATTACGCCAGCGCAAGAACTGACTGAAGATGATAAGATTGCCGAACACAAAGATCTTAACAGTGTAAAGCAGACTGTAAAAGTGAAGGTTAAAATTCCAGATACTGGTGTGATTAGCCACGAAAGTGACGGAGTAGAAGCTGGGCAGATTTACGTAGTACCAGTAATAATTGCGGTAGTCTCACTGGGCGTAGCTGTTGGCTTTAGACTTTACAAACGTCGAAACTTTGGCTTTTAGTAGTGTTATAATTAATTGTGATAAATAAGGAGTGATATGAAACAGGCAAGACCAATTATTTGGGGGTTAGCAATTATAGCGCTAGGTGTAATATTTGGTGGAAATGCACTTGGACTATTTAGTTTTGATATTTTCTTTGAAGGCTGGTGGACTTTGTTCATCATTGTGCCAAGTGTAGTAAGTTTGATTACCGAAAAGGACAAGATTTCGAGCTTAGGATTTCTAGCGGCCGGTGTAATTTTATTACTCGCTGCACAAAACGTATTTAATTATGATGTGGCCTGGAAGGCAATTCTTGCAGTATTTCTAATAATGATTGGCCTTACAATTATCTTTAAGAGTATTTTTCATAGCAATAATGACAAAGAAGTCGAGAAAAAAATCAAAGCAGCCGATGACGAAAAAATGGATGCGCAGATGGCGATTTTTTCTGGACAAGATCGAGTTTATAATGATGAAACCTTTGTTGGCTCACATGTGGTAGCGGTATTTGGCGGTGTAGATTTAGATCTTAGAAATGCGAAGTTCACAAAAGACACTGTGATTAAAGCGTTTTGTTTGTTTGGCGGGATTGACATCCGTGTACCAGAAGATGTGCAGGTTAAAATGAAATCTGGATTTATCTTTGGTGGAATTTCAGATGACAGAAAAGGTGAATCGAAAGGTAAATATACAATTTATCTAGATGCGACTGGTGGTTTTGGCGGCGTTACAATTAGCGACAAGAAAAAGAAATAGTTATTTAGTAAGACTAATTTCTTCGCCTTTTTCGAGGACGAGTTTATTATCGGCAGTGAATCTTTCTACTATTTCATGATTTAAGGAATCAGAATTAGGGTCGGTGTGATAAGGTATATTATGTTTCGCACCGACTTTTTTAGCAGCAGCGGTTGCGACTTCTGGCGTCATAGTGTAGGTGCCGTCCATCGGGAAGAAAGCGTAGTCTAGATTTAGAGCTGCAAACGAATCCATTTCAGGTGTAATAGTCGTGTCGCCCGGGATATAGATAGTGATACCACTACTTAGAGTTAGAATATAGCCAACGCATTTAGTTTCGTCGTGATATTTATTATAACCAGCTTCAACGGCTTTAACTTTTACGAAGCCAAAATCAAAGGTTTGGTGGATGCCATTTTTAAGTGCTTCTTTTTCGGTGATGATTCTAATGCCTTCGGCACGGTTTTTGATTTTATTGATTTTATTATGATCAAAATGGTCGTGAGTTACTAAGATTAAATCGGCTGATAATTCATAATCACTGTCGCTTCCAGCGTAAGGATCAACGTAAATAGTTTTTCCTTCGCGAGTGGTAATACGAAGTGAGGCGTGACCAATGTAGTAAAGTTTATCTTCCATTTTTTACTCCTTTTTTCTTAGAGATTTTAAGTAAGATTTCATATCGTCTTCAACGCGGTAGCTGTCACAAATTTTAGAAATAGTTTTATTAAAAGTCCATTTTTCGAGTGAGGAGTGATTCATGTAGGATAAAGTTTCTTCAGGGAATTTAATGAAGCATTCGGCGAGAAGCCAGGCGATAGCCATTTTAATATAGTATTCTTTACGATGTGTTAGAGATTCGATGCGATCAAAAATGAGATGAAGATAATCTTCTTTAACATAAAAATCGAGCAAGGAAACGAGCCCGGCGCGAACAGCGAATTCATTTTTGCTTTTTAAAAGATTGTCGACTTTTTGGTTGAAGAAATCTTCCTCGTGATGTTTAATAGTTTTTCTAAGAGCAGAAATAAAAATATCTACAGTGCACCAGTTGTCGAGATATTTGATTTGAGAATCAAAGACTTCTAGCATTTTTTCGTAAGGAAGGCGTGCGATGACTAGCCCGCGAGCAAGAACTTCTTCGATAGCAATAGGCGTGGTATCAATGAATGTGCCAAAATCTTCTGGCGGGATTATTGAAACGAGTTTTCTGATGTCTGGGATGCGGACACCAATAAACGGACGGTCTGATGGAATGCCTCGCATCGAAAAGACACGATATTCGTCATCGGCGAGGGAAGCTAGTTTGGTTTGAAATTCGGAATAACTAGTCACAAATAAATTATATCATGCAATAAAAAATGCCCCCTATAAAGGGGGCGTGTGAGTTTTATGGCAACGAGGTTTACGCTTCGTCGCCGTCCTCGTGATCGACAACCTCGATATCGGGATTGTCGGAAGAGGTGGGCTCATCTTCGGCTTCAGTTTGACCCTTGATGGGGTCAGCCACGGAAGCGATGAGCTTCTTAACGGTGTCGGTGAGGGCCTCGTCGTTTAAGGCCTGATTTTCCATGTTTGCCTGAGCAAACAGCTGCGGGATACGCCCGAGGACGCTGGTGAGGAGATCGCCGCTACCTTCTTTTTTGGCGCCGCCACCGAAATCATAGAACCTAGCATTCTTACCAACTTCGGCCATGACGGTGGCAATGTTGGTAGCAACTTCCACGCGGGTCTTCTGCTCGATTTCAATCTTCTTCAGCTCAAAGTTAACCTTGTCGTTGGCCGCCTGAGCATCAGACAGAGCACGAGCCGCTTCGGCTTCAGCTTTACCCTTGGCCGCAATGGCTTCGGCTTCGGCTTTACCTTTGGCGGCGATGGCGGTGGCTTCAGCTTCACCCTTCGCCGTGATGGCGGTGGCTTCAGCAGTAGCCTGAACCTTCACAGCTTCAGCTTCGGCGGTAGCCTTAGTCTTACGAGCGGCAGCATCGCCTTCGGCCTGAACCTTCATAGCTTCAGCTGCAGCAGTAGCATCGCGGGTCTTTTTGACCGCGGCTGCTTCCGCTTCACCGGCGGCTTCAGCCTTTTTCTTTTCGGCTTCGGCTTCAGCAGCGATGATGGTGGTGCGCTTGGACGTTTCAGCCCGAGTAACTTCCACTTCTTGCTGCTTTTTGGCAGCGAGATTGGCTTGCTCGGCTTGCATAACGGCGACAGCGCCCTTTCTTTCCTCGAGCTGGCGATTGATGTCCTCTTGTTCGAGGGCACCGGCCATCTCGGATTTAGCCTGTTCACGAGCGGTTTCAGCAGCGAACTGAGCCTTTTTGACGTCGGTATCGCGCTGACGTTCAGCTACGGCTACCTGGGCAGCCAACTCTCTTTCCTGAGCGGCTTTGTCGGTGTCGGCCTTTTTCTCACGGATGGACTGCTCGGCTTCTGCCGCAATATTGGCGGCATCGCGCCGCCTAGTTTCACGGTCGGTGGCTGCCAGATCCTGGTAGTAGGTGCTGTTATCGGCATCTTCTACCTCATGAATTGACAGAATGGTGTTGAATCCAAGGTCCTTCATCTGGGCCGCAATGGAGTCTTTTACCTGGTCGTCGAGCTTGTCTTTTCCGTTCATGACCTCTTCGGGTGTCATCTTGGCGATGACGGCGCGAACACCACCGGATACAACGTCCAGGATGACACGCTTCAAAGCCTCATCGTCTTTGTCGAGGAAATTACAAACGGCTCTCTGAAGGCTTTCTTCAGAGGTGATGTCAGGGCTGTAAGCCACAGCCCAATCAATCTTGATGGGGACACCGGTTTGGGTTTTGGTGATATCACCAGACACTTTGGCAGTCCGGACGCAGAGATCGAAGTATTTTGCCTTTTGGATAAAGGGAACTACGATTCTGCCGCCGGCACGTTTGATGGTGGGGTTGCCGTTTTTGTCGGTAGCACCAACGCCGGATACGACCAGCGCTTCGTTACCGTTTGCGGTTTTAATCATGGCGAAGAGAACCACAATGATTAAGATGACCGCTACGACAGCGATGATGATGGGAAGAAGAGTTGCAAACATGACTAACCTCCTTAAACTGTTGCTTTTCACAATATATTTAAGGTGGGCTTTTCATAAAACTCACAAAAAATGAAAAGTACGCCACCCAGTTTTATTATTGTAACACTTTTTATTAAAAAAGTCAATTATTTTATTATTGTTATTACTTTAACATAAGCATATAATGGTATTAAGCCTTTTAATTCCAAAATAGAGTTTAAAAGGTGAGGTAAAACAAAATCAAATAAACCTAAATGAAACAAATACAAAAAACAATTAGGATTTTTGTATTTATATTCTGTGTGTCCTTGTTTACCGAAACGGTGTTTGCGAATAATACATATGCAGAGTCTGAACCGACTTTGACAATCTCTACGTCGAGTCTTTCGGCGGTGAGTTTGCAACCTGGCGCATTTGGCCAGACGTCTCAGACTATCAACGTTTCAACGGACAACTACACGGGATATAATCTATCCTTAACAACTTCTGGCACTTCGACGGATCTCGTGAATATTAATAATTCAGGGAACGTCATTCCAACGATAACGTTGCCAGAAGGTAGGGAATACCTTTTGTCGTCCGAATTTTCTGTTGGTTATGGATTTTCAACTAATAATACTAACTATTACCCAGTGCCGGTCCCGGGTGGTGCGGCGTTCCAAATTGGTGCATCGAGCACTGCTGGTACAAGTCAACATACGCTTACCTTTGGTGTAAAAATTGATGATAGTGTGGCTTCTGGTACTTACCAGAATACTTTTGTGATTACCGCTGTGGTCAATAATCCACAGTATTCTATTACTTATGATCAGAATATTACAGGTGATGTTGCTAATATGCCGAGCAACCAACAGGTAACGATGTCGAGTACTGGCGTGGTGACACTTCCTAATAATGTGCCAACTACGACTGGTGCTACCTTCCTTGGCTGGGATACGAACTCCGCTGCCACAACTCCAACCTATCCAACTGGTACTACAAATACCATTACACTTGACGCGACAACTTCTAATGCGATTTCACTCTTTGCAATTTGGCAAGTTGATTCCGGAGGCGGTGGCTCTGGTACGATAGATGATCCGTATATCGACAATGGCGAATATGATCCTGAAAATATGCAAGAAGGCGTGACGGTTTATCCAAATGTTCCTGGTCGTCCGCAAGTGACGGTCGATGAAAATGGGAATGTTACAGAATTTGTGTTTACAGATACTGAAAATGGCGTGAGCTTGGAGGATGGCGCTATGAATACTGGTTATGTGCCATTCAGGAGCGGAAATGATTTTGAAATCAGAATTAAAGCTTCGTTCCCACCGCAACAGAATAACAATAGTCCTTTAGGCATTTTGCTTGACGTAAGAAATCGAGATTCTAACTCGGGCGATTTTCTACAAGTTACTTACGATAAAAAGAAGACTGTGCCAGGGCTTACTTTTAGAACAAAGACTTACAGTATGGCACTCTCGAATTTTACCTATAATGGTGTGACATATTCAGACTACCTTGATCTAAAGATTAGTGTAGTTAATGGAACCTGGACAGTAACGTATTATACATATACAGTAAGCGGTGGTAATTTGGTAGCTACACCACATAATGTCAATATTAATAATACTAATTCGCTTAATATTCCGGAAAAGGAGGTATTCCTTGGCTATTCATTAAATACGAGTGGACAAGTCATCCGTCAGGCAACGGCGACAATTTATGAGTTCACAATGAGAGACTTGTAACATGTTATAATATAAAAAAATAACTGGAGGAAATCTAGATGTGTGGAATTGTCGGGTACGTGGGGAATAAAAACGCACAAGATTTTTTGATTAGTGGACTAAAAAGGCTGGAATATCGTGGTTACGATTCGGCCGGTATTGTGACGTTGAACGAAAAAGGTGAAGCAACTTTGCTTCGTGCAAAAGGAAAAATTGTAAATCTTGAGGAAAAACTTGCGAAGAACAAACGCGAAGACAAAATCGGGATTGGTCATACGCGTTGGGCAACACACGGTGAGCCGAGCGAAACCAATGCGCATCCGCATCAGGCTGGCGATATTTATCTGGTTCATAATGGGATTATTGAAAACTATAAGGAACTAAAAGCGACTCTTTCGGATCATGAGTTTAAGTCAGAAACTGATACGGAGGTATTAGCGGCGCTTGTAGAATCGTTCTATCGTGGTGGCGAACATCCACTAATTAATGCGGTGGTACAGGCACTTAAATTAGTAAAGGGAACTTACGGAATTGCTGTAGTATCAACTAAGGCACCGGATGAAATCGTGGTTGCGCGCGCTGGTTCCCCACTCGTGATTGGCGTAGGACACGACGAAACTTTGATTGCTTCAGACGCATCAGCACTAGTTGGGCATACCAAACAGGCAATTTATTTAAATGATGGCGAAGTTGCTTTGGTCCATAAGAATAGTATCGAGATTAAAACTTTGAATGCAGAACCAGTTTCAGCTAAGGTAGAAATGATTGAAACAAATCTCGCGGCGATTCAAAAGGGTGGTTATGAGCATTTCTTGCTTAAGGAAATCATGGAGCAACCAGAATCTCTTACCGAGACTTTGCGTGGACGTGTAAACCTTGAAACCGGAACAGTGCGTTTGGGTGGTCCAGGGTTGTCGGAAGCACAACTTAGAAAGATTAAACATTTAGTAATTGTGGGTTGCGGTACAGCATATCATGCAGGGCTTTTGGCCGGTTATTATATTGAGCAGTTCACTCCAGAAATCACAATTGAAACGGTGATTGCGTCCGAATATCGTTATCGTTCAGCTTATATTCCAAAGGATTCTGTAGCCTTAATCGTGTCGCAATCTGGTGAAACGGCAGATACTTTGGCTTGTCTTCGTGAGATTAAAAAGCAGGGAATTCCAACGATTGGTATTGTGAATGCGATTGGCTCAACCATTGCCCGCGAAGTGGATGGCGGTACTTATGTACATGTAGGCCCAGAAATTTCGGTGGCTTCGACCAAAGCCTTTACTTCACAAGTAATCGCGATGGCGATGTTTGGCCTTACGATTGCACAGGCAAAGGGTGTGAAACCGGGAATGCTTTATCCATATATTAAGGAAATTGCTGGACTTCCGGAATCAATTCGTAAAACGCTCGAAGATGTGCATGATGAAGTGAAGAAAGTAGCTGAGGCGTACAAAGATTATGATCATGCGATTTATCTAGGGCGCGACACGGCTTATCCAGCAGCAATGGAAGGAGCATTAAAACTCAAAGAGATTTCTTATGTGGATGCAAATGCTTATGCGTTCGGTGAGTTAAAGCATGGGCCACTCGCATTAATTGATGATAGATTTGTGGAAGTTGCATTGGTGCCAAAAGGTCCGCTATACGATAAAGCGATTTCAAATGTACAAGAAGTTTTGGCGCGTGGCGGTCATATTATCGTAGTCACAAACACCGACTTTGACTTGCCAGTAGAAAATGTGATTAAAGTTTCTAGCGAAGTAGAGCTATTTGCACCGATTCTAATGAATCTTGTTTCGCAATTATTTGCTTATTACATGACTGTAGCCAAAGGTTACAATGTAGATCAACCACGTAATCTAGCTAAGTCTGTGACGGTCGAATAGACTTCAGATATGATATAATAATATATATGCGGAAAAAGTCCGATTTTATTCTGAGACTATGTTTAATTATTGGTGATGCAATTGCTCTGATTCTTTCTTTTGCAATGGCGTATTTTATTCGTGTACACGTAGATCCGCGTCCATATGAATTTGAATCACAATTATTGGTATTTACACTTGAGATTTTATGGGTAATCCCGTTTTTGATTATTATTTTGGCGGCACTTGGACTATATAAAAAATCTGTATTTTTAGGTAAATCAAGAATGCCAGAAGTGGGGCGAGTATTCTTGGCTGCGATTATGAGTGTAGCAGCATTAATTGTTTACGATTTCTTTACTAGTAATGAACTATTTCCGGTAAGAGTAGTGGCTTTGATGTCGGTGCTTCTTTCTTTTGTTTTTATGATGGTAGAAAGAGCATTGGTACGTTTGATAGTCAGACAAATATTTAAAAAGAATTATGGCACAAAACGTGTCGTGATTATTGGTAACAATAAAAACACGGAGTATCTTGCAAACTATATTTCGTCAACACCAGAAAGTGGCTACAGATTAGTGGGTGTGGTGTCGGCTAAAAAGTTTATACCAGAGGATTTGCAGAAGAAACAATACTCGTCGCTAAAAGATGCAATGCGACGTTCACATCCGGATGTAATTTTTCAAACGGATGAAAAATCAACTGAATATGTGTATCGCCAAGCCATTAATCATCATCTGCTATATTATTTTGTGCCGTCTGAAACGGCGCTTTCATCACATTTTGGTGAACTTGAATTAGTGGGGAATACGCCGGCAGTACTAGTTAAATTGACGCCACTTACTGGTGGTGCGGCAGTGGTAAAGAGAACGTTTGATATCTTTGCTTCAATTATCGGTTTAATTCTTGGCGCTATACCAATGGCGATTATTTGGATGATAATTAAGTTTTCTGATATAAAACACAAAGCAATTTATGCAGACGAGAGATTAACGCAGTTTAATCGTAAGTTTAAATGTTACAAGTTTAGGTCGATGAAATCTGAATATAGTGGCATGACTCCAGAAAAGGCGTTTATCAAAATGGGGAAGCCAGAATTAATCAAAAAATATCGTAAGGATGGCGACTACTTAAAGGATGACCCGAGAATTACGAAGTTTGGTAAGTTTATTCGTAAGACTTCTCTTGACGAATTGCCGCAGTTAATTAATATCTTAAAAGGCGACATTTCGCTAATTGGGCCGAGGGCTTTACTGCCTGGCGAACTTCGTGATTATGGTGATCGATCTCTTCTTCTTACTGTGAAATCTGGACTGACGGGTTTTGCGCAAGTATCTGGTAGAAGAAATATTTCATTTGAGGAACGAAGGGCTCTCGATATTTATTACGTGATGAATTGGTCTTTGATGCTAGATGTCCAAATTTTCTTTAGGACGATTGCGGCGGTAATTAAACGAGACGGCGCAAAATGAAAGTTGCAATAGTTTGCGATTGGTTGACGAATGTTGGGGGAGCAGAAAAGGTACTTCTTAAAATTCATGAGCTTTATCCAGAAGCGCCAATTTACACTTCGAAATATGACCCAAAGGGAATTGATTGGTTTAAGGACGCGGATGTACGTACTGGATGGCTACAAATTTTTCCGTCTGGGATGCGAAGATTTCTTGGTGTATTTCGCCAAAGATGGTTTTCGCATTTAAATCTATCGGAATATGATTTAGTGATTTCGGTGACGGGCGCAGAGGCAAAGGCCGTGAAAGCGCCAAATGGAATTCACGTTTCGTACTGTCATGTGCCAACGCAATATTATTGGCAGATGTATGATGAATACGTGGAAAATCCGGGATTCGGTATTTTAAATCCGGTGGTTCGATTTTTCTTTAAGTTACTTGTAAAGCCTCTTCGCAAGAAAGATTATAAAGCCGCACAGGATGTGGACTTCTTTGTGACGATTTCGGATTATGCGAAAGAACTCATTAAAAAGTATTATAAACGTGATGCAGTGGTGGTGCATCCATGCGTTGAAGTGAAAGATTTTAAAGTTAAAGAATTTAACGAAGCTGAAGATTATTATATTGTAACTTCTCGTCAGGTGACTTGGAAAAAACTAGATCTTGCTGTGAAAGCTTGCCTTAAAACGAACAGGAAATTGTTGGTGATTGGAGAAGGGCCAGAGCATAAAAACTTAGTAAAAATTGCTGATGGTTCCCCACTAATTAAGTTTTTGCCTTTAGCAAAGAAGGATGAGCTAAAGAAATATCTTTCATGTGCTAAGGGATATCTATTTCCGAGCATGGAGCCATTTGGAATTGCGCCAGTTGAAGCGCTTGCGGCGGGTTGCCCGGTGATTGCGTTTAAGGAAGGTGGCGCAAAAGATTATGTGTTTGATAAAAAGAATGGGATTTTATTTGAAAAGCAGACCGTGAATTCACTTGCAGAAGCAATCGATGAATTTGAAAAAATGAAGTTTGACCGTGCGGAAATATCAAAAACTGCCGATTCGTTTAGTGAAAAAAGATTTGACGAAGAATTAACAAACTTTATTAAATCTTGTGAGAAGAAAAATGAAAAATAAATTTTATCGCATATTGTTATATATACTTCCAGCGGTACTTTTCTTTTCGTATTATCCGGTGATTTCGTTTGGTGCAAACGAATCGATGCATTTTGAATTATCTTTGCCTTTAATTTGGTTAGTAGTGTTTGATATAACGGCACTAATTCTTTTGATAAAGAAAAAATGCTTTGTTGAAGTTTTTAAAAAGTGGCAATTCCTGCTATTTCCTGCGTTTTTGACTTTAACGGTATTATGGTCGGCAAACCGAGTACGGGGAATTTTAACTGTTGGAATATTATGGTTATTATATTTTGCTGCAGTTTCGTTTTATTTACTTAGGAACGAGACTAGAGATAAAAAGTTTTGGCAGAATATGTGGCGTATATTTATCGGTAGCTCGCTTGTTGTTTCGGCATGGTGTTTAGTGCAGTGTATTTTAGATGTTGTAGGTGTACCGCGTGAAAGCTCTTTGATGTGTCTTGGTTGTACTTCTTCTAGTTTTGGTTTTCCGCATCCAAACGGATTTGCAATTGAACCGCAGTTTATGGGGAATCTACTTCTCGCGCCGGCTATTTTATGTGGGATAAAGATGTTTGAAAACAAAAAGATGCTATTATTATTCTTTATATTCTCGAGCGCTATTTTTCTCACTTTCTCGCGAGGTGCGATTTATGCGCTGATAGTTGCAATGATTTTCTTTACGGTAATGAAGATTGTACAAACTAAGAAATGGCGCGAGATGTTACTTTGGCCAGTGATTATTTTAGCATTTCTATTCACTTTGAATTTACAAGGTATTTTGGCAGCTGTATCGCCAACGAATGATACGTATTTTTCTGGAATCGCTAAAGTATTAAATCATTTGTCACTCGGAATAATTGATATTAGAGCAAAGGAAACTAGTAGTGTAGGGGCCGTAAGCGAAGAGGACAACGAATCAGCGTTTGATGGTTATGTGGAAGATTCCACAAACATAAGAATGGCGTTGACCGGTGCAGCTTTAAAAACATGGGCTAAAGATCCACAAACGATTTTATTTGGCGTGGGAATTGGTGGGGCTGGGCAAGCGATGTATGATGCGGGGAATATGGATTGGCCGAAGGAAATTGTACAAAATGAATATGCGAGCCTTCTTTTAGAAGCTGGTATAACCGGAATAGCTTTAATTGTTTATACTGCGGTTTTGATTCTAAAAGCGCTTAAAAAATCGGCAAATCTTGAAATGAATTTAACTCTAATTTTTGGATATGGAATAACCCTGCTGTTTTTCGCAGGGCTTCCAAATGTTTTACATATATATATTATTCCTGCGGTACTTCCATACGGAAAAAGTTAGTATCGTAGATTTCGGCACCGTGATGTTTATAGAATTCTTGTGATTTTTCGCGACCTTGTCCGCAGGTAAAGCAGAGATTTTTGCAGCCTTTTTCTTTGGCCCAGACAAGCATTTCGTTCCAGAGTGCAGTACCAACGCCTTTACCACGGCATTCGGAATCCGTGACAAAATCTTCGAGGTAGGCGTTTTTTCTAGTGATTGGTCCCATAGTAACAGAGAGGGTAGCAATGCCAATAATTTTGTCGTCTTCGATAGCTAGAAGCATGTCGTGATAATCGGATTCGATTAAATCGTTAAACCAAGCTTCAGGAATTTCACCACGATCTTTGCCGGAACGTGAAAGCTGAATCAGTAGTTCGCGGATGCGATTAGCAGTTTCTGGTGTGTAGGCATCTAATCTTTTGATGATCATAAGACTTCTCCTAATTTAGTTTTTAATTCATTTGCGAGTTTAGTGATTGTTTCTTCATTATCGCCCCACATGGTGATGCGGATTAGGTTTTCGGTACCGGACGGACGGACTAGTAAACGACCATCAACAGATTCAAGTTTTTCATTAAATTCAAGAAGTAGTTTTTTGGCTTCTTCTTTTTCTTTGAGAGCGGCTTTTTGCTCTGGGGTTGCCTCCATATTTAAGATAATTTGCGGAAATTTAGTCATGATACTAGCAAGCTCTTTTAATGATTTTTTAGTTTCTGCAACAACTTTAGAAATCATGAGAGCGGTAAGCATACCATCGCCAGTGGCTTCGCCTGGTAGGATAATGTGGCCAGATTGTTCGCCACCGATTTTAATATCTTTTTCTCGCATGGCGGCAGCAACGTTTGAATCACCAACGGCCGTGATTTCGGCGTGGATTTTATTATCTTTAGCCCAGTTTAATAGACCCTGGTTTGCCATTACGGTGATAGCGATTTTGTCTAGTTTTAGGTGATTAGCAAGAATTGCAATGATTTCATCGCCATCTACAATTTCGCCGTCATGACTAACGAGCAGACAGCGGTCACCATCGCCATCAAAGGCGACACCAAAGTCTAGCGCATGACTTTTTACTAAATCTTGGAGTTGTTCAAGATGGGTACTACCACAATTGTGATTAATACCAGTGCCGTATGATGCATCGGCATTGATTAGCTCAACAGTTGCACCTAGTTCTTCAAAAATAGTTTTATTAACTACACTGGTTGCACCGTTGGCGCAGTCCATGCCAATCTTTAAACCTTTGAAGTTAGTTTTTCCGAGATAATTTTTGAGATGCGATTTATATAAATCGAGAGCATCTTCGTGAAGGCTTTCGTGAAAAGTACCATGGCCCGGATCATAGAAGAAAGGACCTTTATCAAGTTCGGCTTCGATGGCATTACAACCTTCTTCGGAAAGCTTCATGCCGGAAGTTTTGCCACGTTCGAAGATTTTAATACCGTTATCAGTGTATGGATTATGGGAGGCAGTAACATCCACGGCAAAGTCAAAGCCCATGTTATAAAAACAATAATTAATACCAGGAGTTGGGAGCACATCGAGGGTAGAAAACTCGATGCCTAAGATTTCGAAGGCGATTTCGAGGTCACGAATAATCCATTCGGATGATTCACGAGTATCGCCACCAATTAGGACTTTTACGGTGTCCCCGGCGTAATCGACAAGACCACGGGCAATTTTAAATAAGAATTCCGGAGTAAAATCGTCGGCCTTTTGGCGAATGCCGTCGGTACCAAAATATTTCATTATTTGTTCCTTTCTAAAGATTTAACGATTACATCAATCGTGAGAATAACATCTTCTACAGAACTACCGCGAGAAAGATCGGCTAGTGGGACTTCAAAACCTTGAAGAATTGGACCAGCCATAGTCCAGCCGCCTAGGTGCTCCATGCTCTTATATAAAATGTTTCCGGAATTAAGATCTGGGGTAATTAGAACGTTGGCGTGACCAGCAACTGTGGAACCTTTAACTTTTTTCTCGCCAATTCGAGGGTCGATAGCGGCATCGAGTTGCATTTCGCCGTCAATCTCCCATTCTGGATGATCTTTCTTAATTTTTTCGATAACATAATAAATCTTTTCGAGGTCTGGGTTTTTGCCGCCACTGCCTTTAGTAGAGTAGGAAAGCATCGCAATTTTTGGTGTTTCTTCAAGATAGGTTTCGCAGGTTTTGGCTGAATCCTCAACAATCGTGTAGAGTTGTTCTTTTGAAGGTATCTTATTGACGCCGCCGTCTGCAATGATTAAACGTTTACCGTTCTTTTTTGCGACAAAACAGCTGGAAAAGAATCTAGAGCTAAGCTCGATTTTGTCTTTACAGGCTAGGAGTACATCGCGAGACGAATAATCGATGCCAGACACCATGGAATCGGCTTTCTTTTCGACGATGAGATTGACGGCAGATTCGAGGCTAGGAGCAGGGATTACATTTAGGTCTGGAAAGGAAACCAGAGCTTCTTTAATAATGGGATTATCTAATTCTGGTATGACAATTTTCATGAGTTAATTATAACATATAAGAGATTAGGGGCGTTATATGACGGTAACAAAAAACGGCCTTAGAATAGGCCGTTTTTTTAAAATCGATTATTTATCGACTACTTCGCCTTCAACAGCGTCGTCATCGCCTTTATTGTCTTTTTTATCGTCAGACTTTTTGTCATCTGATGCTTGTTGATACATCTTTGCACCAATTGGCATGATCTTGTTTGAAAGCTCTTTTGCAGCTTCTTCAAGTTTTTCTTTGTCGGCATCGGTGTCGTTTAAGACTTTTTTAGCTTCTTCGACGGCTTTCTTGATGGTTTCTTTATCGTCGTCACTAATCTTGTCTTTATATTCATCAGGCATTTTTTCGGCTTGATAAATGGCATTTTCTA
>CAMNAJ010000014.1 GCA_946530935.1 uncultured Candidatus Saccharibacteria bacterium | reverse complement strand
TATGTGCGTCCCAAACTTCATCCGGAATTTTCACAGGCACTTGGAATCCTGCTTCAGCATAAGATTTTAATCTCTCGACATCGCCAACCATTACGTTTATTTCGCGTTTTAAGTCTTTTTTCGAAATATAGTCTTCCATTGGAATCTTTTTTACTGCTACTCGCCACTCGATTTCTGGCCATTGTTTTCTAGCGGTTGCGAGCGCACGTCTCGCCATATGTGGTTTACAAACAATGATGCCTGTTTTAGCTTCAATATTATTCCTAACAAGTAATTTTTTACTGAATACAAAATTCTCGCCCATATTACTAGCCTTTTTCTCAATCAGAATCTTCTTTTTAGGCACACCAAGCTTAATACATTTTCTGGCGAAAGTTTGTCCTTCTCCCCTTTTCCAAATCCGACGCGTAATTTTACCAAAACCACCACTACAAATCATTATTGGTGCCATTTTTTCGGAAAGTAACTCCGCCGCGAGTACTGGCACCATCAAATCATGCCCGCCCATCACTAATAAGAAGTCTGCCGGCTCGGTCGGCTGAACGTGCCCAGAAAGATAATCATAAATGATTTTTGCATCGGCCAAAATCTTTTCGTCCATAAGATTATTATACCAAGATGTGATATGATTAAACTATGAAAATAGCAATGTTTTCGGATTGTTATCTTGATCTTGTTGGAGGAATTGTTTCCACCATGAACATCGAGAAAGCCGAACTTGAAAAGCGTGGCCACACTGTCGAAATTTTTTCCAGTGCCTATCCGCATTCAAAAAAAGAAATTGCCGAAATGGCCAAGAACAATATCTTCCCAGTTCCAAGCTGTAAATTATTTTTCCGTGGTGCTACACCAGTTTCGCGCCGACCAATTATAATCGAGAAGTGGCTGCTTAAAAACCATCCAGAACTTAAAGACTTCGATATTTTTTACGTGCACTACGAATCCGGCTGTTCAATTGCCGGGCTTCGACTTGCAAAGAAGCTCAACATTCCGTCCGTTCAAGTCATGCATGGTCGTGAAGATATGGGCGAAGAAAAGCTAATTCCAAAGGGTTTTCGTACTTTCGTTGCAAGAAGTCTTAATCTATTTCATTCCTGGTATCTCCCACATAATGTGACAGTCCACCGTGACAATTATCTTGCCGACACAACCGCCAAAGCCAAGATGTGGACCATGATGGTAAATCATGCGAACTATGCCGATGTTGTTATTACGCCATCCGAACATTTTAAGAATAAACTTATTCACTATGGTGTTAAAAAGAAAGTTATCGCCCTCCATCACGGCATTGCCGAATCAAAAACCACTATTAAAGTTTCGCCAAAGGAATTAAAAGAAGGCGAAGTGGTTAATATTATTTGGCATTCACGAATCACTGGCGAAAAACGTCCACTCGAATTTCTAGAAGCATTAAACATTCTGCAGAACCAATATGGCAAAAAGAACTATTTTCTTAATGCCTACGGTCCTGGCCCAGATTTAGAAAAGGCCAAACTCTACGCTAAAATACACAAACTCAATGTAAAATTCTTTGGCGCAAGACCATTTGACGACGTTTGGGAGACTATCCAAAAATCTCACCTTGACGTCCTAGTTTCATATAATTTCGACACTTTTGGTATGACTTTAATCGAGGCCGAAGCTGCCGGCCTACCTTCATTCTTTGTCGATAAAGACATGGAAGAAATCTTGCCAAAAGATAGCTATGTTTTAGCCGAAGGTCCAAGTCCAGCTGAAATGGCAAAAGCTTTGAACGATTTAATAGAACACCCTGAACGTATCAAAAAAATGAGCGAAATATTACTTAAAAATCGCGGCACATTAAATATTAATAATAAAATCGATGCATTAGAAAAAATCTTTAAGGAGCTAAAAAAATGAAAAAATATCTCGCCGACATCTTAACTTTTACCCGTATAATTCTCTCAATTATTCTAATCGTGATTGCCGTGATTCCAAACGAATCAAAAGACCTGAACTGTATTGCATTCTTCCTTTTTGTAATTGGCGAGTTGACTGATGCGTTTGACGGTACTTGTGCTACTAAATGGCCGTTTCCAAAAAACAAAACACCAAAATATCGTAAATACGCCGCAGTATATGACATGCTTGCAGATGCCCTACTGGCTGGCGGTCTCGCACTCTTCTTTATTAATAAGATTAATTTAGTTGTAGGCCTTGTGGTTGGTGTAGTTTATTCGGTTGTGGCAATAATTATTGATCTAATTGTTTATGGCAAGTTACTTGGCCACCCAGATACTTGTACTAAAAATTCCTTAATGAAGAAAAACTTTGATTTGGCAAAAACTATTATTCTAACTCGCCGTAATGTATATTTGGCACTCATCTTTATCGCAACAACTGTTACTCTTTATGATTCAAGTTGGCCACTGGCCGTTAAAATTACCATCACGGTAGTTGCGGTCGCAATATGTATTGCCCTTTGGATTTTTCTTGCACAACGTCGTCATAATATTTCACGCGATGCCGTGGATATTGAGAAGAAATTATCCAAAAAATCTAAATAGATTTCTTTTCAAATAAAGCGGCAGTTGTAGCTTCGAGGAAGCTATCAGGATTAAACAAGTTCATAGCAGTGATTTTTACGGCGAGTTCACCATTCCAGATTGTAATTGGCGAGTAACCGGTCTTTTCGATTGGAACAACATTGATGTTGCCATTTTTAGCTATAATCATTTGTGCGTCGTGAAGCGTAACAATTGAAACCGGGTAACTTAGCGTAAACTTATGAATATTCTCTGCAACTTGCATTAAAGACTGCGTAAGTAATAGTACTTTCGGATAATAAACCGCACGAAAAAGCTTTTGAAGTTGAGCCATCGAAGCGAATATAATAAGATCCTCATTCATTAATACGCGTTCTAAATCAGTATTTATAAGGTTATCGACGGCATCTCTCGTAACAACTATTTTTCCAGCCTTACAAATATTATTAATAGCTTTTTCGGTAATTGAATTTTTCGAAAAATCCCCGATTAATAAATTATAATCTGCACTTTTTGCGAGCTCTTTAAATTTGTCCGAATCGTCAAAAGAACCAGAATCTGTTGATTCTAAAAAGATTAGATTTGGTAATGGCGGGAGTTTGCTTTTTAGTGCATCAGGCAGAACCGTCTTTACGTCTACTGGATAACTATTTGAAAAGTATTCTGAAACTCTAGCTGGGACATGAAAGTTTTTTGCATTACCGCCGATGACATTTACGGTATTTTTAGTTTGCTCTGAAATATTCCAATATAGATCCTCATAAGGATTGTCATTAAATTTATGTAAATAATCCATTAAAACTCCAACTCGATACTAATTGGGCAATGATCGGAGCCCATTACATTTTCGTAAATCTCGGCCGATTTAAGGTTATCTTTAAGAGATTTTGAAATAAAGAAGTAATCAATGCGCCAACCAACGTTGTTTTCACGTGCATGCCCCCAATGGCTCCACCAAGTATAGCGAACGGAATCAGGATTTAGAAAACGAAAAGTGTCTATAAAGCCTGCGCT
Organism: uncultured Candidatus Saccharibacteria bacterium; assembly: GCA_946530935.1. Lineage (GTDB taxonomy): Bacteria > Patescibacteriota > Saccharimonadia > Saccharimonadales > Saccharimonadaceae > Nanosyncoccus. The sequence continues at coordinate 16,247 of CAMNAJ010000014.1, read as the reverse complement.
AATCATATTAGTGATTCCCTGTCTTTCTTCATCAGTAAAACCGGCTGAACGATGGTTAGTTTTTGGTCTAGCAATATCAATCTCTTCGTGAGCGGCGTTAAAATCACCACAGGTTACTACTGGTTTCAGTTTTTCTAAGTCTTTTAGGTATTTTAAGAACTCTGGGTCCCATTTTTTTTCACGGAGTTCTAATCTCTCAAGCTCATTTTTTGAATTTGGCGTATATACATCCACTAAGAAGAAATTTTCAAACTCTGCCGTTAATACACGGCCTTCGGTTAAAGGATTCCCAAATTCATCGGACATATTTAATTCAGTTGGCAAAACATTCATTACGGAAAGCGGTTTCAACTTAGTAAAAATTGCAGTTCCAGAATAGCCTGGTCTTTCTGCTGAATTCCATAACTCTTCATATTCTGGTAAATCTATTTCGGCCTGGCCTTGTTTCGCTTTGGTTTCTTGTAGACATAAAATATCGGGATGACACTCGTCGATAAATGTAGCTAAAGCACCCTTATTAATAACCGCTCTTAAACCATTTACATTCCATGAGAATAATTTCATGCGTACCTCCCGCGGTCTATATCGCGTTTTTTTATCGTCTCGCGTTTATCGTATTTTTTCTTACCCTTGCCTACCGCGATTACGAGTTTAATATGACGATCTCCACCTAGAAGCTTCACTGGCACGATTGTTGAACCGGCAACTTTTTCGCGCATAAGTCCAGCAATTTGTTTTTTAGTTGCAAGTAGCTTAATGTTTCTTGCGGTATCGGCACCTAAAGTCAGGTTATTTAGCCACAATTCATCATTCTTAATTGTCACAAAGGATCCTTTTAATTGTACGTGATGGTCACGAATTGAGCGGACTTCAGGGCCAGATAGTACCATCCCAGCAACAAGCTCATCGCCGAGCTGATAATCATAGTGTGCTCTGCGGTTTACCGTCACCATATCTGGTTTTTTCTGTTTTCCCATACTAGGTATATTATACCACAAGGGCGCTTTCTTCCTTGATTGGTGCTAGAATTGCGCTATAATTATATTAATTAACATAAGGAGTTATATGGAAGGATATGAAGTCGCATCAGCTATTTTTGCGATAATTTTCATTATCATATTATTTATTATCATTCCGGGCATTCGCATTGTAAACCAATACGAAAGAGGCATCGTTTTAAGACTCGGTAAGTACTCAAGAACCCTCAAACCGGGTCTTCGCGTTATCATTCCATACATCGACCGAATGATTAAGGTTGATGTTCGTACTACGCCAATGGACATTCCAAAACAGGAAGTAATTACGCGTGATAACGTCACGGTTAACGTAGATGCGATTGTTTATTTCAAAGTTTTAAATGCCGAAAAAGCCGTGCTTGAAACTACCAACTACACCTATGCGACTAGCACCTTTGCGCAAACCGCACTTCGTGATGTGACTGGTAACTTTGATCTCGACGAGATTCTTAGTAAGCGTGATGAGATTTCCGAAAAGATTCGCGAAATCGTCGACGTTCAAACCGACAAATGGGGTATTGATATCGAAAACGTTAAACTGCAAAACATCGAACTTCCTGCCGATATGAAACGCGCTATGGCTAAACAAGCCGAAGCCGAACGTGAACGACGCGCTGCAATTATTTCTGCAGAGGGTGAAAAATCTGCTGCTGCGGCCGTAGCCCAAGCTGCCGACCTCCTCGCACGTACGCCAGGTGGTATAAACATTCGTACGCTCCAAACCCTAGAAAAGATTTCATCCGATCCATCACAAAAGACGGTTATCATGATTCCTAGCGAGCTAATCGATAAATTGGCTAAATAAAAAATAACCCCTCCGGGGGTTATTTTTTTATCTTCTCGTACTGCTTTTTAGGTACCATATTCCAATCAGCGAGTACACCTTCTATTCGTTCTAGAACATCAAGCTCGCTATTTCCGCCATCAACTTCGCGAACCTCTATGCCATTCATCTTGAGCGTTTTTATCATGCCAGTAATATTACGATCATACGTGTCCTGGCGGCGCTCTATAGCTGCTCTAGTATCGTCTACACGTTTTCTTTCGACTAGTCTCTTCCATAATTCCCCGCGTGGGACTCTTAGCACAATTGCGCCGTCTAGGTTTTTAATTTCTTTATTATCAATCATCCATTTAAGCTGACGATAGTCTGCCGGAAAACCATCTAAAACTATTTGAGGCTGGTATTTTAGTTTTGTCCCGCCAAGAACGCGATATTTTGTGCTGTGTCTAATATTATAAAAGACACTTTTCATTAACGCTGTGGCTTTATCGTCATCAATAAAAAGACCATGCTCCAAAGCATATCTAATATCCTTGTCGTTTAAACTCATTAACAAATCACGGTACGAAACCCACGTCCAACCATACTTCCTAGCTAGAAGTTGGCCTTGCACAGTTTTTCCCGCACCCGGTGCACCAAAGATAGTTATCATTTTGTTTTTACCTTATCTTCGCCTAAAAGACTCTTAAGCTCAAATACTAAGTCATCATTCGCATCGACTTTAAATGGCATTCTGAGTGCTCTTTTTTCACCTTTTTCCTCTGTTACTAATACGACTTCCTGCATGCCAAGATTTTGATCAGCTAATCTTCTGATTTCGGTTAAAGTTTCAGTGTCGTCAGTATCATCAACCCATAGATATAATCGCTCTTTTCTTGGGTCTTTAGGCGGAGCTACTGGTACGCGAGGTGTATCTACAGAACTACTACTCTTTTCACCATAAACCCTTTCAGCAGAAGACTTACCATATCGCTTTTTACTTCCAGCTGCTGCCACCGGCAACGCAAGCTTAGTGCCAGTTGGCTGGTAGGCCTCAAGCATTTCATCGGAGATTAGTTCAACGGAATCAGCGGTAACTTTAGCATCAGAAGTTAGGTTGCCATCTTTATCGGTGGCATTAATTTTCCCTTGTACACGCACTACATTGTCGACCACCAGCTTTGCGCCACATTCTTGGAATACGCTAGGGAATACGATAAATTCAGTTTCGGCCGACTTATTCTCCATCTTAATAAAGGCCATTTTGTCACCTTTTTTTGTAAGAATAGTACGAACGTTTGTAATGATGCCACCAATCGTCACAACCTTATTATTGTTTTCTGGAGTGATTAATTCATATGGATGAGTTTGTTCGCTAAAATAAACATCATACTTATCGAGCGGGTGTGCCGACAAATAAAGTCCCATTAAATCGCGTTCCCAAAGTAGCTGTTCTTTGTCGCTGTACTGTGTTGGCGAAGGTTTGATTTCAACTTCTGGCACCGCTCCTACTTCACCCATCATTGCAAACAAATCGGTTTGTCCAGAACCTACATCTTTTTGAACTTTAGCACCATATGCCTGAATTGCCTCTAGGTTGAATAATAAATCTGAACGCGAAGCAAATCTATCAAACGCACCAGTTTTAATTGCGGCTTCCCAAGATTTTTTATTAAACTTGGTCGAATCCACGCGTTTTGCAAAATCACAAACAGATTTAAATGGACCATTTTTATCGCGTTCTGGAATTACTATGTCCTCAACTAAAGCCTTACCCATACTTTTAATGCCAGAGAGTCCGAAACGGATAGTTTTCTCGCCGCCAACAATACCAAAATCACCATAAGACTGATTAATGTCCGGTCCAAGTACCTTTAGGCCCATACGTTTACACTCGCCAATTTCTATTGCCAAGCGATCTGTCCAGCGCATATCAGACGTCATGAGTGCCGCCATAAAAGCGTCTGGATAATGAGCCTTTAAGTATGCAGTCCAATAAGCAATCAAAGCGTAACACGCAGCGTGGGACTTGTTAAAACAATAGTTTGCGAAGTCGAGCAACTGACTCCAGAATTTTTCAGCAATCTCTTCAGTTGCGCCACCTACTTCTACAGCGCCCTTAATGAATTCAGGCTTCACTTTATTCATGAGATCGACTTTTTTCTTGCCAACTGCCTTACGTAAAGTATCGGCCTGACCGCCAGTAAATCCACACCATTCCTTGGAGATCTGCATGAACTGTTCCTGATAAATCAAAATGCCATAGGTGTTCTTAAGAGAGTTTTCGAGCCCCGGATGAAGATAGGTAATTGGTTCTTCACCGTGTTTCCTTTTAATAAACGAATCAATGAATTGCATTGGGCCTGGACGATAAAGCGCCACCATAGCGATAATATCTTCAAAGGTTGATGCTTTCAAATCTTTTAGATATCGTTTCATGCCAGCCGACTCTAGCTGGAATACGCCCGTTGTCTCTGCGCGTTGGAGTAAAGCATATGTCTCTGGATCGTCGAGCGGTAAATTCGAAAGATTAATATCATCATGATAAACCTTACGAATCATCCGAAGAGCGTTATTAATAACGGACAAGTTCGAAAGTCCAAGAAAGTCCATCTTTAAGAGGCCTAATTCTTCGACTTGTCCCATCGGGAACTGTGCGGCAATTGGGCCCTTAGCGGAGACTTCGAGCGGCAAAAACTTCACCAAATCATCTGGTGCGATAATCACGCCACAAGCATGTACGCCGTGGTTCCTAATCGTTCCCTCGAGCCTCGAAGCAAAATCAATCACTTCTTTTGCAGTCGGGTTGGTTTCGTATTCATGCTTTAAATCCGGCACATCTTTAATGGCATCGGCCAACTTTACGTGGTGTCCCATTACTGGGTCAGGTACCATTTTAGCTATGCGGTCCGCCTCGGCATACGGGACTTCAAGCACACGCGCTACGTCGCGCACAGCGTTTTTTGCCATCATTTTACCGAACGTAGCAATATTTGATACTCTTCCTTCGCCATATTTTCTAGTACAGTATTCAATTACTTCGTCGCGCCTAGTATCTTGGATGTCGGTATCAATATCTGGCATCGAAATACGATCTGGGTTCAAAAATCTTTCAAAAAGTAAATCGTATTTCAATGGGTCTAGTTCTGTAATACGAAGTGCGTAAGCCAGGATTGCTCCGGCCGCTGAACCACGTCCTGGGCCGTAAACAATTCTCTGCCCTTTACCCCAGTTAATAAAGTCTTGTACGATTAAGAAATATCCGTTGTAACCCATTTTATCTACGACAGACAATTCGTAGTCGATACGTGGCAAGATTTTGTGAATATCATCGCGTTCTTCGTCAACTTTTTCTAGTATTTTGCGGCACTCTTTAACTTCTAGTTTTTCAGTATCTTCAAGTTTATATCCACCATAACGATAGACTAGCCCGCGGAAGACTAATTTATCAAGATAAGACTTTTCGTCTTCGCCATCTGGCACTGGGAATTTTGGAATCAAAATTCTGCCGAGCTGTAAATCTACATTACAGCGATCGGCAATTTTTTTGGTATTTAAAACAGCTTCAGGACAAGTATCTTTCCAGTGCTCAATGATTTCTTCTGCCGGAATAACATGAAGGTCATAGTCTTTTAGTGTCATGCGGTTCGTGTCAGATAAATTAGCGGCAGTACCAATACAGAGCAATACTTCGTGAGCATCTTGATCGTCTTTTTTAAGATAGTGCGCATCGCATGTTACAACAAGAGGAATGCCTAATTCCTTAGCGTGAGCCATATGCCAATCGTTTACTTTTTTCTGCTCTGCTGAATGTGTGCTAGATTTTGGATGGCCATGATCTTGCATCTCAAGATAAAAACGATCTTTAAAGACGCCTTTATACCATTCAATTAATTCGATTGCCCTTTTATCATCATTAGCACGGATTGCTTCTGATATTTCAGAGCCCATACAGCCAGAAAGGCAGATTAGCCCTTCATTATATTTTACGAGCTCATCGTGATCGGTTCTTGGTTTATAATACTTACCATATTCTTCGGCGTTACTCATGATGCGACAAAGATTTTCAAAACCTTTGTTATTCATGGCAATTAGGGTAATGTGAAATCTTTGTTTATCGTGCGCCGGATCGCGATCGGTCATCTTCCTAGCAGCAACATATGCCTCTAGGCCTAGTAGAGGCTTAATTCCGGCATCGTTGCAACACTTATAGAGCTCAACTAAGCCGCTCATTGTACCATGATCGGTTACGGCTACTGCTTCCATCCCATCATTCTTAATAAAATCTACTAGTTCGGGAATCTTAGTTAAACCATCAAGAAGCGAATAATGGGTATGATTATGCAGATGTACGAAATCGCTAGGCTTCAGTTCCATGAGAACTTAAGCTTTCTTTTCTTTTTTCTCTGCTTTTTTGGCTTTTTCTACTTTTTCTTCTACGACTTCTTCGATTTTCTCGGCTTTTGGCTCTTCAACTTTGCAATCACAGTCTTCGCCACATTCGCACTCTTCGCCACAATCACAATCTGGTGCGCATTCTTTTTCAGCCTCTTTTACTTTATCAGTAATAAATTTACCAGCCACAGCACCGGCAATTGCGCCAAATACTGCACCTAGGAAAAACTTTCCTGCGCTACTGCTATTTTTTTCCGTTTTTTCCTTCATTTTTCTCCTCCTCTTTTTTCTCTTTTTTTGGTTCATCATTAAGTTTTTGATTAATGTACTTGTCCACCAACTTCTCAACTGCGCCGCCAATCGATGTCATACCTTTTACATTAGATACGACGCCGTTCGCATTGTCGGCAATGTCTTGACCTTTAGCAATCATGCGCTTAGCTTCATCAACTAGGCCAAATACCTTTAACATTAATACTATTCCTACTACGAGGAATATGAATAGCGTAACGCTTAATATTATTACGATTACCCATTCGGCTACATCCATATATAACTCCTTTGATTTAATTATAGCACATTAGTTTTCGGCAACGAATTTTCTGACGGCATCGGCGTAATCTGAATATTTCAAAGAATACTCAAGATGTGCAAGGAAGTAATTCTTCGGATCACCGGTCGTAATCCATTTTCCTTTACTTCTTGCCACTACCACGTCACCAACTTCAGCAAGTTTAGTAATTGCGTCTACTGTCCAAAGTTCGCCATCAAGACCAGTATTAGTTGGGACTAGATAATTAAATACTTCTGGAGTAAGTAAGTAGCGACCATAGCTTGTAAGATTACTCGGCGATAAATCTGGTGTTTTTGGTTTTTCAACGATGTGGGATAAAGTGCCATTATCTTTCAAGGCAATCATGCCGTATTTATTCCAGACTTCTTCAGGCATTTCTTGAGCGGCAATTACGGCCTTGGCGCTACGATTCTGTTCATAGGTTTCGATTAAAGTTTTTACGTCTCCTTCGCCAAAGATTAAATCATCTGAATAAAGCACTACAAAAGCTTCTTCATTTTCAACGAAGCTTCTAGCCGACAAGATAGGGGAACCATTTCCATAAGGCAAGGTTGAGTCTTGTTCTATTACGGTAATTTTAGGCAAGCTGAGTACTTTTTCAACCGGCTCAAAACGCTCCATTTTGCCCTGTTTTTCGAGTAAATTTTTAACATTCTCTGATTGATTATGGAAATAATCATCATAAATTTGGCGACCCATGGTATTTGGAGTTGCCACTATTATAATTTCTTCAATCCCGGCTTCAGCGCATTCTTCTACGCAGAGTTGCATTACTGGCTTAGCGCCCATTGGTATCATTGCTTTAGGGATAGTTTTTGTAATCGGTAGATACCGGCTAGCAAAACCAGCATCAGTAATAATTGCCTTTTTGACAGACATTCGTCCTCCTTAAAACCTAATTATAACACAAGTTATTTGCTTTTCTTGGTGGTTCTAGTGGATTTTTTGGCTTTAACAGTTTTAGCTTTTGTGGATTTTTTAGCAGCAACTCTTTTGGCATCACGACGTGCTTCTTTATCTTCAATGTCTTGAGCACGGTTGTGTGCACCGTAGATTAGGCTGGTGATGCCAACGATGAGTAGGTAGGCACCAAAGAAGCGAATAAATACCGTTAGTTCAAAGTTACCGGCGTTGAGGATGACAAAACCCATGATTGAACCAAGCATGCCGCAGAGAATGCGGATGAATCGGTCGGTCGGATCGACTGTTGAAAGGAAGCCGTGCAAAATATCGATGATGCCAGAAATAAAAGTATAACCGGCGATGATGATAAGCCCAGCAATAATATCTTCGCGTGCAAAGAATAGAAGTAGGAGCGCGGCAGCTACGTCAACCAAAGCATCGATTACGGCGTTTACCCAGCCATGCTTTTTGGTAGAACTATAAAGTGCACCAACCGAGTCGACAATACCCATAGCGAGTAAGAATACACTGATAATAGCAAGGACAGATTCAAGATCAGTAAATCCGCCGAACATTGTGAAGAACCCAAATATACCCGCGAGCCCACCACGAACGATAAACACAAGCCAGTGCTTGTCGATAAATCTACGGTTTATATGTGCCATAAAAAATCCTTTATTACTTACGCTTATTATAACACGTTTAGATTAAACGTGACGAATTTTTTTACGAGCAGTTTCTACTATTTTAGTAAGATGATACTTGGCTGGTTTTAAGATTAAATCGTGGGCTGGAGTATACTTTAATTCTTCGCAACCAAATGAGCGCTTAAACTCAGATACTCCATAAAAACGGTGTTTTGTTTCATCGAGCCCGACAATTCCCCACAAATTGTAACGAATTATCCCGCGCTTTCTGGCTTCTCGCATTGCCTCCATATGAAGCAGCGGTGCGGCTGAGTATTTTGTGCCAAGATCGGATGATACACCGTAATGATAGCTAGCTTCGGGTCCGTAAAAAATCATAAAGTTTTGCGCCAAAATATTACCGTCTTTTTTAGCGGTATACATTAATACCTCATCATTTTTACTAAAAGCTTCAAATTGCTTTGTTAAAAAGCTTTCCGAAAACGCTACAAACCCTTGGCGCTTTGCGTGCTTTACTTCGAGTTCGTAAAACGTTTTGACAATCTTTGGGTCATTAGTGGTTTCAACGGTTATTTCGGCTTTTTCGGCCTTGCGTAGTTTTCTTCTAAAACCTTGTGACGCGCCTGCTAGGATTTCTTCTTCAGATTTTCTTAGATCAAGTACCCCGGCATATTCCACCGAAAGATACATCGGCGCCTTTTTAAGCCCTAGCTCATTCATTAATTTCAAGGATTTGTCAGAAAGTAGCAACTGTGGACGCACGCGCACGAAAGCAGAGTGACTTTTATTCCCTTCATCTTTAATATCGGCAAATACTTTTTTAACTAGGGCTTTATCAGACCAATCTAAAATCGGGCCACCCGCGATAGCCATATAAGTACCACGTTTGGCGGTTTCGACTACACCAGCATAAACCGCTACGATTTTTTCATCGTTATAAAAAATACGTCGTACGACTTTCTTGCCACGAGAGGTATGAAATTCGTAAAAATCCCATGACTGAAGGAAGTTAGATTCCTCATGTGATTTTACAAAACCATCCCATTCTTCACGGTTCTTTGCGTCCTCAATTCTTAAATCGCTCACAAATGCCTCCTCTTCTTGCGAATAGATTCAACCATATAATCTTTGAGATAGCCAACTTTCGATAAGATAATATCATGTGCCGGAACGTATTCAACGACCTCACCGCCAAAGCCAGTTTTAAAAGTCGTGACCCCGGCGTAACGATGGTTTGGTTGATTTGGTGGTGCGATGCCCCACAAATTAAATCTTTCGTATCCTTCGGCTTTTAAATCTTTCATCGCTTGCCAGAGCAAAGCGTATGCACCCGGAAGTTTGCGGTTTAAATCAGTTGAGGCCGCCTCGTAATAATCACCCTCTTTGCCACATTTAATAATCATGCCGTATGCAATTGGCTCACCCTCGGTAGTCCTTGCAACGTAAATACTGATATTCCCTTTAAAAGCTTCTCTTTCGGCTAAAAGCGTATTAAGATTTGGCGGCACAAAACCCTGACGCTTGGCGGTTTCGGATTGAACATTGTGAAACTCCTTAAAGATTTCTTCAGAATCGTCTTTCGTAACTGTAATTCCCTGTTTCATCGAGCGGCGCACTTCGTAACGGGTTTGTCTTCGCATATCGGCAAGTAATTCATCCTCGGTCTTTTTAAGATCTAAAACTACGGTGTGCTCGGCCGCAAGATGCATCGGCGATTTTTTTAATCCTAAATCGGCCAGTAGTTTAAGGTTTTTTTCGGAAGATTTTAGCTGTGGCCTAATGCGAACAAAAACGCAGTGCTCAGCTTTACCAGTTTTAATAATTTCATCAAATACAGCCTTTAAAGTCTTTTTATCTTCATAATCAGTTAGTGGGCCACACGGAATCTCTAGATAACGACCACGTTTCGCATTTCTTACAACCATTAAAGCATGCCCTTTACCACCAAAATCACTAGTAATTACTTTATCATTTAAGAGTTCATTCATCTTTCCATATTCAGGCGATTGCAAAAAGTTTGTTTCGGGGTACTTTTTTACTATTTCGTTAAAGCTCATAGATACTCCTTTATAATCTTTTTAGCGTCTAACAGCTCTTCTTTTTTATAATGCGTTGGGATGTTAATTATTTTTTCAGCTACTTCTGTAGCAACTGGGCAGGATTCTTCTGGAAAATTAACTTTTTTATAATATCTTACCGGAGAAACTGGCTTCTCGTACCAAAAACCGTCAAAATAATATCCAGCTTTTCGAAGTTTTTCTAGTACCTCATCGCGGTGGTTTACGAGATAAAAATTACGAAGTGGTGACTCGCTAAGCTTTAATTCTTTTAGTTGCTTCAGGGCCTGCTTTGCTTCAAATTTAGATGGTTTCACCTTGAGGTCAAGCTTGTTATCAGCCGATCGTTCAATCCAATGGAATTTCATAAACATTCGCATAAAAACTCCACTAAGATGAAAATAAGTCATTCCGCGACAAATTGCCGAAAGCATTGGATAAACTCTAGCCCTAGCATTGTCAGATTTTTTCGGAGCCACGCTAGGCATCTTAATCTGGTTTTTTCTCGGTACGCGAAAGATTACTGCGCCACCGGTAACAGTATCGATTGATTTATCTTTGCCAAATGATAATGCCGTTGCTGCACCTACCGTGCCGACTTCTTTCCCGTTAGGATACTTAATACCAGCACAGTGCGCTAAATCTTCTATAATTAAAATCCCATTCTGCTCGGCAAATTTTGAAATCGCGTCAATATCAACAGGATTACCTAAAGTGTTCTGAACTATTACACCCTTTATCCCGTCGGTCCAAGCAGCTTCAAGCGTTTTTACTGTGAAATTAAGGTCGTTTTTTGAAATATCTACAAATACTGGCTCGAGCCCAGCGGCTTTTACAGCTTCATACACTGCATAGCATGTAAAACCGTTAACTAGGACTTTGTCACCCTTTTTAAAATACCCCATCAGTGCCAAAGCGAGCGCCGAGCGGCCATTTTTCGTTAGCATCGCTTCTCCCTGGTAGCGTTCTTGCAAATAAATCTTTAGATGGTTTAAATCATATCTTGAGCCATGAGCAAATAAGCTCTTCCACGCACCTTTTCTTTTTGCTGCTAAACCTAAATAATGATGACTCACTTTAAAATCCTCGCCATTAGAGAAACAATTGCTTTTGCTAACTCGTCTGGGTTTGAAATGTACGGTGCGTGCGTCCAGTTAGCAAATACTTTTAATTCAGATCCCTCTATCTTGCTATGCATTATTTCGGCGTGGCGCGGCGGAGTAATCGAGTCGTTTTTGCCCCACATAATGTAAGTTTTAACCTTAACATCTTCAAATTTTAGATTCTTATCTGACTCAATCATATTCGCAAGCGTTTTTTTCATATTTTCTGGTGCTCGTGAATAATCGGTCGTACCAGTGAGACGGTGAAATGCTTTATCAATGATTTTGATTTTCTTGAATGGTTTACCGAGTTTAGCAAGTGCTGCCACGGCTTTTTTCTTCTTAGTTACTTCGTAAATCCCAGCAGCATCAAGAAGAATTAGGTTACTAAGCTTGCCTGGTTTTTTAATTGAAAGATTAAGTAGAATCCGTCCGCCATTTGAATGCCCGAGTGCAATGGCTCCGTCTGGGATGTTCTCGTCTGCCCACTTTACGTAGTCGTCAATTGTATAAACCTTATTGCTTTCCTCGGTCAAGCCTGGCACGTGGAGCATTTTTACATTGATTCCTGCGTTTTTTAGAAGCTCCAGAGTTCTTTTCCAAGGCTCAACTGTGTAAGTCCAACCGTGGATTATGTACAATTCTGGTCTTCTCATGAATCTAGCCCCCAATTCTTTCGGCGCGCCACTGCGGCCTTTTCTCTACGACAAAGCTTGGCTGCATCTTTTGGGTCTTTAAGGAGCTTCTCAATAACCCATTCTAGGTAATGACTACCTTTAAAAATCAATGTTTCTTTTCCGGTAATATTCTTTTCTAGATAATAAAGAGCCTTTCTTGGATCGGTAGTAGCAACAGCAGAAACGCCTAACTCTTTAAGTTTTGGCGCGGTATACTCTTTGGTGCGGCGCCCAACTAGAATAACACGCTCTGGCTTTACGTCAGCAATTAGTTTTGCCAGTTTTTCGTGCTCTTTTCCCTCCATTGAACCCTGATCTACTATGTCACCAATTATTAGCCACTTATGATCGGCATGCATACGCTTAACCATGTCCAAAATTGAGGTCATCGAAATCATGTGGGCGTTGTAACTACTATCGACAATCTGTACGCCTTTTTTACCTTCAAAGTATGAACTACGACCTGGCGCTACCTTCAGTTCTGAAAAATCAGGGTTAAATGGTAATTTCAAATATTTCATCAAATCCTGCAACACGAATAGGTTAAATGCTACATCCTTAGGCTCTGGATGGTTGAAATGGAAGGTCGTATCGCCATAAGTAAAATCGGTTGAATCCGGATAAACCACATATTTTTTAAGATTAGACTTCTTGATTGGGATGATTTTTGCCTTAATCTTGGCAGTAGCTTCGACCATCAATTTAGAATCTGCATCGATATAAACTCTCTTTGAAGTATTAATTGGCAAATTAGCAAACTCCGCCGTAATTGCCTCGTTTACGTTCTCAAATTTGCCTTCCTCAACGACCTTTTCAAACTGAACGGCATGAGATAACCCAATTGATACCCAAATCGTTACTTCTGGTTTAAGCCATTCGGCTAAAAATTCCGCTTCATGTGGTCTTTCGCCGTCAATCTCTACAACATAAAACTGTTGCTTGCGGCGTCGAAATAGTCCGCAAAACGGAGCGGCGATAAGAAGCCAAATCCAGCGCAGTTTAGATCCACGTATACCTTTAAGTCCTAAGATATCGAATGAAATACCAAATGCTGAATTTGCGTCATGCGAATAATGAGCATTTTTGCCCATTTCGTGCTCTAAGAGATTTAGCATCGTTGTTTTACCGGCGGACCCAGTAATTGCAATTACTCTAGGGTGCCAGCGACGGAATGCCATATTTGCAAAAAAACGAAAATATTTCGCAGCCACGAAATAAAATCGCTTCTTTAACTTACTAGCGGTCATGCATTAATTATAACACATCAGTCTGAAAACGCGATACATAAGCGAAATTATTGACTTTTTTATTAAAGTATGCTATAATATAAAGATAATATGCCCCAAAGGCGTATTTTTATGCACATTTACATTCTAGGAGGTAATTATCATGGACACAAATCATCTTTGGACCGCAATCATCGCTGGCGGGCAAGGCACGCGCCTTTTCCCTATCAGCCACCCGGACTGCCCCAAGCAGTTCTGTCAGCTTGATGAGCGCAATACGTTCATCCAGGCCGTAGTCGAAAACTTTACATTTCTCGGTGTAAAACCCACTCAGATAGTCGTTATTACTACCAATGAAAACCAGACGGCGCTGGCCAGAAAACAGTGTCTCCCCCGTGGAATTCTGTCTCAGAATATCATTCAAGTCAGCCCTAAGCTCGGCTATGCAGGCTCCATGATAAAGGCCAATGAAAAGATCTATGATCTCGACCCGGATGCCATTATCATCAATACGCCAGCCGATCAGTACCTGGTGCCGGACTATGAATTCAAAGCCGCCATCGAATCGGCGGTAAATGAAGCAAGTCTCGGCTACGCCACTATCGTAGGTGTAAAAGTCAACGACATCGTTACGGCGATGGGTTGTGGACATGCCATCTACGAAGAAACCAAGTCGGATTGTTTTCATGTGACAGGCTTTGTTGAAAAGCCGGACAAGAAAACCGCCGATGAGATCATGCGTAAAGGCAATTCTGCCTGCAATACCGGCATCAATGTCTGGCGTGCGGATGTTGTGAAAAACATTTTCGCGAATAAGCGCTACGCCGGTATTTCCACCGACAAAATGATGGCACAGCTCGGTCACCTGATGGTGTCTGTCGGCTATTTTGAATGGCACGACTGTGGCACCCTGAAGTCCCTCTATGACATCAGCAAGAAGACGCCCAATCACAAAAACGCCAGTCTTGGCGGTGGCGTGTTTGAGCGGATGGACTGCCACCGCAGCATGCTTTATGCCATCGAGGGGTTCGAACTTCGCGTAAGCGGAGCTGAAGATGACGCCGTGCTCTTTACGAGCATCAATGAGCGTCCCATCGTCGTGGTCGCCAAGCTTTCCGACAGTCAGAAAATCAAGCAGCTCGCTGAAGATTATCTGAAGCACGAGGAAATCCTCACCGATGACTTCTCGATGGGTGCTCGTAACAATACGGTGCTCCGCTCGAATGTCTCGGACGAAACTATCGTTGGATTCGTTGGGGTCGAAAACTATGCCGTTTACGTGCATCGCAAAGCGGACGGTAATCTCGAAGCCGTCGTTTCGCAGCAGCTGGCAAAGACCACCAAGGCCTCATAATCCTAGAACAAAAAATCCCCCGCTTAGCGGGGGAATTTTTATTACATCTTAATTTCAGCGTCGACACCAGCTGGGAGTGAGAGATTTTGGAGGCTCTCAATCGTCTTTGGGCTTGCGTTTGAAATATCGATTAAGCGCTTATGGACTTTCATTTCGAAAGCTTCACCACCAGTCTTATAAACGTGTGGAGACTTTACAACCGTAAAGGTGCTGCGCTTAGTTGGTAGAGGAATTGGGCCAGAAATCTTAGCACCGGTGCGAATAGCGGTGTCAACGATTTGGCGGGCGCTTTGATCAATTACGCGGTGATCATAAGCTTTGAGGCGGATGCGGATAGTTAATCCTTCATCTTTTTTGGCTTCTGCCATGTGTTTGACCTTTCTTGTCTGATAACCTCGAAAGAATGGAGTTTTTCAGACTTGATATTATTTAATATGTAAAATTATTATATCACAGATTTTAGCAACAATCAAGGATAGGGCGACTAGCCCCTCATGGTATAATTGACTTATGAAAAAATACGGAGGTGCCCACAGGGTTAAAGACATCACCGGTATGGCTCAAATCAGCATTGATCTCAAGCCGAACCGTAGTGTTAGCGATGTCTTTATTAATCAGAAGATGGATTTAACCAATCTGTCTAAATATATCGAAAAAAAGAAAAAAGCTGGCGAGGGCGTAACTTATTTCCACGCCTTTCTTGCTGCTATTGGTAGAACGGTTTATAACCGCCCAAAGTTAAATCACTTTGTGGCAAACCGTCACGTTTGGGAACACGACAAGATTGTATTGTCATTTGTGGCTAAAGTTAGTTTTGATGACCATTCCGAAGAAATGATGGTAATGATCCCAATCGAAAAAGACGATAATATCTATACTATCGGCGAAAAAGTTCGTAAAAAAGTTGACAGTTTTCGTAAAAAACGCGCAAATGCGGTTGATAAAAAAGGTGCGAACTCGGCAATCGATATTCTTGGTAAACTTCCGAACTTTATTCGCGTCCCTCTTGTTGGCACTTTAAAATGGTGTGACAAAAAAGGCATCTTACCGAGCTCGCTCGGCGAAGATAATCTGTATTACAGTACAATGATTGTTTCAAACCTTGGCTCAATCGGCTGTGGTGCTATTTTCCATAATATTACTGACTTTGGTAACTCTTCTTCTCTACTTACCATGGGCGAGATCGAGGATAAAGAAGTAATAATTGATGGCAAAAAGCAGGTTCGTAAAATCTGTGAATGGGGTATGAATTTTGACGAACGTATTGCAGATGGCTACTACTTTGCTAAATCCGCAAAAACTTTGCAATTTCTTTTGACTCATCCAGAAGAACTCGAAAAACCAGCCAGCGAAAAAGTCGAGATGGACGAACTTCGTAAATAAAAAAACGCTCAACAACAAAAATTGGGCCTCGCGGCCCAATTTTTAGTGCAAGTCTTATTACTTGATAACCTTGGTGATAACACCAGAACCAACCGTCTTGCCACCTTCGCGGATAGCGAAGCGGTCGTTATTGTTCATAGCGACTGGAG
>CAMNAJ010000013.1 GCA_946530935.1 uncultured Candidatus Saccharibacteria bacterium | reverse complement strand
AATCATGAGCTTGCTCATGATTTGTTTTCACTTCGTTTGGCTGGACCGGCAGGATAGTCATCCAAGACCGGTCGCAAGAAACAAAAATCGAGAGCAAGCTCTCGTTTTTCTTTCTTGGCTGGACCGGCAGGATTCGAACCTGCGAATGCTGGGACCAAAACCCAGTGCCTTACCGCTTGGCGACGGTCCAATATCTTTATATTTTACCACAAAGCTTTATTACCGTCAAAACTTGACTTTTTTGGCGTTCTGTGCTATAATTATAAGAGATACATCACAGAATAGGGGGTAAAAAGCTATGGCATGTATCGGAACATTAGATTGGGCAATAAACGAGCTCGAAGACGTGAAAAGAAGTTTTTCAAGGTACATAACTAAAGCTGACTATCGTCAGTGTTCCGTCCGCGAATTAGCGGGTAAGGAGAATCTGGCGACTTTGGTGTCGCGCCTTGATGAAGTTCTCGAAGTCCTCGCTGATTCTCGCGACCGCAAAACTAAAAAGCAGTATGAAGCTGCATGCACTCTATACGATAGAATTCAAACTGCTATGTATGGTTAAGCCCCAACTAGGCCTGAGAGTAATCTCGGGCCTTTATCTTTTCAAAATAAGCAAAAGCTTAAAACTATGTTATAATAAAAGTTATGGTAGCAAAAAGACGAAAAACATCTAGAAAACAATCTCGTGCTAGAAAAGAAGCTCCAGTAGAACATGAACTTCCAGGTGGATTCTGGCGACAAATTTCAGCAATTCTTATGATAGCACTCGCGTTCTTCTTTGTACTTACCTGGTTTGGCCAGGGCGGATCGGTGCTTAATATGGTACACAAATTCTTCGAGAGTATGCTTGGTGTGGCGACCTTTTTCTTGCCGGCACTTCTAGCTTATATTGGTGTAAGAATTTTAAGAAGTGAAAACAATCGTATCGCGATTCCGGTTTATTTTGCAAGCATTCTGATGATTCTTTGGGTGTCTGGTATTGGTGCAATTTGGAATAATGGTGGCTCGGTAGGTAAATGGATGAATGGTGTGTTTACGAATTTGTTGGATCAGGGTGTAGTGATATTTATATATATTGTTCTGATTTTTATTACGACAGCGTTTATTCTACAGGTTTCGCCAATTACACTCTTTAAAGATACTACAAATATGGTAAAGCCAGGTAAAAAAGAGGCCGTAAAAGAGAATGATGAGAAAAAGCTTGGTCAGATTGAAATTAAAGTGAATTCTGGGCTTGGTGCGGCTGCGGCAGCGCCAAAAGAACCAGTGAAAGCCAGAGGATTCTTTGGTAGGAGTAAGACACCAGAAATACACGAGCCAACTGCAGCTAAGCCGGCAGTAGCGGGTAAACCTGCAGAGGAAAAGGCGTTGGTTTCGTTGTCGGACCCAGAATGGAAGATGCCAACTACGGCACTTCTTAGTAAAAAACAATCACCACAAGATCCAGGTAATGTTAAGCAAAATGCATATATTATTCAAAAGACTTTTTCTGAATTTGGTATTGAAGTTGAGATGGAAGACGCTAATATCGGCCCGCGCGTCACACAGTATACTTTGAGGGCACCAGGCGGGGTGAACCTTGCAAAAATTGCGGCACGTGATAAAGAGCTCGCCTATAATTTGTCGGCGAAGACGGTGCGTATTGAAGCTCCGATTCCGGGTACACAGCTAATTGGTGTTGAGGTGCCAAATGTAAAACCAGCGTCTGTGTCGCTTCGTGGCATTATTGAAAGCGAAGAATGGAAACAGGCAAAAGAACCACTAACTTTTGCAATTGGTAAAGATATTTCTGGTAATCCAGTAGTAGCGGATCTTGCCGGAATGCCGCACCTTCTCATTGCTGGTACTACTGGTTCTGGTAAGTCTGTGATGACAAATACGCTTATTATGTCGCTTCTTTATCGTAATTCACCATCTGATATGCGATTAATTATCGTGGATCCAAAGCAGGTGGAGATGGTACAGTATAACGATATCCCACACCTACTTACACCAGTAATTACGGATACATCCAAGGCACTTTCAGCGATGAAATGGGCAGCCAATGAAATGGATCGCCGTTATTCATTGATGGCTGAAGAAAAAGTAAAGAAAATTAGTGAATATAACAAAAAAATGGAAGCCAAAGCTCAGGCGCTTAAAGAAAAAGATGAGTCTGAGATAACTGAGGAAGAAAAGAATAGCACCAGCAAAATGCCTTATATTGTTATCGTGATTGATGAGATGAGCGATCTTATGATGCAGGCTTCAAAGGAGCTGGAACCTTTAATCGTGCGTGTAGCGCAGCTTGGCCGTGCGGCTGGTATGCATTTAGTACTTGCAACTCAGAAGCCGATTGTAAAAGTAATTACCGGTCTTATTAAAGGTAATATTCCTTCGCGTATTGCATTCCGTGTATTAACGTCGATGGAATCGCGCATTATCCTTGATTTGTCTGGTGCCGAAAAACTACTTGGCCAGGGTGATATGCTTCTTTCTACCGAAAAGACTACAAACGGACCGGAACGTATTCAGGGTGCTTGGTCACCAGATGAGGATATCGAAAAAGTGACGAATTTCCTCCGTGAACAACGTCCGCCTAATTATAATAAAGAAGTGATTGCGCAGGCTGTGGCAATTAAGGGAATGGGTCCAGAACTTGGTGGCGCGATTGGTGACCTCGGGCGTAGATTTGATCCGAATGATCCGATGGTAAGAAAAGCTGTAGAAATATCGCTAAATAAGGGTAAGTTCTCTACTGCGATGCTCCAAACTTACCTAGGTAAAGGTCATGGGTTCGTATCGGGGCTTGCAATCTGGTTTGAAGAAATCGGCGTAATTGGACCACAAAATGGTAACAAGCCACGCGATCTTTTAATTACTTCAATGGATGAATTTGACCAACTAGCAAATGCTGGTGGCGCAGAGATGCCAGAAGAGTATTAAGGTTTTTTCTAGTAATTGTTAGTTTTTCGTGCTACAATTAAAAGACAATATTAATATCAAGAAGGGGTGAGGGAACGGCCCGTTGACCCCCTACCAACCTAGTTTTACCAAGGTGGTAAATCCGTCCAAGAAAGGAAAGATATGTTCTACAGAACAGCGGAGAGTGTCTCTCCAAAACATCCAGATAAACTTTGTGACCAAATTTCAGATGCGATTTTGGACGCATATTTAAAGCAGGATCCAGATTCACGCGTGGCAGCAGAAACTTGTGGTGGACACGGTGTAGTATTTGTGACTGGCGAGATTACATCAAAAGGTGATGTTGATATTCCGGCAATTGTGAAAAGAATTGCAGGGGAAGATATTGAGGTCCATACCAAGATTGTGAAGCAATCACCAGAAATTGCACAAGGCGTTGATACTGGTGGTGCAGGTGATCAAGGTATTATGATTGGTTACGCCTGTGATGAAACACCAGAAATGCTTCCACTTGAAGTCGTCCTATCTAGAAATTTGAATGAGTTTATTTACGCCAAATACCCGTATGACGGTAAAACACAAGTAACAATTGCACCAGATGGTACGATTGATTCAATTGTAGCAAGTTTCCAAAATGTTTCTAAGGCCGAACTTAAAGAAATGGTTGACCAGTTCGTTAAAGATAAAGACTTAAAAGGTAGACTAGAACTACATTTGAACCCAGCTGGTGACTGGCAACAAGGTGGTTTTGATGCAGATACCGGGCTTACTGGTCGCAAATTAATCGTTGATAACTATGGTCCACGTATTGCAATTGGCGGCGGTTGTTATTCTGGCAAAGACCCATCGAAGGTTGACCGTTCGGCTGCATATATGGCACGTAAAATTGCAGTAGATTATTTGAAAAAACGTGGAGCGCATGAAGTATTAGTGCGTCTTGCGTATGCAATTGGCAAGGCTGAGCCACTCGAACAAACCGTGATTATTGATGGCAAAGCAGAAGAAATTGAAGGATATGATTTGACACCACGCGGTATCATTAAATTCCTTAATTTGAAGCGCCCTATTTACGAAGAAACTGCAAGATACGGTCATTACGGCCACAAGTTCGATTGGGACAAATAATCATTAGATTAATTCAAGAGGCGGAAAACTAGACATTTTTCCGCCTCTGTGCTATAATCTACCGGTAATATTAGCTCAGCAAACGGTAATTTGTTCGCGTTTGCTTTAACCAAAGGAGTCACATGAAAGAATACGAACTTTCAATCCTATTTCATCCAGATCTTGAAATGAATCTGGATCCAGTCATCAATAAGGTCAAGAAACTTATTGAAGACAACGGCGGTAAAATCACCAAAGAGGAAAATGACGGCAAGAAACGCTTGGCATATTCTATCAGCGGTCAGGATTTTGCTGTGTATTACTTCATTGACGTTGAGCTCCCAGCTGAAGCTCCAGCTAAGCTTTCGAGTGTTCTCAACATTACCGATGAAGTTCTCCGTTACCTTCTAGTTCGTGTTGACGAGCGTAAAGCAAAATATGCTTCTCGTCGCAAACAGAAGGAAGAGGATACTGAAGAAGTAGAGTCTAACGAAAAACAAGGAGAGTAATTTATGCGCGGATTTTCCAAAGCAATTATCACTGGTAACATCACCCGTGACCCAGAACTTCGTACCACTACTGGTGGTTCGTCAGTTTGTAGTTTTACAGTAGCTGTCAATCGCACTTATCGTGGTAATGATGGTGAACAAAAAGAAGAGGTATCGTTTATTGATTGTTCCGCATGGGGCAAACTAGCAGAAACAGTATCTCGTTATGCAAAAAAAGGCACAGGTGTGTTAGTGTCTGGTCGTCTTAGCCAACGTGCTTGGGAAGACAAGAACGGAAATAAACGCTCAAGTGTAGAAATCGTAGTTGAAGATTTTAACTTTGTGGGCGGAAAAGATGGTGGTAATGCTTCGGGCGGTTACAGCGCTCCGGCAGGTAATTCGTCGCAGGAAGAAAACGTTCCTGATGATATCCCGGAAGAAATTGAACTTGATGAAGTTCCATTCTAATAATTTAAGCGAAGGAAGGATGTAAAATGAAAAGATTGAAAAACGATCCAAATCTTTATTTCGACTATCGTGATACGAAGACTTTGCAACGCTATATTGATGCTTATGGCCGTATTGAGCCAATCTCAAAGACTGGTCTATCTGCCAAGCAACAGCGCCAACTTGCTGTAGCAATTAAGCGTGCTCGTCATCTAGCACTTTTGCCATTTGTATCAAATAATTAAGGAGTAAAGAATGTACGGACCAACAGATCTAAAGAAAAATACTCTTATTACTTTAGACGGCCAGCCGTATAAAGTGGTGGAGTACTCCCAAAAAGTAATGGGTAGAGGTGGCTCGATTGTTAACGTGAAAGTAAAAAATCTCGTTACAGGCGCCCTTCTCCCAAAGACTTTTAAAGGCCAGGAAAAAATTGAACCAGCAGAAGTTACTACTCGTAAAGTGCAGTATCTTTATCGTGACGATGAAAAATTCTATTTCATGGATCCAGAATCTTTTGAACAATATGAACTTTCCGCCGACATGGTTGGCGATATGAAAGATTTCATGAAAGATGGCGATGAAATGGAAATCCAATTCTATAATGGCACACCGATTAACTTGGTTTTGCCAAAAAATATTTGGCTTGAAGTAACCTATACTGAAACTGCAGTTAAAGGTGATACCACTTCTTCTGTCATGAAGGATGCAACGCTTGAAACTGGCGTTGTTATCAAGGTACCTGCATTTATTAAGCAGGGCGAAATGGTTTCGGTGGACACAGATACTTATGAATACCGCGGCCGTAAATAGAGGCTATCAAAAAATTGAGGGCGCTGCTTCTGCCTTCAATTTTGATTTTAAAGACAAGGTGGTGCTAGATATTGGCTCATCAACAGGTGGATTTACTGAACTTGCACTTAAGAATGGCGCAAAAAAGGTAATTGCTGTTGAAAAAGGTACGAACCAGATGAAAGCACCACTTCGTTTTGATTCTAGAGTTGAGCTACACGAAAAAACTGATGTGTTTTATTTTAGACTCGATGAAAGTGACAAACCGGATGTGGTAGTGGCGGATGTTTCGTTCGTATCGCTTGCAAAAATTTTAAAATATGTAAAGTTGCATCTCGCAAAAAATGACACGAGGTTTCTTGTGATGTTAAAACCACAATTTGAAGCTACTCCAGCTCAGCTAAATCGTGGTGTTGTAAAGAATGAATCTATTCGACGTCAGATAATTAAAGAGTTTGAATTCTTTCTGAAGTCAAATGGTTTCATTGTGATGAATAAACGTGATAATGATCTTAAAGGCCGCACTGGAAACTTAGAACGTTTTTATGATTTAATTCTTGCAAAATAAAAAGATTAAGCTTATAATTATCTTATGAACTTATTACATGGCGTGGGCGATTTCTTCTCCCTTGATATTGGGACAAGTTCGATGCGAATCGTACAGCTTGCTGGCAACTCTCAGCACGGTTGGCAACTTTTGAAGTACGCATATGTTCCTTGTGACCAAAAACTAATTAACGATAGCTCTGATCTCGGCCGCAAGCGTCTCGGTGAGGCGATTATGGGTGCTGTAAATCAGGCAGGTATCAAAACTAAGAATATTGCGATTGGGCTTCCAGCAGGAAAGACCTTTACTTCAATTGTCGAAACCGACACAATGCCAGAAAAGGAATTACAAAAAGCCTTTAAGTACGAAATTGATAAGTATGTACCAATGGCAATGAGTGACGCAAAAGCAGATTATGTTGTACTTGGACCAAGCCCAAATGACCCAGCCAAAACTGAAGTTCTCGTTTCTTCTATCGCTAAAGAATATGCTGAATCTACCATGGAAACAATTGAAAGAACTGGTCTTAATATTATAGCTATGGAACCAGAGCCTCTTGCAATGGCAAGAGCTTTAGCTATTCCTGGTGCAATGGATGCAACAATGATTGTAGACCTCGGTGAAAGATCAACTGACCTTGTAATTGTATTTCGTAACCAACCACGCCTGGTGCGTACAATTCCTGGTGGTTTCTCTAATTTCGTAAAGACTTTGGCAGGTGGTCTTGATGTTCGTGAAGATCAGGCAAGACAATTCATTTTGAAATTCGGTCTTGCAGAGGATAAAGTTGAAGGACAAGTGTTCAAGACACTTAGCCATATTCTAGAAAGCTACGCATCAGAATTAACGAAATCAGTACGTTTCTTCCAGACGAAATACCTAAATGGTAAGGTTGGAGGTATTGTGCTTTCTGGCTATGCAAGTAGAATTCCTTTGTTCCCAGAATACATTGAAGCGCGTACGAATGTTCCATCAATGAAAGGTGATCCTTGGCAAATGGTTCGCACGTTGCCTGAACAAAAACAGGCGCTCATGCCAGTTGCAAGCGAATTTGCCGTGGTAATTGGCCTTTCGGAAAGGAGTAATGACTAATGGCGCGTGAAATTAACCTTGTACCAGATATTAAAGGCGAGATGATTAAAGCGCTTAAAATGCGCAATTTCATCTTCTTCCTTTGTATCGTAGTAGCATCAGCTAGCGTTGGCTTGATTTTATTCTTTGCAATGATTGCTGGTGGCCAGCAGGCAGTAGCTGATGGCAAGAAGGCCATGATTGAAAATCTTTCAAAGAAGATGAAATCATATAACGATTTAAGTGACTTCTTGACGATTCGTGACCAGCTTGGTAATTTGTCAGCAATTTCAAAGAACAAGAAGCTCCTTTCTCGTTCGTTTGGTGTTTTGTCGGCACTACTTCCAAAAGGTGCTGATAAAATTACGATTTCGGAGCTTAGTATTGATCTTTCTGGCGCATCGCCAACTATTTCATTCGATGCACAGGCAAATGCTGGCGAGCCACCATATATCGATTACAACGTGCTCGATTCCTTTAAGAAGAGTATGCAGTACATGCGTTTTGATTATGGTAATTACGTTGATAAAAACGGTAGCCAGATTCCAGCTTATTGTATGATTGAATCTGGTGTGGATGGTGCGACTTTCTCGGATAAAGACAAAGGTTATTATGCTTACTGGTTGATTACTGGTGAAGGCTGTAATCCTTCATATGAACCTGAGGAAGATGAAGATTCCGAGGAAGGTGAGGAAGGTGAAGAAAAGAGTGGCGACGATGAGAAGCTTACTGAAGATGAGATTAATCGCCGCACAGAAGGTTATGATACTGAAATCTATGACGACCAAGTTGTTGTAAAGATTTGGCGTACCCCACAATTTAATGATTGGTACAAAACCAATGAAGTTGAAGGTGAACCATATATGGATACAGATGGTAGAATTTCTGGCGTGCCACATTTTGAAAGTGAATGTATTACTTACACTGGTGTTCAGAACCAAACTACTGGAGTCGTAACATGGAGTAGCGAAAATAATAGTTGTTACTTAGTGCCGGATGGTTCAGATGGCATTAGAATTTCAGATTCATCGAACGGTCGTGATTCATCGGAGGAATTGGTGCTTCGCTTCTCAGCGGTGATTACCTTAACTCCAGATGTCTTCAAGTTTAGCAATAATCACGTTCTTTCACTTGGTCCATCTGGTCGTTACAACGTGACGGATTCCTACGTACAAATTCAAGACATGTTTGCACAAAAGGCAGCCGACTGTGCACCTGGTGATGCATCGTGTAATGGAGGAGATAAATAATGGCTAAAGAAGTTGCAATTGAAAAAAGAGCGAAGATTTCGCAAGCTCAGCAATACATGCTTCTTGCAGTACTTGGTGCAGCGATCTTCCTTGGTGTAGCAGTATCTCTCATTTTCCACTTTATTGGTCAGATTTCATTTAATGTGAGAGTAATTGCAGAAGAAGAAAAAGCTATTGTAGCGTATTCAAATGCAATTCGCGATATCGGCGTTTGCAAGAAACCAGCTGGTTCGATTTATAGTGAAGAAGAGCTTAAACGCTGTAATCCTGATACCATTGATGTATCGGTTATTCCGGGTACGCTTAGAGCAAACATCATGGAAAATCTAGCTGCTAATACCGCTCTAAACTCTGTACCAAAGGAAAGTACGTCGACTTGTATTAATCCATATACTGGTAAGAAGTTTAGCTATGATGAACTAAATGAGATTTACAATACGGCCGAAACTGATGATGATTTGGTGGCAGCAAGCGAACTCATCCAAAGCTGTTCAGCGCTGCGTATCATTCCGGACGCACTTCCAGCATTTAAGAATGAGGAAGCACTTCTTTCTTCGCTTAATAAGATTTTCTTGCTTACTGGTATTGAGCCAGAAATGCTTACTCCAACTGGTAGCACTGGTGCTTCAAGTATTGGTACAAATCTCCAATCTATTTCAGTCCGTTTGTCGGTTGAATCACATACTGCAACTACAGTAAACTTCCTTGAAAATGTGGAACGCTCAATTCGTGAATTTAACATTGATCGTGCGACTATCGAATGGGCAAGCAATGATAAGCTAATTCTGCAGGCGCAGGCAGAGGCATTTTATATGCAACCATCCGAAATCACTGAAACAAAAGAAACGGTAAAGGTTGAACAGAAAGGTGGTAAGTAATGAAACAAGATTTAGCTACATCAGTCTTTGCTGCAGTTATCGGTGCGCTCGTAGCTTATTTCGTTTGTAATATGTTTTTACCAGCACTTGAGGACGTTACGTTTTCGACGATAGGCGAAACGGAGGTCTTTAATTTAGCGGAACCTGATACCGAAGTTTTTAACTTCCGTTCAGTAAACCCTACAGTTGAAGTTTATGTAGGTAACTGTATTGATTTAGGCGAGAATGGTGTTTGTAATGATAATGTCATCATGACTGACGGTGGTGGCAATGAACAGCAGAGCCAGGAAGAGAATAAAGAAGAAGAGAATCAAAAAGAGAATAACGAAGAGAACGAAGACAATAACGGCGAAGAGAACGGCGGCGAGAACGAAAACGAAAACCAAGAACAAAACGGGGATAACGAGAATGGCACTACTAACTAAAGAGGCCGAAAGAAGTATTATCAATATTTTGGTCGCTGAAGGTTTAGTTGACAGCAATCTTGTACAGAGTGTTGTTACTGAAGTTGAAAGCTCTGGTTCTGGGCAGTCTGTTCTTGGTGAATTGACTAGAAGAGGGGTTGCTAATGAAGATATGGTAGCGCGTGCAACTGCGTTGCTTATTGGTGTACCATATGTAGAGTTAAAGAACGTCGTAATTGAACAGGATATTCTATCAATTATTCCGCAGGATGCTCAGATTCGCGAGCTTGCTATTCCGCTTGGTGAAAAAGATGGGCTACTGAACGTAGCCATGGCAGACGTGACGAACGTTCAGGCAACGGATTATCTTTCGAATCTCATGGGTCGTCCAATTCGAGTTTGGATGTCATCTGAACATGGCATTCGCGAAATGATTGAAAAGAGCCATGGTGATCTTACTGGTGTTACTGAAGCCGTTAAGGAGGGCAACGAGGAAGAAGCGGCAGAGAAAAGTAACGTTAAGACGATTGTTCAAGACTCGCCGATTTCGAAAGCACTTACTACGATTCTTAGTTATGCTGCGAAAACGAAGGCATCCGATATTCATATTGAGCCACTAGAAAATTCACTTATTATTCGTTGTCGTATTGATGGTGTGCTTCGTCGTATCATGGATCTTCCAAAAAATGTGGCACCGGCACTAGTATCTCGTATTAAAATTCTTTCTAACCTTAAGATTGATGAACACCGTATTCCGCAGGATGGTCAGTTTACGGTTTTAGTTGACAACAAAGAAATTGATCTTCGTATCGCGATTTCGCCAGTAACTTGGGGCGAACAAGTAGTTATTCGTCTTCTCGATAAAACTGGTACTTCGATGGAAGTCGAAAAAATGGGTATGGCTGGTAGAGCACTTCGTGATGTGCTTTCTGGTATCGAAAAGCCAAATGGTATGATTTTGACGTCAGGTCCTACTGGTTCTGGTAAGTCTACAACGCTCTATGCCTTGATTCAAAAAATTAAATCTGAAGCTATTAATATTGTGACGCTCGAGGATCCGGTCGAGTATAAGATGGATGGCATTAACCAAATCCAAGTAAATGTGGATGCAGGGCTAACGTTTGCTTCTGGGCTTCGTTCAATTCTTCGTCAAGACCCTGACGTAGTAATGGTGGGTGAGATTCGTGATTCCGAAACTGCATCTCTTGCTGTGCAGGCGGCACTTACGGGTCACTTGGTGTTCTCAACCCTACACACCAACTCGGCTGCAGGTATTTTGCCACGTCTTCTTGATATGGGTATTGAGCCATTCCTTCTTGCTTCAACTCTTAACGTGGTGATTGGTCAGCGTTTGGTGCGTCGTATTACCGAGAAGAGAGAAACTTATAAATCTACTGAACTTGAAACTGAAAGTATTAACCAAATCGTAGGTGAGCTTTTGCCAAAGAAAGATGCAGATGTTGCAGCAATTAGTGAAGATCTTGGCTATCCAGGACTCCCAGTTAAGAATGATAACTTTTATATGCTTTCAAAAGGTATGGTGACGAAAGAAACCCCAGGTGGTTATAAAGGTCGTGCTGGCCTTTATGAAACTATCGTGGTGGATGAAGATATTCAGAAATTAATTATTTCGCATGCAACGGCAGCAGAAATTATGCGCCTTGCAAAGAGTAAAGGTACAGTAACGATGCGTCAGGATGGTATCCTTAAGGTACTTTCTGGCATAACAACAATTGATGAGGTGAACCGCGTGGCAAGCGATTTGTCATAATGTTTATGGTATAATGAGGATAATATGGAAGAAAGTGGGCAACAACTAGCACAACCAACACAACCGATGCCACAGCAGCCGGTGCAGATTAGAATCGAGAGTTTGCTCGAGGAATGTATTCGTCGTAAGGCTTCTGATATCCATATTCAATATGGTTTACCACCGATTCTTCGTGTAGATGGTGTGCTTACACCAATTGCTGGCACTCCGGCAATGAATGAAGAAATGATTAAGAATGTGATTTTTGCCACACTTGACGAAGAGCAACAGAAAATTTATCTCAAAGATAAGGAATTTGACTATTCATTCGCGTTTGGTGATATTGCGCGTTTTCGTGTAAACGCTTTCCATGAACGCGGTAAAATGGCAGCAGCTTTTCGTTTGATTCCAAATCAGATTAAATCGATTAATGAACTCGGTATGCCATCGATTGTGGAAACGTTTGCGAATTTCCCGCGTGGTTTAGTACTAATTACTGGTCCTACTGGCTCTGGTAAATCTACAACACTCGCAGCATTGATTGATAAGATTAATCGTGAACGTTCAAAACATATTATTACGATTGAAGACCCGATTGAATTTACACATAAATCTGAACGTTCAATTATCGTGCAGCGTGAAGTTCACTATGATACATTCAGCTTTGCAGCGGCGCTCCGTTCGGCACTTCGTGAAGATCCGGATGTAGTGCTTATCGGTGAGATGCGTGATCTAGAAACGATTCAGGCGGCAATTACGATTGCAGAAACTGGTCACTTGGTATTTGCTACGCTCCACACGAACTCGGCAGCTCAGAGTATTGACCGTATGATTGACGTGTTCCCATCGCATCAGCAGCCACAGGTTAGATCACAGCTTTCAAATATGCTTTGTGCAATTTGTTCACAGCGCTTGGTTCCAGCGATTGGCGGTGGACGTGTTGTAGCGGCAGAAATCATGATTGCAAACGCTGCGGTAAAGGCGCTTATTCGTGATGGTAAGACTTTCCAGCTTGATACTGCAATTCAGACTGGTGCAGCAGAAGGCATGCAGACGATGGATAGAACGTTAGCAAAGTTGGTTCAAACTGGTGTTATTTCGTACGATACAGCACGTGATTATGCGGTAGATATGAACGAGCTTAATAGGTTGGTAAGAGGCTAGAATGAAAAGATATAATTATAAGGCAAGAGGAAAAGACAACGGCAAGCTGATTAAAGGCAATATTCAGGCCGAAAATGAGCAAACTGCTGGTCGCCTTTTGATGGAACAAGGTTTTACGCCACTATCAATCGTAGAAGAAGGTGGTGGTCTATTTGGCGGTAGAGAGCATGTTAAAAATAAAGACCGTATTATGTTTACGCGCCAGCTGTCTACGCTTATTGGTGCTGGTCTTCCACTTGCAACTTCGCTTCGTACGGTAATTGAGCAAACTGAAAATAAGGCAATGAGGGGAATTGCTGAAGAGATTTTAACAAGCGTTGAATCAGGTAAAAGCTTGTACGAATCTTTTGCGGCACACTCAGAGATTTTTAACGGTGTTTATACTGCACTTATCCAAGCTGGTGAAACTTCTGGTACGCTAGATTTAGCCTTGAAACGTTTGGCGGATCAGGAAGAAAAAGACTCAGCAATGATGTCTAAAATTAAAGGTGCACTTGTTTATCCAGGTATTATTCTTGGTGTGATTATCGCCGTGCTGGCATTCATGATGATTGCCGTGGTGCCACAAGTGAAGAATCTTTATGAAGATATGGGTAAGGACCTCCCAGGTCTTACGCAATTCCTTGTAAATGTTACAGATTTCTTCGCGAATATGTGGTGGTTGGTGTTAATTGTAGTCGGCGCAATTGGCGGTACTCTATTTTACTTCGTTAAATATACGCCGCTTGGCCATAAGGTGATGGATTCGTTTAAGATACATGTGCCAGTTTTCGGCGGTTTGTTCCGCAAACTATATGTTTCGCGTTTCGCTCGTACGGCCGAAATGATGCTTGCAACTGGTGTGCCGATGCTTGATTCAATTAGAATTGCAATTGATGCGACAAACAACACTATGGTTGAAATGGAATATTCTAAGTCGCTCGAAATCATTAAAGGTGGTAAAGCACTTTCTGAAGCTTTGCGCGATCGTGAATATATGCTTCCACTGGTTCCACAGATGGCATCGATTGGTGAGGAATCTGGTAAGATTGACGAAATGCTTGGTAAGGCCGCGGCAGTTTATGAAACAGAACTTGATAACCAGATTAACGGTATTTCTACGATGATTGAGCCAATTCTAATGGTTATTATGGCAGGCCTGATTGGCGTGGTAGTTGGTGGTACCCTGCTTCCAATCTACTCTCTGGTTAACAGCGTGGCTGCTTAGTAAAAAATACTTGATTTTTAGAAATTTTTAAGTTATTATAAGCTTAAGCATAAAATCTAGAAAGGATTTGTTTATGGCAAAACAAAATATTAACACTAAACAGGGCTTCACCATCATCGAAGTCGTGCTCGTGCTTGCTATCGCGGGTCTTATCTTCCTTATGGTGTTCGTAGCTCTCCCAGCTCTTCAGCGTTCACAGCGTGATACTGCTCGTCGTAACGACATGTCCCGTGTCGATACTTCACTCGTGCAATATCAGACTAATAACAGCAACAAGAGTAACAACCTTCCAAAGACCGGTAAGTATGTCGGTAAGGATGACTTCAAGGAAGGCAACAACTGTGGTACCGATGATCCTGCCTGTCAGTTCGTCCGTGACTACATGAACTCTGGTTCGTCTGAAGTTGAGAAGAACAACGAATTCGAAGATCCAGATGGCGTTCCTTACAGCCTTATCATTACCAATAACTGGGGTGAAGATGGTGCTCTTAACACAAACCTTCAGTTCAGCGAGAACTCAAAGCTTGAAGCTAAAGATACCGGTTATACTATCGGTGGTGCTAACCCATTCTCAGAATATGTAGTTTACATCGTTCCTGGTGGTCGTTGTGATGGTGAAATCGTAGAGAAATCACAAAAGCGTCACTTCGCGGTGCTCTACCGTCTTGAAGGTGCTGGTGTTTACTGTATCGACGATCAGTAGAATTAGCTGACGATAATAATACTCCTCCTAATTGGGGGAGTATTTTTTATTTGCGAATTACGATTGATAATATTTAGATACTCAAAAAGAATTATGGCTAGGGAAACGTTAAATAATAGGCTAATTAAGTAGCACTACAATAGACGCCGGAACCTTCGAGACGATAGAGGGCGGTGAGATTTCGTGGGTTAGAAGAACCAACTGGACGATTGCCGTCACACTTGGATTGGAGAACAATATAGATTTTATATTCATTAGGGAAGGCAGCTTCGTATAAACCTTCGAGTGCAGCTTTAACACGGGTATTTGATGTGTCGCTACATTGCTCATCGGTGCTCATACCGCATTTCATAATAGACAGAGTATAGTTTTCGCCATCTGGATCGACAAATCTTTCGCCAAGATAGTCACGATAGAAACCGCGCCAAGTATTGCCGCCGCCTGTGATGGCATTACTCCAAACAACGTTGATGATTGTGTCGCTACCGTATTCAGCAGCGCCAGGTAATGCGCCTCGGTTACTTTGCTGGTATTTTTTAACTTCCGAAATAAGATTCATAATGTCTTCACGTCTTCCGGTATCGCGTTGAGAGCGCTGCAAGGCAGGCAAAGCGACGAAGACCATAATAAAGATTAAGCCTGCAATTGCGAGAACCAAAACGACTTCGATGATGGTGAAGCCAGTTTTATTTTCTAATCCACCTTTTTTCATATTTCTCCTTATGCTTATTATAAGGTTAAATGAAGTAAAAAACAAGAGTCGTGATAAAATATAGTTATGGATAAAGCTTTGATACTGATACTATTATTTATTATAGGTGCATGTATTGGTTCGTTTTTGTGTTGCCAAGCGCGCCGAGTGTATTTACTTGATACAGAAAAAAAGAAACTTGGCAAAAGATCAGTCTGCCTTCATTGTGGCTACAAGCTTAAATGGTATGATAATATCCCAATTATTTCTTGGTTACTACTTCGTGGGAAATGTAGAAAATGCCACAAAAAAATTGGGCTAATGGAAATTACTTCGGAGATTCTTTCTGGCCTGGCATTTCTTGCTATTGGTACAACGATTGAATTAAGGTGGTTTGAAACAATAAACTGGATTTTAATCGGTGCAATTCTGGTCTTTACCGCGAGTGTTATTTATTTAGCAATTTATGATGGAGCGTACGGAAAACTACCAGTTACGGGATTGGTGGTCGCAATTGCACTAGGTTTTATTTATTGTGTTTTAAATCAAATATTCATGGCTCCTTATTATGGTGTAGATTTGTGGACATTCTTAAACCCTGTAATTTCAGTGGCAATTTTAGGCGGCGTTTATTTGGTTTTGTGGTGGGTTTCTAAAGGAAAATGGGTTGGTGATGGTGATTGGTTACTCGGTACAGCAATTGGTCTAGCGCTTATTCATCCGTGGCTAGCTCTGGTTGCTTTATTTGTAGCAAATGTTCTGGCCTGTATTGTAATGGCGCCAATAGTAAAAAAATCAAAAAACAAAAAGATTTACTTTGGGCCGTTCATGGTGGTAGCGTTTGTGATTGTTTATACTTTTTCTGACTTTTTCTTTTATGCAATTGGCGGTTAGCTGTGTTATAATAAGCATATGAGGAATCGCGTGGGCGCTAAACATGGTGACACCTTGATTGAGGTAACTCTTGCAATTGGTATTTTTTCATTGATTGCCGTCGCAGTGGTATCTGTTGTGAGCACAAGTACTTCTAGTGCGCAGATTGCGCTGGAATCCACTTTGACGCGCGAAGAAATTGACGCACAGGCTGAGGCGCTTCGTTTTATTCAATCTTCATATGTAAATAGTAAAGTATATAGTGAAGATTCCGAGAACAGTGATTATACGGATATTTGGCATACAATTACGGCGCACGCTAAAAGTAAAGGTTCAATTACGGATGATGTAGTAAAGTTCCAGCCAGGAACTTGTGATGAAATCTATAGTGAGAATAATTTATCTAATCAAGGCGCATTTATCATCAACACGAGAAAATTAAGTACACTTGAAACAAATGAAGTAGTGCTTTATGCGAAGGATTCAAAAGTGTTTTATCCTTCACCGACTTATCCGCATCTAATTTTTGGTATGTCTGCGGATGACGATCCTTTGCTAGATGGCGATATGGATGACGATAGTTCGCTAACTAGGGCAGAAGGTATTCATATTGTAGCAGTAAAAGATCCGGATAGTACTTATATCGTTGATGGTGAGGAAAGAAATGTTAAAAGAACTGCCGCGTTTTATGACTTTTATATTAGAGCTTGTTGGTATGCGCCAGGGGCTGAACAGCCAACTACAGTTTCAACTGTGATTAGGCTTTATGATCCGGATTCTATTGAAGTAGTATGGCCGGATGATCCAGGTGGTGGCGGTGGTTCAACTCCAATTCCGGACGATGATCCAGAAGACCCAATGGCGGTTTGTCGTGTTAATACTAGACCAACGACTCTTCAGTCTTATACTAGGGCTTATTGTGCTCGTTGTGCTACGGATGAGCCAGTTTCTCTTAGCGATACACGTGATGGTAAGAATTATAATGTACGTTACATTAATGGTAACTGTTGGATGACTTCAAACCTTGCAATTACCGGTTCGATTGGCGCAGAGGGTTCGAACTTCACTGGTATGGATGTAAATGTATCAACGAGAGATTTAACGGTAGGTGATTCATATACTGAACCGCGCTCACATGTGGGTGCAAATGGTGTGTGGTACAACTTTGCGGCAGCTTCTGCTAAATCAATCACTGGTGAAAGAAGAACCGAATATGAAACGCCAAAGGACATTTGTCCATCTGGTTGGAAACTTCCGTCCAAGACTCAGGCACTTGCTCTTAATGCACATCTCTTGGAATTTACCCCAACAACTGGTGGGTTCTATGGTGGCGGGGCTCTTCAAAACGTTTCAACTGGTTACTATTGGAATTCGACTATCGAAAACGGCGCAGGCAGATTCACCTTTAACTACGGTGATGTATCTGAGGGCGGTCTTAACCGTCAGTATGGCGCCTTTATCCGCTGTGTGATGAAATAATTAATTAGTGTCTGAATGAAACTTTTCGTGTATTTCTTTTAGATGCGCGTCAGTGACGTGAGTATAAATTTGCGTGGTCGAAATATCGGCATGGCCGAGCATGGACTGAACGGAGCGAAGATCGGCACCGTTCATCAATAAATCTGTAGCAAAAGAATGTCTTAAGGTATGCGGTGAAACATGTTTAGTAATACCGGCAAGACGGGCGTATTTTTCGACGATGCGCTCAACACTACGAGCGGTGATGCGGCGATAGTTACCGGATGTATCAACAGCCTGAGTGTTTTTACTATTATTTAGGAATAAGGCCGGGAGGGAATCAGTACGAGCGTCAAGATAATCTCTAATACGATCGGCGGCGGATTTACTGACAAAGATTGGACGATCTTTACTGCCTTTACCTCTCACCATGAACTCACGGCGCTCTAAATTGATGGAATCACGATTCAGCCCAACTAATTCAGAAACACGAAGCCCACTAGAATAAAGTAGTTCAATGATGGCGCGGTCGCGAAGGCCGGATTCGGTGGTAAGGTCGATTTGCTCAAGCATGTCTTCAACCTCGCCAAAATGAAGAAAAGTCACTTGTTTTCTAATGATGTGGGGAAGTTCAACAAGGGAAGGATCAAGAGATTTAATATCGCGGCGAGCTAGATATTTTAAAAAGCCACGAAGTGCAATTAAATGATAAGTTTGAGTGATGATTTTTAAGTCTTCACTACCGTATTCGGAGCCGTAGCGATTTAAAAGAAGGCGATATTTACGGATGAGCTCTTTGTCGATATCTTCTGGCTTTATCTCATCTTTTCCGAGAATTTCTTGAGCTAGCATCACAAAACGTTCGAGATAATGACGATAATTATCGATAGTTTTTTTACTACGACCGACCTCGATTTCGAGGTGTTCGAGAAAATCATCAATAAGGTCGTAGATGTCCATATTTACATTATACCGCAAGACTGGCCCCTTTTTTATGCTATAATAGCTGAAAGGAGAATTATATGGCAAAATCAGAAGATTATATTCAGCGTACTTTGGTAGTTTTGAAACCAGATACGGTGCAACGTGGTATCATTGGTGAGATTATTTCACGTTTTGAGCGCGTAGGGTTAAAGATTGTTGGTATGAAGATGGTCATGCCAGAGGAAAAACTTTATCGTCAGCACTATGAAGACATCGGTAAAATGATTACTCGTCGTGGCGAAACGGCTTTTCGCTACAATGTTAACTACATGATGAGTGGTCCAGTGATTGCGATGGTGCTTGAAGGTGTAGAGGCGCAGCCACTTGTACGTAAGATTGTTGGCCCAACTGAGCCAAAATCAGCAGAAATGGGCACAATTCGTGGTGATTATTCACACATGAGTTTTGGCTATTCGGATGCTAAAGGTGTAGGCGTGCCAAATTTGGTTCACGCTTCTGGTAGCATCGAAGAAGCTAAGGCAGAAATTGATCTTTGGTTTAATGCTAACGAGCTTTACGATTACAGCGATTTGAACGAAAAATACACTCGCTAGTTATTGACAAAAATAAGCATATGTGCTATAATTAGAACAGATAGGTTAAAAACTATCTGTTCTTTTATAATTATTTAGGTTACAGGGATCATCCCGTAACCCGTTTTGATTATCTAAATGGTAGTTAAAACGGGTTACGGAGGTTAATAACCCGAAATCTGGCTACGAGCCAAAAACAAAGGAGATTTGTTAACTATGATGCACCCCTTAAAAAGTGTGTTGCCGAAGGCAGCCGTCGAAGTAGTGTGCAACCGTTTGCACCTCAAACCCGAAACCCCCATCATCCCTCAGGGAGACAGCGGAAAGTACCGCATCGCGGGGACGGACGACCTGCTCCAGATTGGAAAAGGTTTTTCCGATGCTAAGCGGGTTCGCCGCTATTTCAAAGAGATTGACCGCATGTAGAGCGAACACTTCCAAACCTAAGCACCTTACTTAAAATTAACCCCCGACAAAAAGCTAATTCCTTAGCCCCCGTCGGGGGCGTTTTTTTAGAGAACTTTATCGAGAAATTCTTTGACGCGTGGAGTTTTTGGATGATTAAAGAATTCGGAAGGTTTGCCTTCTTCGATGATTTTACCTTGGTCGATGAAAACAACACGAGTGGCAATTTCTTTGGCAAAATTCATTTCGTGGGTCACAATCATGATGGTCATACCGTTGTCGGCGAGTTCACGAATAAGAGATAAGACATCGCCGATGGATTCTGGATCGAGGGCGGAAGTTGGTTCGTCAAAGAGAAGAACTTTTGGGGATAGCATCATGGCGCGGATGATAGCAATACGTTGCTTTTGACCACCTGACAGACTGGCTGGGAAGGCATTCTCTTTA
Source organism: uncultured Candidatus Saccharibacteria bacterium (assembly GCA_946530935.1). GTDB lineage: Bacteria > Patescibacteriota > Saccharimonadia > Saccharimonadales > Saccharimonadaceae > Nanosyncoccus. The sequence continues at coordinate 2,464 of CAMNAJ010000013.1, read as the reverse complement.
CTTAAAAGATCGATATGCCTTAAGAGTTCACGAGCACGCTTTTCGGCGGCTGGTTGATCCATGATTTTGAGAATAACAGGGGCGAGGATGAGGTTTTCCATGACGGTAAGGTTATTGATGAGGTTAAAATGCTGAAAAACCATACCGATGTTTTGGCGCATCTTCCCAATGTTTTTCTCGGTGATTTCGACGCCATCGAATGAAATCGTGCCAGAAGTTGGTTCTTCCATGCGATTAATACAGCGAAGGAAGGTAGATTTGCCAGAGCCAGATGGGCCAAGGATGACTACGCGTTCACCTTCTTTGAGCTCGAAATTGATGCCTCTTAAGACTTTGTTTTTGCCAAATTCTTTTTTGAGATTATGAACGGAGATCACTTTTTCTTAGTCCTTTCTCGATGCGTTTAATAATAAATGTGATGAGGTAAACAACTGCAAGATAGAAGAGTGCCGCTACAAACATTGGGACAAGATAACTTGACATGTTTTGGCCAGAGCCGATGTCTTTTGCAGCCATGTTGAGGTCGTACATACCGACCATACTAACGATGGCGGTTTCCTTAATAACAGTGATAATTTCGTTGCCAAGGGCCGGAATGATGTTTTTGATGGCCTGTGGGGCGACGATGCGTTTAAAAATCGTGTAACGCGACAAACCAAGAGCGAGACCGGCTTCGGTTTGGCCTTTATCTACGGATTGGATGCCGCTACGAATAACTTCGGCAGTGTAGGCACCGGAATTAAGACCAAAGGCGAGAATTGCAGTAATGATTTGCGGAAAGCCACGAATGGCGAAAATAGCAAAGAACATAATAAAGAGCTGCAAGGCCATTGGAGTACCACGAATGACTGTGGTGTAAATACGGCAGATAAGTTTAGGGATAACTAACCATTTGCTTGGTCTCGCGGTGTCGATTAAGGCGACAATCGTGCCAAGTATTAAGCCGATAATAATTGCAAAAAATGAGATTTGCATGGTGAGAATAAAGCCGTGCCAGAGCGATTCGACATACGCTGGCGTGGTAAAGAGCTCACCTAATTTTTGAAAGAAATCATTCATCTGTTAGCCCCATGTGTTTTAATATTAATTTATCGATTTCGCTTTTTCCGCTTTCATCCGGCATTAACATTTCGGTTAAAACTTCATTGAAAGCAGACAAGAGTTCGGGGCGGTTTTTGTTAACCGCGATGGCGTAGGATTCTTCGGCCGGTTCGTCCGGCAGGCCATCAGTGCCGCTATAATAGAGAGGTAATGCGGCGAGACTTGGATTTTTTTCAACAATAAATTTGGCGGCGAGCTCATCGGCGATAGCATAATCGATGAGGTGGGCGCCAATTGCATCAGCAGCAAGCTGGTGTGAATCAAAACCTTTGACTATGGTGTTAGTACCGGCAAGTACGCCATTTTCGGCTTCGTCAGCCATAAACAGATAGCCAGTACCGCCAGTTTGTGATCCGAGAGATTTGCCGGCAAGTGCCTCCCAAACGATATAAACATCGTTATTCTTAGGGGCATTGTTTTTGTTGTAAATGACATATTGGACAGAGGTGTAATAAGGAATACTAAAATTAACTTTTTCGGCGCGTGACTCGGTGATAGTGAGACCAGCAGCGCCAGCATCAGCAATAATACCATCAGATACGTTGTCGATGATTACATCAAATTCGACATTTTTTAGTTGAACGGTTTTGTCCATTTTTTCGGCGACACGATTGATGATGTCGACATCGACGCCCTTGATATCGCGATTATCGTAGTATTCGAACGGGGCAAAAAATGCATTAGTTTCGATGACATAATCATAGACTTCAATATTTTTAATAAAGAAAAAAGTGCTTAGCCCAACAACCAGCACCATAAGCGAAATAATAATGAATTCCGCCGAGAAAAATCTTTTAATCCTCCTAGCCATAAGCTTATTATAGCATATACTCATTAGCACTAGAGTAATTGACTTTTTTTATGATTGTGCTATAATATAATTGTGGAGCGAAAGCTTCATGTTTTTTAACTATCTGCTTTTAATAAAAATCATTTAATAGCCGGCGGGCTTAAAACGAAGAGGGGGAATTAAATGACTTTTGAGTGGTTGATTATGAACGCTGTAGACATAAAAGATCGTATCGAGGTATGGAAAGGCTTTGGTAGCGATACCGTCTCGATTAGCGTCGAGGAAATTGCCAAGAAATACCACAAATGCTACTGCATTAACCGTTCGGTGGTAGCATTCGTCTATCGTCGGGTGGTATACGTGATTCCGTATACCAAAAGTGTGGTCGATACGCTCGACAAAAAAGGCTTTCGCAAGGAAGACTTTTACGTGCCGTTTTCGAACGGTGAGGTCCCCAGATGGAGACAAGGACAGTGGAAAGATCTTCGCCATTTCGCGGAGGGAGAAAATAGCAGATAGTTACCATCCCCGGCTAATCTGGCCGGGGAATTTTTATTGGTGACGACACCAATT
>CAMNAJ010000012.1 GCA_946530935.1 uncultured Candidatus Saccharibacteria bacterium | reverse complement strand
TGCCAACAGTTTGGCCTTGGTCACGATCAAGTGGGCTTGGGAGATAGTCGGTCATAAGGTCAAGAACTTTCTCAACAATCACGCCGCGACCATCGCCACCAGTGACTAGGAAGAAATCACCTTCGAGTACGCGTTTTCTAAGCGCAGCTTTAAGTTCGATTTCGGTAATAGCTTCTTCACCTTGATTGAAGTATTTATCCATCAAAGCTTCATCGGCTTGGACAGCTTCTTCTACGAGTATTGAACGTGCATTCTTTGCTTTTTCGACCATATCGGCTGGAATTTCGCCAACCGTTAGTTCGTGGTCAGCATAATCTTTGTAAGTATAGGCCTTCATATCGATTAGGTCGACTACACCACAAATATCTTTTTCAAAACCGATTGGGAGGTGGATTGCTACAGCATTCTTTGAAAGACGCTTATGAATTGAGTCGAGCGATTTGTAAAAATCACCACCAATTTGGTTGATTTTGTTAACAAAACAGATGCGTGGAATACCATACTTAGTAGCTTGGCGCCACACAGTTTCAGACTGGGCCTCTACGCCCATTTTGCCATCAAATACCACTACGGCGCCATCAAGCACACGAAGTGAACGTTCTACCTCGGCGGTAAAGTCGATGTGACCCGGGGTATCAATAATGTTAATTTTGTGACCTTTCCAATAGGTCGTAACTGCGGCAGAAGTAATCGTGATACCACGTTCCTTTTCCTGCTCCATCCAGTCGGTAGTTGCACCACCGGTGTCACCTTTTACGAGGTCAATTTTATGTTTAAGTCCGGTACGATAAAGAATCGCTTCGGAGGTAGTAGTTTTACCTGCATCAATATGCGCAATAATACCGATATTGCGTAGCTTAGTCAGGTCTTTAATCTCAGTAGCCATATGCTCCTTTTAAAATTATTATTATTCGTTCGTTCTTGCTAAGTTACCACACTCAAAAAACAAGAGACAATTACCGCCCCATTTTATCATATATTTCTCAAAAAATAAAGGAATTTCTAAAAGAAAACCCCAGTGCGATGCACTGGGGTGCTAGGATAATGGAGATTCGAGATCTCCGCGGTCCGAAACGATGTTTCGGCACTTTTGGAAAGGTGCAATGGGCACAGATGTAGAAAAGAAAGGAGAATAGAATAATGGGTAAGCAGCATTACGTGTGATACCACCTCTCTTGTGGAGATCACCTCCTCGGGTGGATTTAATCACGCCTCATCAGTGAACCAACAGCCTCACGTCTTTTTAGGAGGAAATAGTGGTGGCTAGGCCACTAGGGGTCGTAAGACCCCAGAACTAAATGGGCGCAATTTTGCGATGAGCTATTCGCGCCATCATCTGTTCACCATCACCAAAGACAGACAGAGGGCCTTTGCTGGCCTCCGGAGCCAAACCACTGGTCTTACCGCCATTGACCTCCGCAAGAGGTAGCTCTACTTGGAAAGGAAAAACCAAAAATTCGATTCTCATCGCATACTCACTCCCTTCTTGGGTAGGATTTCCGCTTGTTCTACGAAGCCCGATATGTTAAATTGCGGCCCTTGCGGAAGCCGCAAGAACAACGTACGGACGAAGCATTGCCTCATCCGTACGAAGGATTATACCGTATTATGAAAACTAAGTCAACTATTAAATTATTGCGGTTACGCCGTAAGTAATCAGTAGCACAATAACGCCAGCAATAATCACCCCTGCCGTTATTGCTGCCATCGCCGGTTTCTTTTTCATCTTCAAGCAACTTGCGACTAAAGCCCCGGTCCAGCCACCTGTACCAGGTAGTGGAATTGCTACAAGAAGGATTAGCCCTAGCCAACCATATTTATCAATTTTAGTGCGGTTTTTCTCGGCTTTTTTCTCGAGCCAAGCCACGAACTTTTTTGTGAGTTTTTTATCTCTCAAAAAATTAAAAATATGTTGGAGCAAGATTAGAATAAATGGGATCGGTACTAGATTACCTAGTATCGAAATTGCAGCAGCAGCTAATGGCGGTAAACCCATACCTACACCAATAGGAAGAGCTCCCCTAAGCTCAATCACTGGCACCATTGCCACGAAAAACGTCGTTAAAATCGCCTCAATCACTTAAGCTTGTCCCGCAGAATTTGTTGCACTGCTGATGGGTTGGCTTTTCCTTTTGATTCTTTCATTACCTGTCCCACCAAGAATCCAATTACTTTTTCTTCACCATTTCTAAAGTCATCTTGTGCTTTTTTCGTCTCCGGTTTTGCAAGCACTATGTCGACAATTGCTTCAAGCGCGCCTAAATCATTTTCCTGAATTAATCCTAGTTCCTTTGCAATAGTCTTAGTATCGCGGCTCTTCATTTGTGGATCAAATAGTCTCAAGAATACTTCCTTAGTAGCAGTTGAGCTAAGTTCTTTTTTGTCATTCATCTCGGCGAGGTCAGAAAGTTTCTGGGTATCCGGCAAATCGTTCAAGTATTCAGCTGATTTTTCTTCAGCTAAAAGCACAGAAGTAAAGAGATTTGCAATCATAATGACATATTTATCGTCAACTTCATTTAGTTTTTCCATAAGCTCTGGATAATCTAAAAGCACTTCAAGAATGTCGGTAGACAATTTACCATTAAACTTTTTGCGGTAATCTGCCGGCATTAAAGGAAGCTTTTTGCTTTCCTCTTCAATAAATTCTTTAGAAAGATTAATTGGTGGAATATCTGGTTCCGGCATATAGCGGTAGTCTTTTGCTTCTTCCTTTGAGCGCTGACCAGTAGTTTTTCCAGTTGCATCGCTCCAACCACGAGTTTCTTGCATAACTTTCTCGCCGGCTTCCAGAATTTTTGTCTGACGTGAAATTTCGTATTCTACCGCACGTTCAACCGAACGGAATGAATTGAGATTCTTTACTTCGGCACGAGTACCGAGTTTATCGGAGCCTTCCGGAGCTAAAGAAATGTTCACATCAAAGCGCATATTGCCGTTATAAAGATCGCCATAAGTTACTTTAGCATAACGCATCAGTCTCCAGAGCTCTTTGCAATAATCATGCGCGTCTTTTGCGGAATGAATATCTGGCATTGAGACAATTTCAATTAACGGTGTATCTACGCGGTTCAAATCGACGAGTGAATAACTATCAAAATGCGTAAGTTTACCAGCATCACCCTCAAGGTGGGCGTGTTCGATATTCACTCTCGTGCCAGACGGTAATTCAACGTATCCTGCACCAATAATAGGATGATAAAATTGAGTAATCTGGTAACCTTTTGGTGAATCTGGGTAAAAATAATGTTTGCGATCAAAACGTGAAGAAGCATTAATCTCACAATTCATTGCGCGACCAGCACGAATTGCAAATTTAATAGCTTCACCATTTAGCCTCGGAAGCATTCCGGGAAGCGCATAACAAATCGGTGAAACACATGAATTTGGCCCTTTCCCGCGCGCATCATTATCTACTTCAGAGAAAAGCTTTGTTTTAGTGGAAAGCTGTACGTGGCATTCAATTCCAATTGTCGGGATATACTTCATTAGATTGCTCCTAAATCTCTTAATGCTTGTTTATACGTTTCTAGCGCATTTTGTGCCTGCTTAAATGACAATTCGAAATCATTATCATGAGCAATCATGTTGCGCATTTTATGTACACGCCACACCGAATCAAGATTTGAAAACTTATCACCGCAGCGCTTCAATCTATCTCCCATAGTCTTCCCTATCACGCCCATTTCAATCATGGCGCGGTCAAGTAATTTGTCGCAATTAATAATTGCCATCGGAAAAGTTGCTGGATTTTCACGGTTTAATTTGTTTTCGATCGAGAGAAATCTAGTCTGGTATTCGTTTGTATCGAATTTATGCCCGCGCTTCCCAGTTAGGCCGAAAGCTATAAATAAGAATACGCCAAGAATTAACGTTGCAATAATAAATGTTACAACCCCACCATCCATTATTTTAGCTCCTTTGAAAATTCAATTAATGATTTGTCGCTACGACGCGGCCCAACTAATTGTAAACCAAGTGGCAACCCAGTTTTAGTTTTACCAACTGGCACAGCGAGACCAGGTACACCCGCTAGATTTAAAGACACACTCATCAAATCCTCTAAATACATCGCAATTGGATCATTAACCTTTTCGCCAAGTTTGAAAGCGTAATTTGGCGAAACTGGCGTCAAGATAAAATCACATTTTTTGAATGCTTCTTCATATTCTTTAACGATTAATGTGCGTGCCTTTGCGGCTTTTAAGAAATAAGCATCGTAAAAGCCAGACGAAAGCACAAAGTTGCCAATCATGATGCGGCGTTTATTTTCTGGCATAAACCCTTCGCTGCGGGTATTTTCATAAAGTGAATCAAGGTCCTTTGAATTTTCAGAGCGAAAACCGTATCTAATACCGTCATAACGTGAAAGGTTTGATGCAACTTCTGCAGGCACAATAATGTAGTATGCAGCGAGAGCGTATTTAAGTGTAGGCATATCAAGTTCAACAATCTCAATGCCCTTCTTTTTCAAATCCTCAACCTTTTCTTTCAAAGCATTACGAATCTCAGTATTAACTGAATCGTTATCAAAATCTTTAACTACACCAATCTTCCTAACTTTTTTAATTTCAGATTTATCGTAAAAATCGGGTAATGTAGTCATGTCTTTTTCGTCTCTACCGGACGCAATCGACATAAGTAAATCCATATCTTCTGGGGTTTTTGTGAAAAAGCCCATGCAATCAGTAGAGGAAGCCATTGCCACCACACCATAACGCGAAACTGCGCCATAAGTCGGCTTTAAACCATATACACCGTTAAAAGATGCTGGCTGACGAATAGAACCACCAGTGTCTGAACCGGTCGCAAATTGAACGATATCTAGTGCGACGGCTACTGCGGAACCGCCAGATGAGCCTCCCGCTACGCGCTCTTTATCATACGCATTTAGAGTTGGCCCAAAGTATGAGTTTTCAGTTGAGGACCCGTGCGCGAAAGCATCAAGATTGGTGCGCCCAATCATAATTGCGCCTTCTTTTTCTAGCTTTTCTACGGAAGTTGCAGTAATAGGTGAAGTGAAGCCCTGTAAAATATGCGCCGAAGCAGTAGTCTCACCTTCAGGACTTAAATAGTTGTCCTTTAATGCGTATGGTACGCCAGCAAGTTTTCCAACTTTTTCGCCACGAGCAATTTTAGCATCAATTTCAGCAGCCTTTTTTAGAGCGCCTTCTTCATTAACAAAAGTAAAAATATTATAATCCTCAAATTTCTTGGCTTTTTCGAGCGCTTCTTTTACAAGCATTGTTGCGGTGGTTTTTTTATCTGCAGTCTTCATTACAACACCTTTGGAACTTTAATTTGATGATCTTTTTCTTCTTTAGTAAGAGCTAGAAGTTGTTCGCGATTTGCGTCTTGTTCCTTAATCTCATCATCGCGCCAAACATTTTCCATTTCAAAAACCTGATACGTCGGCTCTATGCCATCGGTATTAAGCTTATCTAGTTCAGAAATATACTTAATAATGTTTTGCAAATCACCAGCAAGTGACTCAGTTTCTTTATCTTCTAAAGAAAAATTTGCCAAACTTGCCAAATGCTTAATAGTCTCGCAGTTAACTTCCATATCTTAAATTATAGCACTATTTAAGGTTTTTGAAGAGTATTCTTTTTACTTGTGTCACCACCGGCTTAACTTCTTCTAGGTTTAAGAAAAAGCTCGCAATACAATAAACCACGATTGAAATCCCAGAGATTAATAAGAATTTTGGAATGGTTATTACGAGCGAATTATCAGTTGCCATTAATGGGATGAATTTTGTAAGCGAGAAGGCAACGCATCCTGCGATTATTGTAGCTGCAATAATTCTTGTCATCGCCTTCCAGAATTCTTTGTTTAATAATTTATTCTTTGAGCGACGCTGTAAAATGGAGAGTAAAATAATGATTTCGATAATTGCACCAAGTGATTGTGCCATGCCGAGTCCGTTTACTCCAAAACCAAGCATGTAAAACCAAACTGAAAGTAGTATTGTAAGACCAATCGCTACAATCGAGACCCTAAACGGTGTTTTTGTGTCTTGGTAGGCGTAAAAACCACGCGATGCGATATGAAAAATTGAGCGTGCAAAAATCGCAATACAGAGCGTTCCAAGAACTGACGCAATCGTAATATTACTATCGGTATTGCCGATGTTTGAGATAAAGCTTACTACGTAACCACGCGTAAAGAAGGCAATCGCAGCGACTGGGAGTGAAATCCAAATTATCATACGCAGCGCTTTTCTAAAAGTATTGTAAAATTCGTTTTCATCGCCAGTCCCGAGCTCCTCGGTGAGCTTTGGGAAGAAGGCCGTCGAAATAGCGACGCCGATTAGATTGACTGGCATTTGATGGAGCGATGAAGCTTGGTTAAAAGAGCGTACTGCGCCAGCGCCCATTCTTGATGAAAGGTTAGTGTTGACAATTGCGTTAACATAATCTATTCCCTGGTCCAAGGATCTTGCCGGGAGTAGTTTTAAGATAGTTCTAAAACCCTGATTCTTCCAATTAATCTTGAAATCGTAATCGAACCCGAGGCCAAAGAGCCCAATTAGAGAAACAATTAATTGCATTACTGCACCTAAAATCACGCCAAGCGCCACACCCATAATACCGCCTTCAAAAATCTGTACACCAAAAAGATTAATTCCGCCAGTAAACCAGGTGATACCAATAATAATGCCTATATTATATATAGCTGGCGCGAACGAATAAAACACAAAGCGCCCAACTGCTTGCTGAATCGAAGTTAGAACTGTAGCAATGCTAAACAAAAATGGATTAATCGCAATCACGCGAGTCATATTAATAGCAAGAATCATGCCAGACTCATCGAGCCCTGGGCTTACCACATAACGAATCAAAGGCTCCGCAAAAATCATAATTAAAACGCTGGCTATAAGCGTTAAAATTGCTAATAGATTCGTCAAACTAGCAGACAGCTCCCATGCGGATTTTTTATTACCTGTCGCTAAACGCTGGTTAAAAACCGGTATAAATGAAACCGCTAGTGCACCAGAAGTTAGAATGAAAAACATGAAGTCAGGAATTGTAAAAGCAGCAGTATAAGCATCGATTCCAGTAGGATAAGTGCCTAGATAATACGAGTTTAAAAGACGATCACGAAATAGGCCGAGTAGTGCTGAAATCAGTGTAGAGCTTGCCAAAACCACGGCCGCAGCCTTTACCGACATCTTCATATTTGCAAGTTGCACTACAGACTTAAATCGGAACTTTTTCATGTTTATTATTATAACACGTGCTATAATATTTATATGGCTAAAAAGAAAAGAGTGGACGTTATTTTGCCGTCAGATAAACCTCGCACTTCAAGCGTAAAAAAGCTAGATGAAGTTAATAAAAAGCCTGCCGAAAACGCTAAAAAAATCAAAGTTAGCGTTACTGGAGATAACACGGAAGTTGTTAACAAGGTGGCAGAAAAGAAGGAAAAGACCCCTGTAGTAAAGAAAGAGGTTGTTCCAAAAGAGGATAAAACTGAAGTTAAAGAAACGGAAGAGAAAGCATCTGACGAAATGGCAAAGAAGAAAGCTAAGAAAGCTAAGAAATCGACAAAACCAAAGAACAGTTTGGGATTTTTTGCTAGATGGCGCGAAAGACGCAAAGCTAAAAAAGAGCTTGAATCTCGTCGCAAAGCCGAAGATCTTGCGACTTTGCCAAAGGAACCAATTAAGAGGTTTTTTGCAAAGCTTCATCCAAAGCGCGTTTTCCGTTGGTGGTTTTCTTGGCGTGGCCAAAAAGCCATTCTTAAATTTATCGGCACTTGTTTCCTGCTCTTAGTAATTTTTATTGCCGGTCTGTTCTTGTATTATAAAAAGGATCTTGATGAAATTCGTCTAGACGAAATGACGATTTCGGAGACAGTTAATACTTATCTTGATCGTAACGGAGTTGTGCTTTGGAAAGACACTGGTAGCGAAAATTACCGCTTGATTGTTGATAAAGATGAAATCCCAGAAAAAATGAAACAGGCAACCGTTGCAATCGAGGATAAAAACTTCTACAACCATATTGGCGTAGATTTGATTGGTTTAACCCGTGCATTCTTTATGACGGTTTCCGGCAAGCAGGTGCAAGGTGGTTCTACTTTGACTCAACAGCTTATCAAGCAAGTCTATTTTGCTGACGAGGCGGCCAGTTCTAACCGTGGTGGTATCTCTCGTAAAGTTAAAGAGCTTATTCTCGCAATCGAGCTCGAAAGAATGTACTCGAAAGACGAAATTTTGACAATGTATCTAAACCAATCACCTTACGGTGGTCGTCGTAACGGCATTGAGTCTGCTGCACGTACTTACTTTGGTAAATCCGCAAAAGACTTAAACCTTGCCGAATGTGCCTTACTTGCAGCCATTCCTAATAACCCAGCCGTATTCAATCCTTACAATCCATACGGTCACGATCAACTAATTTGGCGTCAACAACATACTCTCGACGTGATGGCGGATATCGGTTACATTACGAGAGAAGAAGCCGAAGAAGCAAAAGCTGTCCCGATTCTTGACCAAATCAAGCCAGAATCTAGCCAATATGCTGACATGAAAGCTCCACACTTTGTGCTAGAAGTAAAATCACAGCTAGAAGATAAATATGGTATTTCAACTATGCGTGCAGGTGGTTGGACGATTGTCACATCCCTTGATTACCGTCTCCAAGAAATCGCCCAAGCCGCAGTAAATACCGGTATGGAAGTAGCAAATAGAACCAACTACACTAACAATATGGCACTAGTTTCGATTGATGTTGAAACATCACAGGTTGTCGCAATGGTCGGTTCGGCAGATTTCTTTAATCCAAAATTCGGCGAATTAAATGTCACAACCGACTCTTTAATTGAACCAGGTTCTTCTATTAAGCCGATTCTTGACTATGCTCCGCTCTTTATGCAACGTGATGGTATCAACTATGGCCCAGGCACAATTCTAAAGGACGAGAACATTGATAAACTCTATTGTAATAATGCTGTCAGAAATTGTATGACGAATGCGACTAATACATTCTATGGTAATGTTTCAATTCGTTTCTCGCTTGGCCACTCTCTAAATATTGCAGCTGTAAAGGCACTATACATTAACGGTATCGATAATTCATTGAAGGTTGCTCACGCACTTGGTGATACGTCATACTGCGAAAACCGCAGTGGTTACGGTCTTTCTATCGCCATTGGTTCTGGTTGTGGTGTTCGTATGGTTGAGCACGCTAATGCATATGCTTCCCTTGCCCGTGGCGGTTCATATAAGCCACTTACTTACATTCTTGAAGTTAAGAATTCAGCAGGTGACACTATTGAAAAATGGACCGATTCTCCAGCTACACGCGTCGTAGATGAACAGGTTGCCTACATGGTCTCCAGTATTCTTAATGACCGTGGTGCACGTTGGGCTAATAGTACGACCGGGTTCCTCATTCCAAATGTCTGGACTGCTACAAAAACCGGTACCACTACCACAGCTAGCTCAACTACCGTAAAAGACTCCCTTATTGAAAGCTATTCACCGGCACTTTCAACCTTTGTTTGGAATGGTAATGCCGATGGTTCTGGCTTTGCGGTTGGCTCTGGCGACCCAGTTAGATATGCAGTTCAGACCTATATGGAAAGAGCTCACAATGAAATCTATATTCCAGAAGGTAAATATGTCGCGAACACAGGACCAGCGCAACCAGCCGGTATGAAACGTGCGACCATCAATGGTCAAAACGACATCTGGCCTAGCTGGTACGATCCCAGTAAAAACTCGGGTGTTACTAAGGAAACATTAGTCTTTAACCGCTATAACTATCTCCTTGCATCCACCTGTACTCCAGAAGCCTTTAAGATTGGCGTTGAAGTTAATAAAGTAATGGATCCAATCACAAAAGAAGAGTCCTATAATGTGCCAGAGCCATACAATAAAGACCAAAATGACCCTTGCACATATACACCACCTTCTGTGTCCTTGTCTGTGCTTGGCAACCAGATTATTGCCACAATCAGAAAAGGCAGTATGAATGTAGTTGGCTATACGCTTTGGGTAGACGGTGTAGAAAACAATGCGATTTCAGTTGACGCAAATGGCGTAGTAAATGGTTACACTTTGAATGGTTCTGAAAAATATCTTAAGATAATGATTTCTGATGCAGCAGGATACACTGCAGTAGCAGACTTACAATTAGATTCAGGTGGCGGCGAAGGCAATTAGCGCTTCTTTGCTGGTCTAGCAAAAATCATTTTACCGGCAGGAGTTTCGTAGAATTTCACAAATTCTACGACAATCTCCTTGCCGATTTTATTTGCTGCAGATTCAACGACTACCATCGTTCCGTCATTCAAGTGCCCAACGCCCTGTCCGCGATTTGATCCTTTTTCGAGGATCTTAATTTTAATTTTTTCGCCTGGTAAAAATTCGTTTCTGACAGCAAGTGCAAGCTCATTGATATTTAAGGTTTCGATTTTTTCTGCCTTAGCAACTTTTATCAAATTGTAATCCAGTGTTAAAATCGTTCCCTTGGTTTCCTTTGCGATTTTCAACAATTCGTTATCTACTTTTTTAATTTTGTCGCCATCGTCTAGTATTTCGGTATTAATATTGATAACGCGTTCAAGTTCCGACACGGTTTCAAGTCCAGCTCTTGCACGAATACGTTTATCGGAATCCTTTCCATCCGCAAGAAGTTGTAACTCTAGAAGCACACTTCTTAATATGATTAAATCGCCGTCAATAAACCCACTTCTTGCGATATTAAGAATGCGACCATCGATTAGAACCGATGTATCAACATAGATTTTGCGTTTGCCACTAAAAGTTGTTTTGTATTTACGTAATATTAAAATGGTGGTCTCGGCTAAAATTGCGAGAACTATAATCAAAATAAATAATTCCATAACAAATATATATTAACATAAAATCTTATTTAATCAAATCTTCACCAAAGAAGATGGCATGCTCATGGTTTGCGTCAAGCATATCCTGATATTTTCTTACTAAGTGACTTTGTCCTAGCACTGAAGCTACATCAAGTGCAATATCATATCTTGATGCCATATTACGGCGAAGCATTTCAAATGGCGTAGTAGTTGATCCTTCTTCGTTGAAGCCGTGCACGCGTAATCTTCGGCGTTCTGTATAGTTTTCGAGGATATTCTCCAGGGTTTCAGGATAGCCATGGAAATTTGCAATGATTGGAATACCCTCAAGAAATAGTTCTTTGAATTGAGCCGGAGAAAGTTTATTGTCCGTAGTGCCAATTGCACGGTACGATAATGCATTAATTCCCACAAAGCGCATTTTGAGTTTCGGGATATCAACTCTTAGTATTTTGATTGCCTCGAGTATTTCATGAGTGGCAATATCGCCAGCGGCGGTAAAGATGATATCTGGTTTTTCGTCCGAAGCAAAACGGTAAATCGAAGCGCCAGAATTATCAAATAAATACTTTGCATGATGCGAATCAATATAGCGAGGACGCGGAGTCTTATTAAATGTTGTAAGATTTACAACATCGCGCGAATCAAGCATAAAGTTAAAGGCTGCTTCTGCTGCCACATCGTCAACTGGGAAAATACAGTTGGCTAGCCCAGCTGGATGACTAAGTAAGGTTGAGATTAAGGCTGGAGACTGATGAGTAAAGCCGTTATGATCCTGACGCCAACAAGTCGATGTTGAAAGTAGATTAACGGCCGGCATCGGTTCGCGCCATTTAACAGACTTCGATTGTTTAATAAACTTAATTTGTTGTAATAACTGTGAGGTAATTACTGGGAAGAATGATTCATAGCTTCCCATCATAGCTTGTTCACCATTAGAAAGATGGCCAGTCATTACGGAGAACAAAACGTTTTCGGAAAGCATTTCGATAATACGGCCGTTTTCACCTTCTGGTAAATCCCAGCCTCGCCGAATCAAATCGCCCCAAGCTCGTTTTTCCACATTAAAGATGGATTCAAATCGATTTGAAGTTGTTTCATCTGGTGAAAAGAAATAAAAATACGGATTGTTAACGAATTGCTGTCTAAGTAACTCACCAATCTTTTCGGCCGGTGAATAGAGCTCTTTTCCTGGATTCTTCACAAATTCTACTGAACTCATATTTTTACTCCATCATCTTTTGAAAACAACTCATTAAAACCATAAGAAATCAGCCAACTATTTAATACTTCAAGCTCATCCTTGTTTTTTGCCGGTTCTTTTAGAGGTATTTGATGGGCTTCGTGATAACGATTCGGTCCGGTCTCACCTTTCTCGGTTTTTAAAATATAAAAAGGCGCATCGACATCTTTGTGAAGAGCATCTTGAAAAGCTTCCGGATCGCTACCATAGATCCAGACTGGCGAAAAACCAAATCCGCGCACAAGTTCGTTTAATTCTCTTTCCGATCTTCTTGCATAAATCGACGGCGCGGAGATTTTATACCCATTAAGATGCAGAATCGGGATTACTCGGCCATTTCTTGGACCGCAAAGTAAATCACGAAGATTGAGTGATGCAAGTGCGGTGGCAGTTTCTAATTCCCCGTCACCGATAAGTACTGCTATTACCCTTTCTGGATGCCCTAAAACTTTGCCGTAGGCGTTCGCAAGAGCATACCCAAGTTCGCCACCTTCTGTGATTACGCTTGGAGTCATTGGGCTTGCGTGTGAAGGAAAACCATCTGGCCAAGAGAATTTTTTGCAGATATAGGAAAGCCCATCATAATCGAGCGTAGCTTTTTCATCAACTTTTAATAGTTCACCATCCAAAAATAGATTTGCTTGTAAAGCAGGAAAACCATGTCCAGGTCCTAATACAAAACTATAATTGGAATTACCTTTAAAATAGCTCTTCAAATTAGCATACGCTACGTTTATGCCATGGCAGGTACCCCAGTGGCCAAGAAGCCTTGGCTTGATATCACCAGGCTCAAGCGGTCGCTCCAGAAGAAAATTATCACGAAGATATAGTTGAGCGACTGACAAATAATCGCAAAAACGAATCCTCTTACGGATTCGCTCCAACGTCTTAATGTCAGCATGCCCACTCATACTAGTATTATAGCATAAAAACAATAGAATTATTTTTTGCTATTTGGATCCAGATAGTCCTTAATCTTGTTAATTTCATCACGAAGCAGGGCTGCACGTTCAAATTCTAGATTTGCTGCGGCAAGCTGCATTTCGGAACTTAACTGTTTAATTAGGTTCGGTAATTCGTCTTTTGGAATTCTTTTAATATCAAGTTTATTCTCGACTTGTTTTTCTGGAATTAAGGCTCTAAGCCCCATCGAAACATCCTTTTTAATAGATTCCGGTGTAATACCATGTTCTTCATTATACTTTTTCTGAATTTCACGACGACGATTAGTCTCAGAAATTGCTTTTTCCATACTTTCAGTGATGAAATTAGCATACATAATGACTTTACCTTCTACGTGACGTGCTGCACGGCCAATTGTTTGAATAAGTGCCGACTCAGAACGGAGAAAACCTTCTTTATCGGCATCCAAAATTGCAACTAAAGAAACTTCTGGTAAATCTAGTCCTTCACGAAGGAGATTAATACCGACCAAAACATCGTAAACGCCTTCACGAAGGTCTCTTAAGATATCACCACGCTCTAATGTGTCGATATCGGAATGAATATAGGCAGTTTTTACACCACGTTCTTTTAGATGATCAGTCAAATCTTCTGCCATACGCTTGGTTAGAGTAGTAATAAGTGTTCTTTGCCCTTTTGCTACGCGCTTATCAATCTCTTCCATCAAATCATCAATCTGACCGTCACTCCCTCTGACTTCGATTTCTGGGTCCAGTAGTCCGGTTGGACGGATCACTTGTTCAGCTGGTTCTGGCGAATTCTCTAATTCGTATTCGCCTGGAGTTGCTGACACGTAAATTGCCTGGTTTACATGTGCCTGAAACTCCCCATAAGTTAGCGGACGGTTGTCGAGCGCACTTGGTAATCTAAAGCCGTAATCTACAAGAGTTTGTTTACGCGCGTGGTCTCCGTTGTACATGCCACGTACTTGCGGCAAAGTCATATGAGATTCATCAACAATTAAAAGAAAATCATCTGGGAAAAAGTCTAACAATGTGCAAGGTGGCTCACCAGCTTTGCGACCTTCTAGATGTCTTGAATAGTTTTCAATTCCCTTTACAAACCCAGTTTCTTTTAGCATTTCCAAATCATATTTAGTACGCTGGGATAATCGTTCGGCCTCTAAATATTTTTCATGCTCCCTAAAATATGCCAAACGTTCATCAAACTCTGCTTTAATAGCGACGAGCGCTTTTTCGAGCTGGTCCATAGGTGTTGCATAGTGGGTGTTTGGGAATATATGAATATGCTCCGGCTTTTCGCGGATTTCAAAAGTAAGAGGATCCACAATTTTAACATCCTCTAGCGCATCAAAACCAAATTCAAATCGGTACGCATATTCGCCATTAGCTGGGAAAAGATCAATGGTATCGCCCATTACTCTAAAATTTCCACGCTCAAAAGCCAAATCGTTACGATGATACTGCATTCCGACTAATGAACGAATAAATTCTATTTGGCTTAGCGCTCTTTTCTCGCTATCTAACCAAACACCTTTTTCTTGCCAAAGCGGGAGCGACATTTCTTCGTAATGTTCTGGTGAACCAATGCCATAAATACAGGATACTGAGGCTACGACTATTACATCGCGACGCGTAAGCAATGCTTCAGTGGTGGCGTGCCTTAAACGATCAATTTCATCATTAATAGCGGAGTCTTTTTCGATATAAGTGTCGGTCGAAGCAATATAAGCCTCTGGTTGATAATAATCAAAGTAAGAAACAAAATAATGGACTTCATTGTTCGGAAAAAAATCACGAAATTCTGAATAAAGTTGGGCCGCTAAAGTCTTATTGTGTGCGAGAATCAAAGTTGGCCTTTGAACTTTTTCGATAACATTTGCCATTGTAAAAGTTTTGCCGGACCCAGTAACACCGAGTAAAGTTTGTTCTTTAGTACCAGCAAAAATACCATCCGTGAGTTGTTTAATTGCTCTCGGCTGATCGCCAGTCGGCTGGTATTTTGACACTAATTTAAACTTAGGCATAATCTAATTATATCACTCAGCTTGGCGCATCGTTGGGAACGGCACCGCTTCGCGTCCTGGCACACCTTCAAGAAGCCAGAAATTTCGTTCTGAATTGCCCCAACCACAGGCTGGCGGCATACCGTATTCAAGCATTTCGACAAAATCCATATCAAGCATCTGAGCTTCTTCATCACCGGCATCACGGGCAGCTTGTTGCTCTTTGAAGCGCTCCAATTGGTCTAACGGATCATTTAATTCGGAGAAACCGTTCCCCATTTCAGTGCCAGCAATTACTGGGTGAAATCTTTCTGTGACGAGTGGGTTTTCGGTAGATTTCTTTGCGAGTGGCGAAAGACTAAGTGGTTCTTCAATAAGCCAGAAAGGTCCAGCTGAAGTCTTACGGATTAATTTCCAAACATGATCTATGAGATGTGGCGTAGTCATGTCAAAATCGGATTCAACACCGTTATCTTTTAATATTTGGATTAATTGTTCACGATTTGGATTAAAGACATCCACATCGAACTTTTCGCGAAGCAAGTCAGAATACTTGTAGCGTGGCCATTCACAATCTAGGTCGATATCGAAATCACCAACGTGAAACTTTAGCGTTCCCCATGTTTCCATCGCGACATATTTAATCATCTCTTCATAAAACTTCATACCGTCTTCGTAGTTTTCATAAGCGGCATAAGCCTCAAAAGCGATATGCTCTGGCAGATGTTCGTCATCAACGCCTTCGTTACGAAAACGTGGACCAATATCGTAAACTTTTTCGAAACCACCACCAAGCAGACGCTTCAAAGGAAGTTCGTGCGAAATACGTAGATAAAAATCCTCATCTAGCGCATTCATATGAGTCGTGAATGGTGTAGCATCTGCACCACCGGTCGTGTGTTCTAAAACAGGAACATTTATTTCGATAAAGCCGTGTTTGTTCATAAAATCACGTGTAGCTTGCCAGAATTTTGAACGACGAACCAATCTTTCGCGGACCTCTGGATTAACATTCATATCAACATAGCGACGGCGGTAACGTTCTTCTTTATTAGTAAACTTTTCTGGCAAAGGACGAAGCGACTTCGTGAGCAGTCTCACAAAATTTGAAAAGACAGATATCTCACCAGTCTGTGATTTATCGACATTACCTGTAACTTCTACGAAATCACCTAAATCGAGTAATCTAATGTCTTTAGCACCAAACAAGCCTTCCCTACTCTCATCTTCGGCCTTCATAAAAATCTGAACTTCACCAGAATAATCACGTATTTTCAAAAATACTAGTTTACCAAAAGAACGAATAGCGACAATGCGTCCAACTATAGTAACTTCTTGGCCTTGTTTTTCTTCAAAATGATTAACTATATCAGAAATTTTAGTGTTACGAAAACTCTTCGCAGGGTACGGATCAATACCTCGCGCTTTTATTTCCTCTAATTTTTTTAATCTCTCGTTTCGATAATCCTCTAGTAACATACTATATATTATAGCATATTATTTGAGTTCTTCTAGCTTGACCGTCTTGCCATTGAAATCAAAGGAATCACCAGCTTTGCAGCCCATAACTGCTTTACCAATAGGAGATTCATTGGAAATTTTACCCTCAAGAGGATTTGCTTCAGTTGCACCAACTAGTGTGTAAGTAACTTTGCGGCCGCCCATATTAAGTACGAAAGTAGAACCAAGTCCAACACTATCGCGCTTGTTGGCCTTAATGATTTTAGCGCTCTTCAAGATTTCTTGGATTTCTTGAATGCGGGTTTCGGCCATTTTCTGTTCATTACGTGCCGAGCTATACTCTTCATTTTCAGACAAATCACCAAAAGCCCTTGCCGTCGCAATCTTTTCTGAGATTACAGGGCGGTTTTTAATAAGCTCTTCTAATTCTTTCTCAAGTTCTTTTTTACCTTCAGCGGTTATACTAATACTTTTCTTAATCATTTAAAACTGGCTCCACTTAAACCAATATAGAGTTTACAGGAAAATAACTTTTAAGTCAATATTATAATTCGGAAATTTTTACAAGCTTACTTTCGCCGGTTTTTCTATCTGTCACTTCAGCGGAATCTTCTGCTAAAGTTCTATCAGAAATAACAACGCGATAAGGTATGCCCATAAGATCTGCATCGGCAAACTTTTCACCTGGACGAAGATCGCGATCGTCAAATAGGACATTGCCTAAATGACTAGCATAGAATTCCTCTGCGCGTTTCATGCCATTTTCACCAATGCCAATTAAGTGACACTTAAATGGCGCAACGCTTTCTGGCCAGACTAGGCCTTTATCGTCAGCATATTTTTCTACAATTACGCCCATCACACGTGAAACACCGATACCATAACAACCCATATAAACTACCCGTTGTTCGTTTTGTTCATCAGAGAACTTTAATCCAAGTGGCTCAGAGTATTTAAACTTTAGCTTAAAGATATTGCCAACTTCGGCTGCGGTAGTAGACGATAATTCTTCTTCTTTCACGCCTAAATCAGCCAATGTTTCAGCATTTAGAACCTCTTTATTAAGTACCACTGACCGATCATCATTGTAATATACATCATCTTCTCCAACCGGTAGAAAAGTTTGGAATTCATGCGAATATTTTGAGAAAATACCACCAGAAGCGAATGTCTCAAAAGTATCATCGCCAAGGCCAAGATGTTCATAAATCCTGTTATATGCTTTTTCTACTTCGGCGTAAAATTTATCCAAATCTTCTTCTGAGGTATGGAAGCTATAAAGATCTTTCATTAAGAACTCACGGCCACGTAAAATCCCAGATTTAGCTCTTAGCTCGTTTCTGAATTTAGTTTGGAATTGATAGACCGAAAGCGGTAAATCTTTGTAACTTGAAATGTAATTTTTCATTAAATTTACAATCGGCTCTTCGTGGGTTGGTGCGAGACCAAGTTCCCCGCCACTAGAAAGATTCGTTTTAAACCAAATATCAACAGCTTGATCGGAAAAACGACCAGTTTTTTCCCATGGCTCTGGATTTTGAAGAGCAGTCATCTGAAGTTCTTCACACCCGAGCTGATTTAATTCTTTGCGAATGATATTTTTAATATTTTCAATTACACGAACACCAAGAGGCAAAAAATCGTATACACCGGCCATCTCTTTATGAATATAACCTGCACGCGTAAGAAGCGCACCGTTCTTAGCCGTTTCATCTTTCGGCGCCTCTCGCAAGGTTTTTACGAAGGTTTTAGATAATCTCATAATAGATTAATTATACCACACCTATTACATAGAGGAGATAAAAGGCCACACCATTTTTTATCATATGTGTCAATATGCCAGCATATATAGTACCAGTAATCTCTCTAAGGGCACAAAGTACAACCGAAAGCGCAAAGACATTTACACCCACGTTCCATTGTAGATGAATGATGCCAAATAGAAGTGAGATAATGAAAGACGAAATGATGATTCCCCAGATGTCAGACACTTTTTTGTTTAGCTTATTACGAAGCTTTGTATATAGCCATCCGCGAAAGATAATCTCTTCGGCAATTGGCGCAATCACAACAAGTGTAATGAAAGCAATAATTCTATCAAATCCTGGCATCATCATGCTATACCCAACATCTTGGGCTTGTTCAGCGTCAAACCATGGGAACATGCTAAAGACTGTAACAAGTACTGCGGCAAGAAGAAGCGAAACGATGAAGCCGATTGGTGCTAAACCAATATCTGTCCAAGTTGGTAAGTTTATTAATCCTAAGTCCTTTCGAATCTCTGATGGCGAAGTGGCTTCTTCCTTCTCGCCTTTCTTCTCTTTTTCTTTTTGTTTTTTGTGACGATTATTGATCGCCAGTGGTACGAATACAATTACAAAGAAAGCAAGAAGATATGTCACGGCAAAGTAAATCGAATTCCAAAGCGCCGAATCAACACTCTCTTTTCCAACGAGGTTTACCATGATAAAGGCGACTACGAGTTGCGAAGCAATTACTACAGAAAAAACCCATACACATAGTCCTAGAATTGATAGTATTAGGTTTAGTGTTTTATGCTTTTTCATTTAGAAAAACCTCGCTATATCTAATATTGTTACAATTAACATTATCGTAAGGAGTGCAATGAATGCTCTCGAAACAATTTTTTCTTCCAATTCTTTGGTAAGTTTCTTTCGCCGTATCCGATAGATTGCAATTAGTAGCCAACGTCCTCCATCTAGCGCCGGAATAGGGAGTATATTCATGCATGCTAGTGATACTGAAATTAATCCAGCTAGAAAAGCGAGGTTCGCTGGTCCAGCTGAAGTAAACGCTGGGAATAGCACACCGATAATACCAACTGGCCCAGAAACTGAATCACCTACTGAAGAAATTGCTTCTTGGCCACTCTCTCTCACGCTCGGATCAAGGCTGAAGAGCGACCCTACACCGCGTACCAGGTTCCAAAGCATCATGCCTACACCTTCAAAAGTCTGTGAAGTAATCTGCGCCGTTAGCCCCACACCAACAAGTGGAGCCGACCAAGTTGAATAGCGCATTATTTGAGAGCTCTCCATTGTAATACCTAGTAGATAATCGCTCCCTTCTGGATTAAGCGTTGCTGTGAGCTCTAATACTTCTGCATCTTTAGCACATTCACAGCTTTCTGCGGTGCAAGTTGATTTTTTAATACACTGTTCGCTCACTCCACGCATAATTTTAAAAGTCACTTTTTCTCCAGCACGCGTGCCGTCGTAATCTGTTACATCGCTAGAATATTTTACTGCATTATTATCAACTGAAAGGATGTAATCTCCTTTTTTGATTCCGGCTAAATCCGCAGGAGAGTTTTCCGCAACCAATGCAACCTGTACTGGCACCCACTCAACGCGAGTATCGTTTGTCATCGTGAATTGGCTATCTAAGAATTCTGGCATTCCGGTCCAAGCTAGTATTGTAAAAATAATGATGGCCGTGATCCAGTTCATAGTTACGCCGCCTAAAAGAATCTTGGTTTTTCGCCAAAAACTTGCCCGTCCAAAAGTCCCGCTTCTAGTATCGGAAGCTGATTCCCCGTCCATCTGGCAAAAACCGCCGATTGGTAGCCAGTTTAAGCTAAAAACGAGGCCTTCTTGAGGTTTATTCCACTCACTTTTTGGTAAACGCTTCCACTTTTTGGTTTTTGGATTTTTTACCCAAGCGATTGCTTTTGGTGGAAAGCCGATTCCAAATTCAAGAACTCTTACACCGTTTCGGCGAGCCATAATAAAATGGCCAAATTCATGTAGTGTCACAAGAACCATCAGCACCAATAGCCCAACAATAACTCCTACAAAAATATCCATAAACTTATTATATCACTACTTACCGAAACGACGGTTACGTTTTTCGAATTCTTTTAAGATTTCTTTTATATCTTCCTTGCCCATTTCCGGGAAGTATTTTTTTATAAACAAAAATTCTGCGTATGATGCTCGCCAAAGCATGAAGCCAGAAATGCGTTCTTCGCCGCTAGTGCGAACCACCAGGTCAATATCTGGTATTTCTGGGTGATAAAGATGTTTCCTGATAGTTTCTGGTGTAATTTCGCCGTCAACTTTATTTGCAATTGTTGCGGCATCGGCAATTTCTTGTTCGCCACCATAATTAAAACAGAAACAAACTGTAAGACCATCGCATTTTTCGGTCATTTTTTCGGCTTTTTCAATTGAGCTCATTAGTTTTGGCGAAATCTTGTTTTTAGAACCAAGAATTACCATGCGGCAATTATTCTTGGCTAGCTTTTCTGCATAACTTGCAATCTTTGCTTCAGCGAGCTTCATAATGTAGCTCACCTCGTCACTAGAACGGCCCCAGTTTTCGGTACTAAAAACATAAAAAGTAAGGTATTTAATACCGGCTGTGTTAGCAGCAGCAACTAATTCTTCAATTGACTTAAGACCTTTGCGATGTCCTTCGATTGTGGGGAGACCGCGCTCTCTTGCCCAACGACGATTGCCGTCGGCAATGATTCCCAGATGTACTAATTCTGTCATGATTAAAGCTTCATGATTTCATCAGACTTGTTCTTGAATTCGGCATCAATTTTATCTGAGAATTCTTTAGTAATATCGTCAATTTCTTTTTCGGCACGTTTCTTAATATCCTCACCCATTTCAGTAGCAACTTTCACGGCTTTACGAGCATCTTCGCGAACATTGCGAAGTGCAACTTTTGCTTGCTCAACTTTAGCCGAAGCGTTCTTAACGATCTCTTTACGACGTTCTTCGGTAAGGGCTGGAATTGGCACGCGAACTACGCGACCATCATCGGCTGGGTTAAGACCTAGAGACTGATCGGCGCGAATAGCTGCGGAAATTGCTTGGATAGTTGAAGGATCAAATGGAGTAATCACGAGAAGCGTAGCGTCAGCGGCAGTAATATTTGCAACTTGATTTAATGGCATGAATTGCCCGTAAACTTCGACCTTGATGCCGGAAAGCATATCTGGATGAGCACGACCAGTACGCACCTTCTTCATCTCATCGAGAAAGCGTTGGACGACTTCTTCCATCTTCTTACGATCTTCTTTGGTATCAAACATAATAACTCCTTCTATTACTAAACTAATTATAACATAGAACACTCTAACAACAAAAATACCATCATTCGTGACACGGGTCGCTCGTGCCTGTCGTTACAGGACTCGCGCCCTCATCCTCGGTCGTAACCTCCGGAAGGTCCCTTATGATGGTATTTTGTTACTAAAATTACTCTGTAACGCCGAGCTCAATACGCTTGAATTGACGAATTGTAATATTTTCACCAGTCTTAGCGATTGCTTCCTTAATGAACTGTTCAACAGTCTTAGTATCATCCAAGATGTATGGTTGATTCATGAGAACCTTGTCAGCAAAAGCTTTTTTCATTTGGCCTTCAAGAATCTTTTCTTTCATGTTTTCTGGGCCCTTGAAGTTAGCTTCGAGCTCTTTAATCTTAGCTTTTCTGACTTCTTCTGGGATATCGTTTTCAGAAACGTAGAGTGGGTTCATTGAAGCAATTTGCATTGCGATTTGGTGAGCCAAAGTCTTAAATTCGTCAGTCTTAGCTACGAAAGAAGTTTCGCAGTTTACTTCAACGATAGCACCGAGACGTCCATCGTGAATGTAAGCTTCAACGAGGCCTTCACGAGTTTCGCGGTCACCGCGTTTTTCAGCTTTGGTAAGACCTTTTTTACGCATAGCTTCAAGAGCTTTGTCGAAGTCACCGTTAGCTTCAACAAGGGCTTTTTTAGCGTCGGTAAGACCAGCACCAGAAAGCTCTTTTAATTTTTTGATTTGTTCAACTGAAACTTCAGCCATTTTGCCTCCTAAATTATTTTTTACCTTCTTTGATAGCTTCGACAAAGTATGAAAGAACGAGCTTAGTTGCCTTGATTGCGTCATCATTCATTGGGATAACGTAATCAATATTGGTTGGGTCAACATTAGTATCAGTTAAAGCAAATACAGGGATTTTAAGACCATTTGCTTCTTTGATGGCGTTCTTATCTTCGATGGCATCGATTACGACAATAGCAGCTGGTTGCTCGGTCATATCTTTGATGCCGCCATAACGTTCGTTAAGAAGATCGATTTCTTCTTGGAATCTCTGGACCTCGAGCTTTGAATAGCGATTTTCGAGTTCACCAGAAGCCATGCGGCGCTCCAAATCTTTAAGTTTCTTGATTTGGC
>CAMNAJ010000011.1 GCA_946530935.1 uncultured Candidatus Saccharibacteria bacterium | reverse complement strand
GCCTTAGGAGCATATGCCATTTGGTGTGCAGGTTCAAGTCCTGTCTCGGGCACCAGAAATCTTTCGTTATGTTACTTATCTAAAGACTCCCGATAAAGGGAGTTTTTTGACATATAAAAACCCGCTCCAGGATTAGGAGCGGGTAGGGAAAGTGCGAGAGCTCCAAGGCTCTGGCGTCCGGACACCGAGTGGTCCCCGGGAGCTCTGTTACCGGCGGTAGCCGGCCTAGCTACGGAAGCGCAGTGCTTCTCCCGTATCCCATAGGCAGGACGTGTCCCACTATGGCCTTTCTCGGCCCGCACGGTCTTCTCCGTGCGAGACTTCCGCGCCGACCACGACCGAGGGGTCGATGCGGCGTCGTGTACCAACCGTAGGCGTTCCTACGGCAGTATCGCCCTGATGGGCGTAGTTATTGAGGGGAGCAAAGCCGAAGTGTATTTCCGCGCAGAAGCGCGTGTTTGCGGCGAACCGCTAGTCTTTTTTTGGCAATCACTTCCCCTCAATAAATCTTTTACTACGGGTGGCGTACCACACCGTAGTGAGATCTATTCTATTATATCATTCTTTATGAAAAAATGCCATAATTAAACCATGATGGATATGCTTACGCAATTTGCAAAACATTATATCAATGAAATCAGCAGCATTTTTGTCTCTGCGAGAGTTGCGACTGTATACTGTTCGCAATAATAGGCTGGCCATTTAGTAATACCGTCTACGGCTAAAAACCATTTACTAGTTACGAGCGATTTGATAATAAAAACCGTCCCGATTGGGACGGTGAGATTAATTACGCTGGATGATTAAGAAACTAGCTATAATGATAGCTACGTTGCAAATAACACTTGTAAAACAAACTTGTTGCCAGACGGTCCGTTTTTCGACGAGAGCTTTTTCTGCTGTTGAACTTGCCGATTCGTCGGCTAGTTTAGTTTTTAGTGCGTCAGACGGTACTCTATTATATGGAGCACCGTTATGCCAGAAGAAAAGACTCGGAAACGCAATAAATGCTGCTGTTCGGATTATACTTATGAAAGTTTTTTCAACTGCGTTGTCCTCGATAAGTGTTGGAATCAACTGACTCACTCGTGGAGCCAAATACATTAGCACCGTTATAATGCCATCCGAGATGTAAACTAGACTTACTATGATCCAAATTCTTAACGGGATACTAATCTCCGCTTTCCTCATCTTCAAGACAAGTATAGAGTATAAAATGAAATACAGTATAAACTCCAGGAGATAGAATCCATAGTATACTTGTGCAACTGACAAACTTTTATTCCTCCTAATGTGCAATTTTTATCCAACGTAATAAATCTTTATTATTATACAATATTTTTATATTTTGTAAATACTATATCTTTTTTGTTTTTTGTTATAATAAGGTTATGGAAAAGAAACTGCTCGACTACGAAAAATCTATAGACAAAAAGGTTAGGGAAGCGTCTACGGCTGCCGAAAAAACAAAATTGGCTGAATATCACAGAGAAATGGTAGCTAATTTTCAACACGAAAGGCTGATCCACTTGATTATTACTCTTTTCTTTGTATTTATTTCAATCATGCTTCTTTTTATCGCGGCTTGGGCAGGTGCAACATACAGCTTTGGTCAGGAAATGTTACCACTTTATATCCTTCTCGGTATTATGGTAGTTTTGACAGGTTTCTATGTTAAACATTATTATGTCCTTGAAAACCACATTCAAGCGCTTTATAAATACTGCGAAAAATTACGCGATTTTTAAAAAACCACGACTAATCGTGGTTTTCTGATTAATGGTCGGGTTTACCGTAGAAGTAATTATGACGGTAATCCGCCCGGATGCGGTCCGCATATAGTGCGGTCAGTTGTTCAACTTCGTCACGAATAGATTTTTTGATTTCATAACTGATTTCTTTCCATTCACCATCGACGTTGATACTACCAATTTTACGGCCACGATTGCATAAATGCCAATGTGGCTCTTTGTAACTGGCGCAGTCATCGCGATATGTGTCTAATCTCAAACTATAGCCAGGCACTGTTAACGGAACTTCTAAAGTTCTAGGACCTTTGTCCTCTGTATTAGGTGTGTTCATAAAACACCTCCTTAAAGTAGTAACAGATTACTCTGTTCTGATAATATTATAACATAATTATTATTTTTAGCAAAGAAAATGCCGCGGCTTAGCCGCGGCGGTGTAGGGGATATCGCCAGGTTTCCCTGGGTTAACGGTTAATAGTCCGCGCCATACTGGCGATTGTGCTCGTAGTACTCGCGGATAGTGCTGGAATAGCTGCTGGTCAGAGACTCGGCCTCCCTACGAATGGACGAGCTAACGTCCGGGTAGGTGGTCCAGTCGCCGTAGGCGGAGATCTGACCGATGCGGCGGCCGTGCTGGCAGAGATGCCAGTGCGGAGTGCGCTCAAAGTTGCAGTCGCTTTTCCTGGTGTCGAGCTCCATATAATAGCCGCTGGAACTCAGGTTGACTTTCAAAGTTCTAGGTGTACCCATAATCGTACCCTCCTACATAAAAGTAACAACCTCGTAGAAGTTGTCCTACTTGTTAGTTTATCATAAACTATTATTTTTGTCAAATATTAGTGCGGTTCATGTACCAGATTAGATAATCAAGCTTCCGACGCATATATGGAACATCTTTTTCGGTGATACCACGAAGCTCCAGAACCTTGCCGATTAAGCTATGGTAAGCATCATAATTACCGGATACTCGCATCTTTTCTATTTTGCTAGCAACTGAGGTAGCTACGATGGCAGCTTCAGTTTTGTCCTTCTTATTGATAAATCTTATACCAGGAATCAGCTCTTTAGCTTCTTCTCGCGTAAGATAATAGCCAAGATTATCTTTTACAACTTTATCAAAAATTGAATAGTCATCGTGTTCATAGGCAACGTAGTTATGATAAAGACAATATTTACTAAAAAATGAAGTAGCATTTAAATCGTGTTCCATACCCCATTTGATTAAATCAGTTACAAGACTTACGTCGCCCTTTTCTACTCGTTCATCAAAATCTTTCATAGAAATGATTTTACTGACTAGATCAGAGAGCGTAAAGTTATCTTTATGAATCATTTTGCCTGTTTTATCTTTATAGTCTTTAGCGCCAAGCAGACGACCGAGATTAGTGGTATTGGTAGTATCTACTAAACAAATCTTCATGGCTACAATTTCCGGATCGGTGTTTTTAGGATAGTTCTTAAATGCGCGCACAAAAAAGCTGTCACTAGAAAAGTTGTCGTCGGTATATCTGTCTTTGCCAGCGCGCATAATGTCTTCAATTGTATTTAGCGTTTTAACTGAGATTTCTTTTACCATGGCTTAATTATACCTTATTTTGACAAATTGGCAAATCTGTGCTATAATAGCAAAACCAGTTCTTTTGTAGAGCTAAAAATAACATGAGAGGGGAAATGCTCTATGTACATTAAAACATTTTGTGAGGATGAAGAAAGAGAAGGGAAATTTTTCCCGGTGGACATGCTGGTCGTGAACGAGTTCGAGAGTTGGAAAGGTAATTTCAAGGAATACGATATCTACTATTCTGTAGATGAAGGATCTACCAATAAGCCGTTTCTGCCGCTTTTTAAGAAGGTTTACAACGAGCTGATTAAACGGCCTTCGGTGCTTCAGAACGGTGGCTTCAGCGAGCCAGACTTTATTCGCATCAGCGATGTGGACGGAATTTGCTTTGCCTTCCAGTACGGAGATTCGGGCGGCGTTGAAGAGCGCCTAGCCTATTCATCGCTGCTCGACGCAGTGAACGCTGAAGACTCGATGACGGTTTTTATCGACCTGATTGGGGATGCCGTTGATGATGAGACGGACGAGCCGATTGAAGGCGAAACCGACATTGTCGAGTCTTACTATGTGACCTTCGGTTGGGACCAGGATAATGTTGAAGAACCCGTTTTCATCTCGGCGGTTACGCCTGAGTCCATTGAGGAATTCACTTTCGGCTAACCTCACAAAAAGCTCCGGTTCTACCGGAGCTTTTTTATTTGTCAAAGTTTTTGTAAGACCGTTTTCTAAAGGCCCAAATAATAGTCAAGATTAGCAACACAACGAAAATCGGAGAAACAATAAGAGCAACATTGGCTGCACTTGTCGACAAACTTGATTTTTCTGAAACTGGAGTAGCTGGCGAGAAGTTCAAAAACCATATTAAAGCACTAATAAATGTAGTTAGTCCCGCAATAATTGTTAGCCAAATGAGTATCTTTAGCTCTTTTTTAATGCTAATTAATTTTTGTTTGCTGTTCATTATTCCTCCTATTAATAGGTATAACATTAATAAGTGGAGAATACAAATCAAAATCGGGATCGATTTTAAAATCCTTCATTGAGGCATTGTCTTTAAATTTAATATCTTTGTAGCCACGCAAAATGACAATTGGTGTAGCTTCGCTGGATTCGCCCATTATGGCTACAGCCATACTGGTTAACGGATCGATTTTATCAATCTGTGTGATATGCATTTCGCGTCCAAATAAATCTTCTTTTCCGCGAATATCTTCGAGTGGCTCCACACCGGCTAGACCAATTGCAATACCAGTTACACCCCAACGCAGCGGTGTAGTATGCGAATCAGTGGCTACTACGCCAAGTTTTTTCACACCCGTACGCTCCATGATGCTTTTTCGAATTCTTTGGCACGTTGCGTCCGGGTTTTTCGGCCAAAGCACAAAGTAGCCGTTGGCGTTTGATTCATCAATTCCGCCGCTCGGAATTAAAATGTTTTGATTAACAGTAAGATTAACGTGGAAGTCGCCTGTATTATTAACGTATGGCAGATAGCGGTCCACTTCGGCCCGAATTAAATCGGTTTTATCGTGCTCTGATACTTTAAAACAGCGCCCCTCACTAATACCAAGAACTTTCGAAGAAATAAAAACAATATCGCCATCTTTTATGTCAAGAGAACCGATAATATCATTAATATCATCTTTTGGTGGGTTAATAATACGGGTTTTAACTGGGATAAATTCTATTTTCATCGATATATATTATACTACAACTATGCTATGATTGATTAAAAGGAGCCCGATGGATAAATATGTAAAGATGAGCATCGATAGTAGGAAACAGGCGATTTTCTCGAGTTATGAAGTGCCTGACAAAATGAAACAAAAAATCGACGAGCTTTTTAAAGAAATTGAAAAACTTGGGGCAACTGCAAAGGATACTAATGATTTTGAAACTAAATTTGCGGCGAGCCCGCTGAATAAACGTTATACAGATATTTTTGTTGAGCTTGCCACACCAGGAGCTCCGAGCAAAGGCGAAAGTATTGCCGAGGCGATTGCAGGAGGTGTGGCCGGCAGAGTGGCCGATGATGTTAAACGTCGAGTGCTTCCAACTCGTGCTGCCGTAAATCAAAAAGTCTACGATGAAGCGCGCAAAATTCCAGGGGTAGGTGATGCCCTACACGTAAAACGATATGTTGATCTTTTTGGTGGTTTCCGCAAGAAAAAGAAAGACGATAACGACTGATATTTGCAATAATATCAAAATCATGCTAGAATAATAGATGGCGAAGGGCGACTCTCAGCCCTTTGTATCATCTAAAGGGGGTATGTACATTATGAAGACTGTTGAGAGAAATGTCGTTGTAGAGATCAGCGAAAATGGCCGAGCCAAGAGGCTCATCTATCCCATCGTGAGCGACAACGGTGAACTGATGACGCACCGCCTGCGCCGTCTGCTTGCCGGCAAGCTTGGCTACAGTGGTGGAGATGGGCTCCGGAAAGACGTCCACTTCGTGGGGATGGTCTGGAAAAAGCCCTACACTTTGCTGCAGGAACTGACCGGAGACCGCGTCAAGATGCAGCAGAAGCTGGCCAAACTTGAAGGTCATGATAAATTGACCGACTTTCCACCCACCATCGTTCCTGACCGCGCGAGCCAGGGAAGAATCTCTACGCTCGTACAAAACGAGCTCCACTTACGCGACGAATTAAAGCGTCGCTTAAGGCGGCACGAGCGGATTACCGGCGTCAAGCTGGGCGACATCTAATCTTAGCGTCGCTACCCCGGTAGCAAATCCCTCACATTCGTGGGGGATTTTTTCATATTTTTCACGCGGACTGGTTTTTGTGTGCTATAATCATAAGCAAGATGGGCAAAATAGCGAGGTATTTAAATCAGCTAACTATTGGCAACACTTTTGATTCGCCAGAGATTCTAGAGATGTATTCGACCGATCGTTCGGTCTTAAAGATTAAGCCAAAAGCGGTGGCCTTACCAGAATCAACTGAAGATGTGCGTAAGCTAATGCGCTTTTGCCACCAGCTCGCGACAAAAGACATCAAATTACCTGTAACTGTATGGGGTTCTGGACTAGACGAAACTGGCGCAGGGCTTTCTAATGGTTTGATTGTTTCTACAGAAAAAATGAATAAGTTGCTCGAATCTGATAAACGTGAGAGATTAGTTCGCGTACAAGCTGGCATTACTTTAAAAGAACTAAATACCGCTCTTTCAATTAATGGTCTTACTTTGCCAATCGGTGGTCACGACCAAGAAACAATCGGCGGATTAATTTCAAATTGTCCGGCCGATATTTACTCTGGTAAATATGGTGGCATCATGCGCTACGTAGAAAGAATCGAAGTAGTTTTGCCAACTGGCGATACCATCCAAACCGACTGGATGAGTAGTCGCGCCGTGTCTAGGATTTCACAAGAAAAATCAGTGGAAGGCGGAATATACAAGAAATTAAATACGCTTTACAAAAAGAACGAGAAATTAATCGAAGAACTTCGCAAAAACAAGCATGAGTCACGTGGCTACGCTAAAATTGGTTTTGCATGCCGTCAAAAATCTTTTGACTTAATGCCACTTTTCTTTGGTGCACAAGGAACACTTGGTATTATCACTGAGGTAATTTTACGCACTGTGCCAATTGAGGCCAAGACTAGTCGTGTGGTAGCTACCTTTGAAAAGTTCGAAGATGCGAAAAAATTCCTCGATTTTGCAAACGGTTTAACGCCACTAGAATTAAACCTTTATGACATGGACATCGCGCGTTCTGCCGAAGAGTCTGGCAAAAAGTTAGGTGTTAACACTGAGAAATTTGAGGGCGGTTTTGTAATATTTGTAAAATTTGATAAACGCAATAATGCGAGATTAAACAAAGTTGCCGCCTTTAAGAAAAACTTACCCAAGAATTCTCAGATTTTTATTGAATCGCCAAAGAATGAATCGATGCTAAACGAATTTGAAAACTCACTTACGAGTTTCCTAAATCAGGTTCGTGCCGGCGAGCGTGTGCCGCTTACAACGGATTTTTATTTGCCGCCAGAGAACCTTGGCCGTTTCCTCGAAGATTTAAAAGTGCTCGAAAAGAGCTTAAGACTCGATCTTGCGCTTTATGGTTCTTATTCTGCCTGTAATTACAATCTACGCCCAAAATTCGATGTAGAGGACGAAAAATTCTTGAAGCGTGCAGTCGCATTTATTCGTGCCACAAACTTCATTATCAACCGCGAAGGTGGCTCGATTTCCGGTGGTTCACCAGAAGGACGCGTAAAGGCATTAGTTTCTGGTAGTAATATGGGCGATGAAGAAAAGAAACTTTATGCCCAAATTAAAGATATCTTTGACCCAGAAGGTATTATGAATCCAAATGTAAAACTTGGTGCTGACCCACGTTTTACGCTCTCTCACTTCCGCACTACCGCCTCAGGCAAAACTGTGTTATAATATACAAAACTTATAGGAGATAACATGAAAACAAAGCTGAAGAAGCTAGCTAATTCTCGCGTTGAATTAACTGTGACACTAGAGAGTGCCGATTTGAAGAAAGCAAGCGAAATTGCTCTCGAGGAACTTTCTAAAGAAGTCCGCGTTGAGGGATTCCGCAAAGGCAAAGTACCAGTGGAAGTTGCGAAGAAATTCATACCAGAAAATGATTTAAATGCTAGGACGATGGATCTTGCCGTCCGTACCACCGTTGTGAGTGCTTTCGAAAACGAAAAGCAGATGCCTCTACTCCGTCCGGAAATCAGTATCACTAAATTTGTACCAGGCGAAATGCTTGAATATACTGCAACCGTAGAAGTAGTACCAGAAGTTACGCTTGGCGATTTTAAAAAGCTCGGGGTAAAGCGCGACGAGGCCAAGATTTCGACTAAAGATATTGATGGCGTTCTTAACAACATCGCTAATTCATATTCAGAAAAGAAGGTCGTAAAGCGTGCTGCTAAGCTTACCGATGAAGTTATTATTGATTTCGTTGGAAAAAAAGATGGTGTAGCTTTTCCAGGTGGTTCAGCCGACAACTATCATTTAGTACTTGGCTCTGGTAATTTTATTCCAGGCTTTGAAGATGGCATCGTTGGCCACGAATCTGGCGATAAATTCGACCTTGAACTCACCTTCCCGAAAGATTATGGTGTAACTGACTTAGCCGGTGTAAAAACTGTGTTTAATATACTTGTTAAACAAGTCAATGAAGTAATTGTGCCAAAAATTGATGATGCGCTCGCTAAAAAAGTTGGCCCATTTAAGAGTTTGAACGCTTTAAAGGAAGATATTGAAAAGAATCTCAAACTCCAAACCGAGGAGAGAATTGAAGAAAAGTTTAAGGATGATCTTGTAAAGGCACTCGTAAAGAAATCTAAAATTGGCGAAATTCCAGAAATTCTAATTAGCGACCAAATGCATGGCATCCGCGACAATGTCGAAAGAAATGCTAAATCACAAGGTCTCACTTTTGAAGAATACATTAAGCGTGGTGGCGAAACTGAAGAATCTTGGGAAAAGAAGGCAAGAAAAGCCGCCGAAGAAAACGTTAAGGCTTCGCTCTGTCTCCAAACTCTCGCTGTAAACGAAAAAGTTACCGTTAACGAAAAGGATGTTGATGCAAAACTTGCAGAGCTTCGCGATGTATATCGTAAATCTCCAGAAGCTTTAAAGAGTCTCAAGGATCCAAATGTTAGACAAGACATTAAGAACCGCATGACTATCGAAGCAGCACTCAATCTTCTTTCGAAGTCTAATAAGTAGTCTACTTTGACTTTTAGTGCAATCCATGATATAATTATAGTATGTGGGTTGCACTTTTTAGTTTAACCACAAATGCTTTTAGGGGGTTAGTAGCATGGAAAAACGGGTAGTTTTCTCCGGGAATTCGGTTTCTTCCAGAAACAAAGCTAAGCTCAAGAAGAAGATTATGCTGTTTCTTGAAACTGAGTTTGAGTATTTTCGCGACCGAGCCGAAGAAGAGCGCGTAAATGAATGTAGAATCAATTATGCACTCCGTACTTTTGGCGACAGCCTTCAATACTTTGATATAAAGGCAGAAATTATAGAAGAAGGGAGCGTGGAATTCGAAATCTACGACTACGACCGCGACGACGTTATTGTTTTTACGGCACATCGCATATATGGTAACTTAGAAGAAGTATTCGTTTTACACGATGATATCAACTATATCTTAAGAACTCTAGATCTACTAAACAAGCCTTCGTGGATTAATTAAAACCTCATCGCCCCTTCGGGGGCGATTTTTATTCTAGGATGTAGACTTTTTAAAACATATGTGATATAATACAGGGAAGAGTTTCATCTCGTTTACTATTGCTGTACTTGTAAACGAGGCAATATAATAAATTTTAAACTTAAATAGGGATATTTTAATGCCAACTATTAATCAGTTGATTCGCAAGCCTCGCAAGAAGAATGCGAAGAAATCGAAATCTCCAGCACTTGGTTCAATTATCAATACTTTGAAAACCAAGCGTTATGAGAAAGCTGCACCGCTTAAACGTGGTGTTTGTATTAAAGTTACTACCAAGACTCCAAAGAAACCAAACTCTGCTATGCGTAAGGTTGCCCGTGTGCGTCTTACCAATGGCCAAGAAGTTTGGGCATACATTGGTGGCGAAGGTCACAACCTCCAGGAGCACGCTGTCGTGCTCGTACGCGGTGGTCGTGTGCCAGATCTTCCAGGTGTGCGTTACCACATTGTACGTGGTACTCTTGATCTCCAAGGCGTTAATGGCCGCAAACAAGGTCGTTCTAAATACGGCGCAAAGAAGGAGGATAAGTAATTATGCCACGTAAAACTACTAAATCTTTAGAGCGTAAAGTTTCTCCAGATCGTAAGTATCAATCAATCATGGTCCAAAGACTCATTAATAAGTCAATGCTTGATGGTAAAAAGCAAGTAGCCGAACGTGCAGTATATTCTGCAATTGAGGGTGCTGCTAAGAAACTTAAGTCAGAGAATCCTGTTGAAGTACTTGAAAAAGCAATTGCTAATGTTTCTCCAGATTTTGAAGTTAAGTCCCGCCGTGTTGGTGGCGCTAACTACCAAATCCCATTCCCAATTGCTGGTCACCGCCAAATGCACTTTGCATTCACTTGGCTTGTACAAGCTGCACGTGCTCGTTCTGGCATGCCATACGCTAAGCGCCTCGAAGCAGAAATCGTAGATGCTTACAATGAAACTGGTGCCGCCTTCAAGAAGAAGGAAGATTGCCACCGCATGGCAGAAGCAAACCGCGCATTTGCACACTTTGCTCGTTAATAACACAAAAAGTGCCTTTTCGGAGACGCTTGGTCCAGCCCGTTTGCCTTCGGCAATTCGTTCCGAGCGTTACGGGTGGACCGGCGCTCACTCGCTCCCCGTTGGTCGCGAAAGCTCCTTAAAGGCACTTTTTTGTTGTTTATTGGCGAGTAACGTGATACAATAAGCGTAAGTATATAGGAGGTATAATGGTAAAAGTAGCAATTAATGGTTTTGGTAGGATTGGCCGCAACGCGTTCAAAATTTTGCAGGGACGTAAAGATGCCGAGGTGGTGGCGATTAATGATATCACCGATGCCGCGACGCTAGCACACCTTCTTAAATATGATTCTTCTTACGGAACTTACGACAAAGAAGTTTCTTCTAACGAGCACGCAATCATTGTTGACGGTAAAGAAGTACCGGTTTACGCAGAAAAAGATCCACACAATCTACCTTGGGCAAATCTTGGCGTAGATGTAGTGATTGAATCGACCGGGTTCTTTACAAAGCCAGAAGATGCAAAAGCCCATATTGATGCTGGCGCAAAACGCGTAGTTATTTCCGCCCCAGCTAAAGGCGAAGGCGCAAAAACTGTCGTGCTTGGCGTAAACGAGGATGTCGTCACTCCAGAAGACACGATTTTGTCTAATGCTTCTTGTACCACTAACTGTATTGCACCAATCATGAAAGTACTTGAAGACGAATTTGGTATTGAAAAAGCTATGATGACAACTGTGCATTCATATACTGGCTCACAACGTATTCTTGATGCTCCGGCTAAAGACCTCCGTGAAGCACGTTCGGCTGCCGAAAACATTGTACCAACTACAACTGGCGCATCAAAAGCTGCTGCTCTTACTATTCCAACTCTTCAAGGTAAGTTTAATGGCCTTTCAGTTCGCGTTCCAACTCCAGTAGTTTCACTTTCTGACATTACAGCGATTATTAAACGCGATACAACCAAAGAAGAACTCGTGGCATTCTTTAAGAAAATCGCGGCGGAGCCATATTACACCGGCATCATTGGTGTAACTGAAGAAGAATTGGTTTCTTCCGATTTTATCGGTGATCCACGTTCTTGCATCGTCGATTTGCCATTGATTGATGTAGTTTGCGGCAACATGATTAAGGTAGTTGCTTGGTACGATAACGAGTGGGGCTATTCAAATCGTTTGGTAGAACTCACTGTTGATTACGGTGGGGAGAATTAATGGAAATATTCGTCGGGGCGGATTACAGAGGCTTTGAAAAGAAACAGCATTTAGTTCAATTTTTGACAGCTTCCGGATACGAAGTCATTGATAGAGGTGCCTACGAATATAACGAAGGTGATGATTTCAACGACCCAGCCATCGAAGTTGCAAAAAACGTGCGCGAAAACTACGGTTCTTTTGGCATCCTAATTTGTGATTCTGCACACGGAGTTACGATACAAGCTAATCGTTTTAAAGGCATTCGCGCAGCGCATTGCCACTGCGTTGAATCAGCCGTATTGGCGCGCCAACACGATGACGCAAATGTGCTGTGTCTATCGGCTCATTTTATGAGTGATGATCAAATGATGGAAGAAATCGTAAAAACATTTCTTCAAACAAATTTTGAAAGCTACGAACGGCGCATACGCCGCATTAATCGCTTAGACGAAAGGGAAGATTATGATTAGGGAAGTTACGATTGTTCCAACAATTTTAGTAGACAATAAAAAAGATTTTCGCGATCAGGCTGAGCGTATCAATGTTTTCACGCGTCGCGTGCAAATTGATCTTTCTGATGGCGTTTTTACTCCAACCACTACACTTGATATCACTAATATTTGGTGGCCAAAAAACTGGATTACCGACCTTCATATGATGGTTTCAAAACCGTCCGAATATCTTGATACCATTTTTAAGCTGACTCCGTCGATGGTGATTTTCCATGCCGAAGCCAGCGAAAACCTTTTGCCAATTTTTGAAGAATTAAAGGCCCACGACATTAAATGTGGCGTAGCACTGCTTCAATCGACCTATCCCGGCGCAGTTCAACAATACATTGAAGCAGCCGACCACGCTTTGGTCTTTGCAGGAACGCTTGGCGTGCAGGGTTCGCCGGCTGACCTGATGCAAATGGAAAAAATTCAATTAATCCGCAATATTAAGCCAGAGATTGAAATCGGTTGGGATGGCGGAGCAAATATTACAAATATTCGCGCGCTTGCGCACTGCGATCTTGACGTGATTAATGTTGGTTCAGCAATTTCGCAGGCCGATAATCCAGCTGATATGTTCCAACAGTTAGTAGCAGAAATCGATAAAAGCGGAGTGGTATTGTAATGGCAAGAATCGTATCTTTAGGTTCAGCTCTTCAAGACATTTATCTAATTGATCACGATGATTTAGCTCCAACCACAATTGGCAGTGATGCAATTTTTGGTAATGTCCTGGTTGGTTCAAAGGTAGATATCGATTCTTTAAGCTACGAAGTTGGTGGCGGCGGAATTAATTCAGCAATTACTTTCTCACGTCATGGACATGAGGCGATCTTTATCGGCAATATTGCACATGATTCGGCTGGCGAGGCGATTTTAAGGGTTCTTGACCGCGAAGAAATTGATAATTCATATGTGAATTTCGTATCAAAAAAGAGTACCGGCACATCGGTTATATTACTAGATTCCAAAGGTGGCGAAAGAACAATCTTAACTTATCGGGGTGCTAGTGAAAAATTTGATAATTTCGACGAAAAAGATCTTGATTTAATCCAGCCAGATTGGCTTTATGTCACGACGCTTCGTGGCGACATGGACACGCTGCTTAGATTCTTTGTCAAGGCAAAAAGACTTGGCGCTAAAATCATGTTTAACCCTGGCGTAAAAGAACTGGCTCAAAAAGAAAAGTTGATTGGACTTCTTGAAGATGTCGATATTTTGCTAGTCAATAAATCTGAGGCTGCCAAAATTGTTCCAGGTGTTCTACTAACGGAACTTATCTATCATCTAAACCAATATGTACCAACTGTTATTATTACAGACGGCCCGATGGGCGGTATAGCCGGGAAGAAAGACACTGGCGAGATTTACCGTTTTGGTATTTATGAAGATTCTAAGATAAAAGACGCCACTGGTGCCGGAGATGCGTTCGGCTCTGGGTTCTTAGCGCATTTGACGTCTGGTCATTCATTTAGACAATCGTTAATATTCGCATCCGCTAACTCAACGTCAGTAGTTCGAAAAATTGGCGCCAACCGTGGTATACTTACAGGAACTGAGGAACTACATCCGATGCCAATTCAAAAATTATAAAAAGGAAAACTATGTTACCGACTGAAGAAGAAATGCTGAAAAAATTATCGATTGCTGATCTTGAGCGTGCGAATGCTTATGCCAAGGATCTCGGCATGGGACTCCAAATCGTTCGCTCATTTCCGCAAGGCGTAACGATTTTTGGTTCAGCTAGGCTGCCACAAGATAATGAATTTTGTCAAATGGCCTACAAACTCGGCGGGGAATTAGCTAAAAACGGCCACGCCGTAGTGACTGGTGGTGGGCCTGGCATTATGGAAGCCGCTTCGCACGGTGCTTATGAAATCGGTGGGCGCACGATTGGCCTTAATATTACCTTGAAGCATGAACAATTCCCAAATCCTTATCTTACCGACTGCATTACTTTTGAATATTTCTTTGCCCGCAAAGTGTCACTCGCCATGGCTTCGAAAGTGTTCGTGTTCTTCCCAGGTGGTTTTGGTACGATGGATGAGATTTCCGAAATTCTTTGTTTGATGCAAGAATCAAAGATGCCAGTAATGCCAGTGTTTTTGATTGGCAAATCATACTGGAGAAACTTTGACCGTATTATTCAGGAAATGATTAGACTAAAACTAATTAGCGACAAAGATCCAAATATCTTCAAAATCACTGACGATATTATGGAAGTAGTAGCTGCCGCCAACAAGATTGGCCACCCAAAGATTTCCGAAAACTTCTATGACGGCTTCCGCGAAGCTTCTAAGCTTTAAACCACAAAAAACATCCTGAATAGTCAGGATGTTTTTTATTTTATAAACCGAGATTTGAATTAGTGTCGGCAATACGAATAAGCTCGTTATACTTTGCGATGCGTTCGCTCCGTGATAATGAACCGGTTTTGATTTGACCAGTACCAAGCCCTACTGCAAGATGGGCGATTGAAACATCTTCGGTCTCGCCGGAACGGTGCGACATAACAGTTTTGTAACCGGCTTTTTTCGCCATTAATACAGCATCGATGGTTTCGGAAAGCGAGCCAATTTGATTTGGCTTAATCAGAATTGCGTTTGCGACACCTTCTTTGATGCCACGGGCAAGCAAGTTAGTATTAGTAACAAACAAATCGTCACCCACTAGTTGAATGCGATCACCCATACGTTCGGTTAAAATCTTCCAGTTCGCCCAGTCGTTTTCAGCAAGACCATCTTCGATAGAAATAACTGGGTAATTATTAATAATCCAGTCGTACCAGTTAATCATGTCTTCGGCGGATTTCCAGTCGCCATTGGTCTTTAATACATAATGGTCACCTTCGTAAAATTCACTAGCCGCAATGTCCATAGCAATGGCAATGTCTTCGCCAAAATTGTAACCAGCTTTTTCGACGGCAAGCTTAATACATTCAAGTGGTTCATTGTTGCCATCTTTAACTTTTGGAGCGTAGCCACCTTCGTCTCCGACAGTAGTAGGATAACCACGGTCTTTTAATACGGTTTTAAGTGCATGAAAGACTTCAGCGCCCATGCGTACGGCGTCGGCAATATTACCAGCACCACGCGGAATAATCATATATTCTTGAAAATCGGTTGCCCAGGAAGCATGTTCGCCACCGTTCATCACATTCATCATCGGCATCGGGATGCACATTTCGTCTTCGGTACCTGCGAGTTCAGCAACATATTTATAAAATGGGACTTTAGCAGCGCGAGCATTGGCTTTAGCTGTCGCAAGAGAAACAGCGAGAATTGCGTTGGCACCGAGACTGGATTTGTTTTCTGTACCATCAAGTTCTAGCATCATTTGGTCAACAGTACGAAGATCTGAAGTGTTGCCAACTAAAATATCTTTGATTTTGGAATTAACATTCCAGACTGCCTTTAAGACACCTTTGCCGCCGTAGCGGGTTTTGTCATCATCACGAAGTTCCAGAGCTTCGCCAGAGCCAGTAGAAGCACCGGATGGCACCATCGCACGACCGTAGCCACCGTTCTCAAGAAAAACTTCCGCCTCAACCGTTGGATTACCACGCGAATCTAAAACTTGTCTTGCTTTAATATTCGAAATTATTGAATTATCCATAAAAATAATTATATACCATTTTATTAAACTTATGTTAAAATAAGTATAAGTATTAAAAGTAAGGAGTTTTTTATATGAACGAAAATCCTGAGGGAACACCAAATCCCCTCAACCCAACCCCGAGTGCTCCAACGGATGCAGCTCCGGCTGAGGCAACTCCAGCTCCAGCACCGGAAGAACCGGTGGCAAAACCAGAAGAAAAACCTGCAGAACCAACAACCGAAACCCCAGCCGAGGCCCCAGTTGCCGTTGCTGAACCGGTTGCAAGTTCAGAAAAACCGGCTGGCAAAAAGACGGGGCTTATCGTTGGCCTCATCATTTTAGTGCTTGCCCTAGTTGGTGGCGGCGTAGCTGCAGCAATGCTACTTGGTGGTGGCACTAGCGGTGGCGGTGACGTATCAAAAGCCATAACTAGACTTCTTTCTGGCGATGTAGCGAAGAAGGTCACCACTAAAGGCACCATCACAGTAGGTATTAGTAATGAAGATTTACCAATCGACACCATCGGTGCTGAGCTCAACGTTGGATATGATGCCGAGAATCAAGCCAGTTCTGGCACCATTAATACAACTGTAGCATTGACTGGTGGCCAAAAGATTTCCGTTGGTCTTGAAGAAGCCTTCGTGAACAAAAATCTTTATCTAAAGGTTGCAAACAATAGCGATGCACCTGCCACAAATTGTGCTAATGACACAGAAGACAACTGCGCACCAGATCCAAACGATGAAACCGCCCAGATTAATGCAGTTATCAATATGCTAGCCAACAAGTGGATTCGTTTGCCAGTCGAAGAAATGATCAAAGACAACAGCCTACTACCAACAGACGAAACAACTTCATGCTTGCTCGAAAACATTACTAAAGATGAAGATATTGATATTGCTGGTCTTTACAAACAAAATGAATTCGTAAAGTATACTACTGAAGGTGTAAAAATTGCTAAGAAGGATTCTCCAGTTTACAAACTTTCCTTCGATGCCGAAAAACTTGCTGGTTTTGCTAATGCCTTTGGTAAAAGCGTAGAAAACTCTAGTGCTGTTGCTAAATGTTTCAGCAATGACGGTGTTACTACTGAAGAGATTACTGCCGACGATCTTAAAGACTCTCTCGATACAATTCCGCCAATCTACGTTGAGGTTAACGGTGATAACAATTTCACAAGACTATATATGACATATACGGCAGAAGATTCCAGCCTAGAAATTAAAGCAGATCTTGACTTCGATTATAAATCAAGTGTCGACGCAGCTGCACCAGCTGAATATACCGACATCAATGACCTTCTCTCCGGTCTCATGGGTGGCAATAACCTCTATGATGACGATGACGATTGGGAAGACTTCGACGACGAAGATTGGTTCGACGAAGATTTAGACTAAGCTTTACTTTCTTTAATTATATTATATAATTAAAGAATGAACGAGAGCTTAAGACAAAAACTCAGTAAACTCCCGGACAGCCCGGGAGTTTATTTTCATAAAAACGCTGCTGGCGAGATTATTTATGTTGGCAAAGCTGCAGTATTAAAGAATCGAGTTCGCCAATACTTCCAAAAAACCAAAAAAGACATAAAAACCGAGGCGCTCGTAGCTGAAATTAACGATACCGATTGGATTACAGTCGACACTGAGATGGATGCACTCTTTTTAGAATCTGAAATGATTAAGCGCTACATGCCAAAGTGGAACATTCTACTTCGTGATGATAAAACTGTGAGCTACGTTAGAATTTCTATGCAAGAAGAAGTTCCAGACATTTCTTTTACCCGCAATCCCGTAGACGATAGAGCAACTTATATTGGGCCGTTTTATGGCAAATCAGCCGTAGAAAAAGCTGTGAGGATGCTTAGGCGAATCTTTCCTTATTACACTAAACCATATGATGGTAAAAAGTCGCTCGATACAGATCTCGGACTAACCCCAGGCATCGAGATTGGTAAGTCAACACCAAAAGATTACAAAAGAAATCTAAGAAAGCTGATTCGTTACCTTGAAGGCGACCGTGAAAAGCTGCTAAAAGAATTAGAAAAAACTATGTATGATGAGGCGTCTAAAGGGAATTACGAGCTCGCCGCTGAAGCCCGCGACCAACTCTTTGGCTTAAAAGAATTAAAGAAAAAAATTGTCTTTTCCGATAAAGAATTTCTCGATATTTCATCAGACCAAGCTTTAAAACATCTACAAGAACTGCTCGATCTAGACGAACCGCCACGCCGAATTGAAGGATACGACATTTCGCATCAATCTGGTACTAACACCGTAGCTAGCATGGTGGTATTTATTAACGGCGCATCGGCGCGTAGTGAATACCGTAAATTCAAGATTCACACCAGTACTAATGACGATCTAAAGAGCATGCAAGAGGTCATTACAAGACGTTTGAAGCACCATGAGTGGGAATACCCAGACCTAATCGTACTAGACGGCGGAGCCGGGCAAGTGAATGCAATCTTGCCACTTTTAGAACCATACCATATTCCAGTGATTGGGCGCGACAAATCCGGTGATCACTCTAGATCCGCTGGCGTCAAAATCATTATCCCTAGTAAAGGGTTAGTGCCACTTAGCTCTAGCTCACATGTTGCAAGACTAATTGCAAGGATTGACGAAGAATCACACCGCTTTGCTATCACCTACCATTCACTTCTTAAACGTAAAGGGATGCTAAAGTAGTCTGCTTTACTTTTTCTACTGATTCCTTTATAATAGTAGTACTAGGAGTTATCAT
Organism: uncultured Candidatus Saccharibacteria bacterium; assembly: GCA_946530935.1. Classification (GTDB taxonomy): domain Bacteria; phylum Patescibacteriota; class Saccharimonadia; order Saccharimonadales; family Saccharimonadaceae; genus Nanosyncoccus. The sequence goes on along the minus strand of CAMNAJ010000011.1, from coordinate 4,354 downwards.
GCAAATAGGAAGTTTTCTAGAAGTAGTTATATTCATCTCAGCGTTCCTAACGATTGTATTAATCTTGTTACAACAACGCGGAGCATCACTCGGCGCGGGCTTTGGTAGCTCTGGCGAGCTTTATACGACTAGGCGTGGGCTTGAGAAATCACTTTTTGTAACCACTATTGTTACGGCCGTGATTTTTGTTTCGTCGATTTTAGGACTATTAATAATTCCAGCGTAATATGGCAAATAATATCAAAAAGCGTGGGCAAAAAATCATCCGAAAGTTTTCTCGCGTTTCCGTAAAAGCACGCGAAGAAAGTAAGGAGCATATCAAGGAAAACTTGATTGCTAGAGTTTCACATATTCGTGGGATTAAGCTCCTGATTCTTGAATGGTGCTTACTGGTGGCAGGCCTCGTAATGCTGGCTATCACCCAAGCTTTTTGGTCTGGCGCGTCGTATGCCAGCGACGTATTTGTAGAAGGTGGAAGCTATACTGAGGCCACAATTGGCCCAGTTAATTCCATGAATCCGCTTTTTGCGGTGACAAGTTCCGAAAAAGTACTCTCTAAATTAATGTTTTCAACTCTTACGACGGTAGACTATTCTGGCAATATTAATATGGGACTTTTGAAGTCTCTTACTCCAGAGCAGGATGGCAAAGTTTGGAAGGCAGTACTAAAAAATGATATTAAATGGTCTGATGGCGAATATATTTCAAACGAAGATGTGATGTTTACAATCGATTTGATTCAAAATCCGTTAGTTAGTACGATTTATTCTTCGAGTTTAAAAAATGTTAAGGTTGAAGAGAACGAAGCTGGCCAAATCATATTCACGCTACCTTCGGCCTACGCAGATTTCGCGAGCGCGCTAGAAATCCCAATCATACCAAAGCACGAACTTGAGGATGCCCAACCAAAAACCTTGGTTGAAGACGACTTTTCAAATGCGCCGGTTTCCTCCGGTCCTTTTATGTTTAACGCACTTCAAACTAATGCGAGTGGCAATGAAACTGTCTTTCTTTCCGCAAATCCAAACTACTACCGTGGTAAACCGATGCTAAACAGTTTCGCAGTGCGTACCTATGACGATAAACCTGGTATCGTCTCAGCGCTCAATTCTGGCGTTGTAACCGCTACGGCGGAGCTAGCTGGGACGGAGGCTAGCGCAGTAACGTCTAGTAGCTATGTCAGAAGAGATTCTGGGATTAATTCTGGAGCGTTTATGTTCTTTAACGTTTCTAGCGACACATTAAAGAAACGCGATATGCGCTCGGCGATTAGACAGGGAATTGATTTGATTACTGTCAGGACCGCGGCGCCTGGCACTGTGATGCTAGACTATCCACTAATTGAATCGCAGATTAAACTTACAACTTATCCTAAGCTACCAAGCTACAACTTTGACGCTGCAAAAGAAAAAATTGCCACTCTCTCAAATGGGACAGAATTGACTTTAAATGTCGCCACAGTAAATTCTGGATACTTGCCGGCTATTACGGATAGTTTAAAAACTCAACTCGAGCTCCTTGGCTTCAACGTGAACGTAACAGTACACGAAGAAACACAAGAGTTTATCGGTAATGTAATCTCAAAACGTAATTACGATATTTTGGTTTACGAGGTAGAACTTGGTGCGGACCCAGACCTCTTACCATATTACCACTCAACACAGGCAGATGAATCTGGATTAAACCTCTCAAACTACAAGAATGCACTAGTTGATGATCTTTTGATTGGCGCTCGTGAAACATTAGACGAAACTCTGAGAATTAAAAAGTACGAGACGTTTCTCGAATATTGGGTGCGCGACGTGCCTGCCATCGGTTTATACCAAGCAAATATGACTTACATCTACAATAAAAACACCCGTGCGTTTAGTAATAACGTACGTCTTGTAACCGCAATTGATAGATTTTCTGATGTAACAAACTTTGCTGCAACTAAAGCTACAAAGAATAAGACACCGTAATATGGACGACGCTCCTGAAGACTGGGAAGAGAAAAAGAGAATCAAGGCTGAGAAGGAGAAGGCCGAGAACGCTGCGACTCACGAGAGTAAAGCAAACCTAGCAAGTTTAAGCCCGAAAGATTTTGCCACCAAAAAAGGTTTTACGAGGGAACCTGAAGCTATTCGTCAAAGCGGAGAAAGGCTTTCAAATACCGGCGTAATTCTGGCGGTACTCGGTATAATTGGCAGTTTAATAATGGGCTTTATGTTAAGAAGCATACCTGGCCACAGTGCGGAAACACAGATCGCTATGACCGCTCTTAGTATTATTCGAGGGGTATTTGATTTATTATGTATTATTTCGCCGTTTCTTGCCGTGGCTGGATTTATTGCAGCCATCATGTATAAGAAACAAACTGGGGAAAATACTTGGCATATATTCTTTGCGGCTGGTCTTACGATTCTAATTGTAATTCTAAAAGTATTACTCTTACCTTATATTTAATTGTTTTCAATTTCTAAAAATGTGATATAATATTGATATGCGCCTGTGGTGGAATTGGTAGACACGCTACCTTGAGGTGGTAGTGGCCAGATTCACGGCTGTGCTAGTTCGAGTCTAGTCAGGCGCACCAGAATTATGAGTAATAACGATACGTATTACTCGGAACAAAACCCCTGTTTAAAACAGGGGTTTTGCCTTTTTTTCAGTGAATAATCATCATTTTTGATTGGTTTTCTGCTAGAAATGGTAATTCATTTCAAAAATCGGATTGTCGCATTTTTCGTCCATTTTACGTGTTTATACTTGGTTTGATTACATAACAGTTCACCAGAGTTTTCACCAGAGTCTTCGTCGGAGTTTCCGCGATTCAAACTATTTCCCCAAAACCAGCCAAGCACGCCGAACTCTCGTCATATCTGGAAGCGGCTTTCTAGCTTGTTCAGCTAGAATTGATCCGCTTCCGCTGGAGGGTACGGTTAATGGGTAAAAGAAGTCATATTGGACTATAATCATAATTCTCAAAGGTTATAAATCATACCCGCTACGCGTGGTATAATTAATTTGATGAGAATACTATCAATGAGCCTGGAGGAGTGGTGTAAAAAAACTGGTCACGAGAAGATATTGCAAAACTATATTCGTGGCAATAATCAGACTCCTGCATCGGAAATTGGTAAAGCTACGCGTTTAAAAGTTTGGTGGAAGTGCGATAACCCGAAGCATAGTCCTTGGTTAGCATCTGTGGCTGTTGTGACCTGGAAATGCAGTGATTGTCCAACTTGTTGCAATAAACGCATTGAACCGGGGGTAAACGATATTCTTACGCTTTTCCCGGAAGTATGTAAAGATTGGGATTACAAGAAGAATTCAAAAATCAGTATTCGTTCTTTGGCACCGGGCAGCCAAACAAGTGTATGGTGGGAGTGTTCTATCTGCGGTAAAAAATGGCGCCAAGCGCCAGCTAAGAAAATTAATGTAAGGAGACTTGATGTCGCCGGTTGTGCAGAATGTAGACGAGCAAGCATCATAACCATCAACCTGAGTCTTGAAGACTGGTGTAAAAGTAATAATAGAATAGAAATACTAGAAGAATATAACCGGGCAGGTAATAAACTGCCAGCATCAAGGATTAATAAGGGTAGCAATATAGACGTTAAATGGAAATGCAGACATGGCCATACTTGGGATTCACCACCAAGCAACAGGACTTCTAAAGTACCTAGAGGGTGTCCCGTGTGCGGTCATAGAAAACTAGTACCTGGTGTTAATGATTTTGGAACTCTTTTCCCAGAAATCGCGAAGGAGTGGGATTATAAAAAGAATTACCCCACAACACCTGCTGATGTTTTTGCAGGCAATAATAATACATGGTATTGGTGGAAATGTAGTTATGGACATTCTTATAAGGCAAAATTAAACAACAAGACCAGTTCCGTCAACCAAACTAAATGCCCGTATTGTTCAAATGAAAAAGTATTGCCTGGGTTTAATGATCTAAAAACTTGGTGTAAAAAGAATGGTTTTAATTATTTGATTGAAGAGTATTCGCCGGATAATCCAAAGAAAATGGGAGAAATATTATACGGACACGATGGAAAAGTAAAATGGGTATGTAGTATCTGTGGCCATCATTATTCTAGTAATGTTTACTATCGTACAAAGGGTGTCGGTTGCCCAGAGTGTAACAAAGCATTAAGATCTTCATTGCCAGAACAGGCGCTGTTCTATTATATAAAGAAGGTTTTTCCTGATGCAGAGAACGGCTATAAAGATTTATTTAGTAATGGAATGGAACTTGATATCTTTATTCCATCTATTAACACTGGTATTGAATATGATGGTGTTGCGTGGCACAGTTCAAAAATAGCTCGAAATAGGGAACAAAGGAAATATCAAATTTGTAAGAATA
>CAMNAJ010000010.1 GCA_946530935.1 uncultured Candidatus Saccharibacteria bacterium | reverse complement strand
GTTTTTAATTTTTCCTACTAGAGTATTATATCACAAATCTAGAAAAATTAAACCCCACTTTTTATAATAATCAAAAACAAGGCGAATATCTTATGGAATCCATACAAAAAATAAAAGTAACCTTATTATGGTGAATCGGGTGGGTATTAACGGTTAAAAATATATAATCAAGAGCTAGCAAATGGTGTGATATTATAAATAGTAAATAATACTAAGGAGCGTAATATGTTTAACGATGTGACTAATGATAATATTGATAAGTATCTAGAATCTGGACAGTTAAAGAGAATATATTTAATATCTCCTGATTATTTTGGTGGTAGTGAAGGCATAGAAAATCAGTTTATCGGAACACCAGATGCAGAAAAAGAAAAGCAACTCTCTGACAATGAACTATATAATGCCTTAAAAAACGGTAAAAAAGTAAGTAACTTTCATATCGACTTGGACTACGAAAAAACATCTAAATCAGTTGTCCCAAAGAAAATAACAGTAATCGCGATGATTGATGGAGAGGATTATCGTAGGGTTATTGAAATCTGGTAGTTTTTGAGTATATATTAAGATGTTATTATAAAAATAAATAGGAACAAGTTATATTTTTGCTCCATTTTTCATAAAAAAATAGCACTAAATTACATTCTAAAAATACGGGAAATTTAACAGAAATTTATTACTAAAAAATCGGCAAAATGCCGATTAAACTACGTTGGTGGCGCCGACTGGACTTGAACCAGTGACACAAGGCTCTTCAGGCCTCTGCTCTACCAACTGAGCTACAGCGCCGATACCAGCTATTATACCACAATTCCCTAGCTTTTGTCTATTTTTTTCTTAGATATGCTAGATAGTAGCCACCGCCAACCAAAACAGCTCCACCAATAATATTACCAATTGTCACTGGCAATAAATTCTCTACTAAAAATGATTGTACTGACAACCCAGTTGTAGCCGTGCCATTAAACCAGTTCATATATAAACCCGCTGGAACGTAATACATATTTGCAACCGAATGTTCAAATCCACATAATACAAATAGCATAATCGGGAAAAATACTGCCGCAATCTTCCCTCCTACTGTTTTTGCACCAAAAGCCATCCATACTGCAATACAGACTAGAAAATTACAAAGCACACCCCTAAGCATCGCAACCGGAAAACCCATGCTGACTTTAGCGCTAGCTGTGGCTACCACTGTATCTGCTATCGGATCTAGTACACCGCTTGCTACCACAATCAGCGCAACTAGTCCTGCACCTATAAAATTTCCCAAAAACACAAAGAACCAGTTTTTTAGTAATTTAAGTGGGCCAATTTCGCGACTAAGTAGTGCTGTTACCATTAAACAGTTCCCCGTAAACAGTTCACTCCCCGCTACTACCACCATTGCAAGACCTGCCGGAAAAATCAAGGCTCCCGCCAGCTTACCAGCATACACGTTCCCAAATGTTGCTCCCACTCCAGCAAGTCCAATAAATGCACCCGCAAACATACCGAGCAGAACCATCTTCCATATACTAAGATGTGCTTTTTTTATTCCCGCGCTCACCGCTTTTGTTGATATTTCGTCTGGCATAAACCTCCTATTTGCCGATTATTTCTATCGTTTTTTGGTGAGACCTTCCACCCGATCTTATTTCAATGCAACTCTTTGCCACACCATAATGGTCCGCCAGTAGTTTTATCAAAGCTTCATTGGCTTCACCGTCATGCGGTTTTTCGCGCAAATAGACAGTAATGCCCTCTGCTTTTTCCTCCACCAGCGGGCCTTTTTTAGACCCAGGCTTCACTAAAACTTTAATTAACATTACATATATTATATAATAAACGAATGAAAATCGGCGTATTTGATTCTGGAATCGGTGGCACATCCGTACTAGAAGCCATCAAAAAACTTCTTCCAAACGAAGAATACTATTATTTTGCTGATTCAAAAAACTGTCCTTACGGCGAAAAAGAAGACGACGAGCTATATCGAATAGTCAAAGGCAATGTCGAGTTTTTAATAAACTGGGGTGCAGAGATTATCGTAATTGCATGCAATACTGCTACCACTCGTTGTATTGAAAAACTTCGTGAAGAATTTAAAATACCGTTCGTTGGCACGGAACCCGCTGTAAGACTTGCTGCAAAATCCAATGCTAATAAGATTCTTGTACTAGCAACCCCAGGCACCATTCATTCTGAACGCCTTGAAACCTTAGTAAAAGAAAATCAAAGACAAAGCCAAGTCATAGACCTTCTTCCTTGCCCAGGACTTGCCGACACAATTGAATTTAATCTAAATAAAGATGAATCAAAAATCTATAAAAAACTCAAGGAATTATTAAATAATCTACCAAAAGATTATGATTCCATTGTACTCGGCTGCACACACTATTCATTGATAAAACCTCTTATTCAAGAGTTCTTTCCTTCAGCTGAACTAGTAGATGGCAATGAAAGTGTTGCAAAGAGAGTAAAAGAATTAGTTAAATAAAAAATCCCCCTGACTTGCAGGGGGTATTTTTTAGCTAATTATTTTTTTTCAGTGTTCTTAGCGATGTCTTTAGTATTGCGCCAAATCATGACAAACATGATTGATGCTTCGTAGATTACACGGACAAGGATTGGTCCGAGAATTAATTGCAAGAAGAACATGAGAACACCATAGCCGCCGAGTGCTAGATAGCTAAATGAAATAAGAACTACAAAGATAGTTGCAAAGTAGTAAGTCATCTTGAGGATTGCTTCAATCCACATAGTCTTGAAGTTCAAGAAATCCTTGAGCCACTTAGCAAATTTACCTTTTGGTTCTGCTTTAGCGTTTGCAAATAGACAAAATACTAGAATTGCACCAACGATAGCAAGAATAAGAGCAATAATGCCCCAGATTCCGATACCAGTTGCAGTATTTGTGTAGCTGCTATAGCTGCTACTATCCATACTATCTAATATTCTGTAGAGGTCTGATGAACCCATATATATAACTCCTTTTATTATTAACTTAATAATAGCATAAAAAATTTTAATTTGTTAAAAAATCTTATATAATCATTTTTATGAATAGAGTTCCACTGGCAGAGAGGATGCGACCGACCAAACTATCAGAGGTTTTGGGCCAAAATAGCATTATTGGCGAAGGAAAAATTTTAACTGAAATTGTAAAAAAAGGTGAACCAGTTAATCTAATTTTTTGGGGCCCTCCTGGCACTGGCAAAACTACGCTTGCAAGAATTTTAGCCAAAGAATTTAAGGCAGATTTTGTTGAAATCTCCGCCGTTACAGCTGGGAAAAAAGACGTTGAAGAAGTTGTTCAGCGCGCCAAACTCAATTGGAATCTAAAAACTCGCACTGTATTATTTGTTGATGAAATTCACCGCTTCAATAAAGCCCAACAGGATGCTTTTTTGCCTCACGTTGAATCTGGTTTAATCACATTGATCGGCGCCACCACTGAGAACCCAAGCTTTGAAGTCATTTCACCACTTTTGTCACGATCCCGCGTTGTAGTAATTTCGCCGCTTGATAAAAGCTCCATTATCGAAGTTATTAAACGAGCAATCAAGGCCGAAAAAGCCACAAAACGCGTTACGAAAAAAGCTATCGAGTTAATCGCCGAGCTATCCGGCGGCGACGCTCGTTCCGCCCTAGGTGATTTAGAACTCGCCTTATCTCTAGCTGACAAAGTTGATGAGGATGTCGTCATTGAAGCTGCCGGCAAAAAAATGCCTGGCTATGATAAAAAAGGCGACAAACACTATGATACTATTTCTGCATTTATTAAATCGCTTCGCGGCTCCGATACAGACGCCGCGCTTTATTATCTCGCCCGTATGGTTGAAGCCGGCGAAGATCCTAAATTCATCGCTCGCCGTATGGTTATCTTTGCATCCGAAGACATCGGGCTTGCAGGTAATGGCGCACTCAGTCTTGCTACCGCTTGTTTCCAAGCCGTTGAACGTGTTGGTATGCCAGAATCTGGATTGATTCTTGCACATACCTGCATCGCATTAAGTAAATCTAAGAAAAATCGTGATTCTGCAGATGCCTGGTATAAAGCTTTGGAGCTCGCCCGTAAAGCTCCAAACGAACCAGTGCCAGTTTGGCTTCGAAACGCTCCAACCAAACTCATGAAAGACCTCGGCTATGGCAAAGGCCAAAAGTGGGAATCCGGTTTTCATCTCGACAAAAATTATCTACCAGATTCCATCAAAAACGAAAAAATCTATCACAATACCAAAACCGATTAATCATTATCATCAAGAAATGCGCCACTTTGTCTAGACCAAAGTTTAGCATATTCACCTTTATTTGAAAGAAGCTTTTTGTGTGTCCCCTGCTCGACAATTTTGCCTTCATTAAGAACGACTATTTCATCAAGTCCAGCAATCGTCGAAAGTCGATGTGCCACCACAATTGAAGTTCGATTTTTCATTAAGTTTTTTAGTGCATCCTGAATTAAAGCTTCGGATTCTGAATCTAGTGCCGAAGTTGCTTCGTCAAGTACCAGAATCGGAGCATTTTTTAAAATTGCTCTTGCAATTGCAATTCTCTGTCTTTGCCCACCGGACAGTTTCACACCTCGTTCGCCTACTAATGTCTCGTATCCATTTGGTAAATCTTGAATAAATCCATCAGCATTCGCTAGCTTGGCCGCCTTTATAACCTCTTCTTTGCTAGCACCAGGTTTTCCGTATGAAATATTCTCGAACACAGACCGGTGGAACAAAGAAGATTCCTGAGGAACATACGCTATGGCTTCACGTAATGATTTTTGTGTAACATCACGAATATCCTGCCCATCTATTATTATTCCGCCACCAGTAACATCAGCAAAACGAAGCAAAAGTTTTGTTAAAGTCGTCTTACCCGAACCAGAAATACCAACAAGTCCAACGCTCTTACCAGACGGAATCGTTAAGTCAAAATTATCAAATAGTGCAGTTTTTTGTTCCGCATGCTTAAAAGTAATATCCTGAAATCTTATTTCAGCTTTTTTAATCTTCAAAGGTTTGTCAGTTTTATCGTCAATAATATAAGGCATATCAAGAATCTCGACCATTTCTTTTGCATCTCCAAACGCGCGGTTCATCGTACGAAGGATATGCCCTAGCATCCATAAATGATCCATCAAAGACATTGAAATGGTATAAAGAAATACTGTATCAGCAATACTTAATCCAAACCACTGTTGGCTTAGAATTATTAAAATCACTATCGCAATAAAAGTAATCGTTTCAATTAAATTTAATGCTGAATTTCTAACGAGTGATGCTTTTGCCATGCCAAATGTCGCGTCATGTGTTCTTTTTGTAGCTTTAGAAAAACGATTCTTTTCAAATCTCTCGCGTGCATAAGATTTGACACTAAGAACATTTGTTACTGCGTCAGCAAGTTGTCCCGTCTGTTTATTCTCTGCCTCCGCTAATTCTTCCTCTCGATAAGAATCTCTGCGAAACATATAAAATGCAATGAATACAAAGAAGAAAGAAAAGAGCACGAGCACCAGCGCAAACGGCGGACAAATCAAAAATGCCGTCACGATTGAGTAAATCGTAATTAAAATTAGCGGGAAAACATCCCATACAAAATTTGATTTAAAACTAATAAAGGCACCGGAGAGTTTGTTTGCTTGCGACGTAAGCGAACCCGAAAAATGATTGCTGTGAAAAGTCATCGATTGATTTATTACGGCATCAAAAGCTAGTTGTGATAAAAATTCTCCGCCTTTAGCGTCTAATGACCAATCTAGCCAATCAAGAAAACGAATCAGCACTAAATTATTAAATGCGGCCGGGATTAAAGTTAGAAGTAAAATCGAAACATAGTTTGATAATTCAAAATCACCAGAACTTATTTGCCCAATTATTTCACTAGTACCGCGCGGTACAATCACATGTGCAATAAAAATCCAAATCGGAATCAAAAAAAGAATCAAAAACGTGCGTACTTTATTCCGCATTAACGCCATCCAAAAATAATGGAGCGTTCGTTTTAGATTAACTTTTTTCTTTTTTGCCATATCAAGATTATAACACATCCGTCTTTCTCTATTAAAACACTTAGTGTGGTATAATATTTTTATGAGCAAATTAGAGGATATAGTAAGTTTATGTAAACGCCGTGGCTTTATTTTTCCAGGTAGCGATGTTTATGGGGGAATGGCTGGAACTTGGGATTTTGGTCCACTCGGTGTAACTTTAAAAAAGAAAATCATGGACGCTTGGTGGGAATTCTTCGTCGAAAATCGTGACGATATTTACGGAGTCGACGCAGCCATCATAATGAATCCAAAAACTTGGGTTGCATCTGGCCACGTTGCTACTTTTGCTGATCCATTAGTAGAATGTAAAGATTGCAAATCCCGCTTTCGTGCTGACAAAATCGCTGACGGTATTACAGAATCCGTCACCACTGAAGAATTTTTAGCAACTCACACCAAATGTCCAGTCTGTGGTAAAGAAAACTGGGGGCCAATACGCAAATTTAATATGATGTTCTCTACCCACGTTGGTGCGGTCCTTCCAGAAGACACTTCCGAAAACAAAGAACTTGCCGAAAAATCCATTGCTTATCTTCGTCCAGAAACTGCTCAGGGTATTTTTACGAATTATAAAAACGTTGTTGACACAATCTATCCAAATATACCTTTCGGTATAGCCCAACAAGGTAAAGCCTTCCGAAACGAAATATCACCGCGCGATTTTATCCTTCGCGATCGTGAATGTAGCCAAATGGAAATTGAGTATTTTGTCGCACCAGATACTTGGGAAGAAAATTTCGAAAAGATGCGTGCACTCCAGCACGAATTTCTCGAAAAAGTTATCGGACTTCCAGCCGAAAACTTACACGAATACGACGTCCCAGCCGAAGATCGTGCACACTATAGTAAACGCACAATTGATTTTATGTTCGACTACCCAAATGGTGAAGAAGAACTCATGGGCCTTGCTTACCGCACCGACTTTGATCTTTCAAACATTGCTCGCGAATCTGGCAAATCTATGGATTACCGTGACAAAATGACCGGCGAAGTCTTTATTCCTCATGTTATCGAACCATCTATCGGTGTCGAACGTTTATTCTTAGCCGTTCTTTCTACAGCTTACAAAGAAGATGAGGTCAACGGCGAAAAACGTATTGTACTAAAACTTGCTGAGAATTTAGCACCTTATCGCTTCTGTGTTTCTCCACTTCTTAAAAACAAACCGGAACTCGTAGAAAAAGCCAAATCGGTCTATGACTTACTTCGCAAAAAATACGGCAACGTCACATGGGATGATTCCGGCAATATCGGTAAACGCTATCGCAAGCAAGACGAAATCGGTACGCCAAAATGCATCGTAATCGATTTTGATACGCTCGAAGACGATACTATTACAGTTCGAGATCGCGACACCACAGAACAAACTCGTGTCAAAATTCAAGATTTGTAAATCTTTATGGTAAAATAATAATAACAGGAGGTAAAAATGACTGAAGAAGGTCAAGGAAGAAAGAAAAAGTTAAACAAGAATCTGATAATTGCAATTTGTGGCGCAGTAGCAGCTGTTGTCCTTATCGTATTATTAGTAGTATTCTTAGGCCGTGGTGGCAGAGAGCTAGATGAATCTTATTTTGTATCAGATGGAACTAAACTCGTTCTTACAATTGAATCCGATCCATCAATGAAAACAGATAACGAACAAGAACCAATTAATTCTCATCTCGTATACGCTTATTCTGGCGAAACTATTACTAGTCTCAAAGTTTACTACCAATACGAAAACCCAGTAAAAGCAAAGACCGCGTTTGATATCCTTCACGCCTCAAACAACGGCCAGTATAAAGATGTACAGCTCGAAGGACGTTACGTCGTACTTATTGCAAATGACTCAGAATACAATTATTTGAAGGCATCGGACGTTAAGCAACAAATTGATTTCATGGAGGCCATGAAAGGTATGCAAAACAACGTCCCAGAAGACGAAAGCGCAGAACCGGAACCTGCACCTTCTGAATAGAATAAACAAAAAAATACTCCCTTTCGGGAGTATTTTTTATCAATTATTTATGAGCTTTCTTATAGCGCTCAATTGAAGCAGCAATAACTTCTTTTGCTTCTTCAACACCTTCGAATGCTTTTACAACAGTCGTACCAGGTTTCTTCAAATCTTTATAGTGGTTGAAATGGAATTCAATCTGTTTCAAGGTCTGCTTTGGCAAATCTTCTAGGGAATTGTAACAATCACCATTGTTACGATCATCAGCAGGTACACAAATAATCTTGTCATCAACTTCGTCACTATCCACGAATTTCATAACACCAAGGATTTTTGCTTTCATCCAAATACCAGTTGTAAGTGGTTGATCAGTAATCATGAGAACATCGAGTTCATCACCATCTTCATCAATTGTTTGTGGAATAAAACCATAGTTGCATGGTTTTGCAAAGGCAATTGGCTCAACACGGTCTAGCATAAAACATGCGTGCTCGCGGTCCCATTCAATCTTGTGGTTTGAGCCAGTTGGGATTTCAATCACAACATTAAGCTCACCATTCTTGTAATCCCCCGGTGTCAAAACTTTATTAAAGTCTGCCATAACTTCTCCTTTTTATAGGAATTATTATAACATAAAATAGAGTGTTTTTATTATTTGACTGTATCAATATCAACGGCTCCGCCGGCCGCTTTCATACTCACTATACTGTCCTTAACATCATTAGTAGTGAGGTTTTCATATTGGTCTTTGTTTAATTCAAATACAACATATTTATTAAGCTGCCTTTTTTTGGAAGCCCAAGGTTTGGTCGTCATATCAATCTTCTTGTTTGCGTATTTGGCGTCGCTTCTATTATCATACGCAAAGAAAATGCGTACGTTTTTGATTTCATTACCACTATAATAGTAAACTACATGTGTATAATCAGGCTCATACTCACCGTCTTCAAACGAAGCAACCTCTTTATTCATAGTTAAAACTAGTTTTTGTCTATCAGAAACAAAATATGAATCATTAAGATTATTCATTACTTGCAAGCTTACGCCTACAGCAACCATAATAATAATTGTCAAAACGACTATTCCAATAATCATTCCCACAGCAAAATCTTCACGAAATTCTATTTTACGTCTAGACAATACGCTCATGTTTTAATTTTAGCACACTTTTATTGTTTTGCTACAATTCTTGCAAATTTAACAATACTCGGTAAATATTGTTCATAATCCTTAATTTTTGAAACCGTACTTAGTTTATTTGTAACCATCAGTCGCAACACTTTTATTTCATTTGCGCCATAGTCGCCATTCTCTTTTTCGCAAAAAGAAGAATCTAGCGTGTCAAAAACATATTTTTTTTCCGGTGACAATTTTTCGCCATCAATACTACGATATAGATTAATATCTTCTCCGGATTCTTTAACCATATTTAATAGAAACCAGCTCTCAATTAAAGCCGTATTAACGCCACTATTTAAAGCCGCCATGCACTCATCGACTATTTCAAAATAATTACTCGATCCGGAGTTTTCAGAAGCAATACTGACTTTTTTAAGGATTGTGGCAGCAAGTTCTACTTTACTATAATCTTTCAAAATCTTATCGTAAAATTTTAACATTTTTGCGCTAGTAATGGTGCCCATCTCGCTTTTGCCTGTATGGATTACAAGTTCAACCAACGAAAACATCTCAATTCCGCCAGCCAGTTTTGATTTTTCTTTTCTTACACCCTTAGCAATTGCCGACATCTTGCCATTTGGCGTTATTAAGTTAAGAATCCTATCCGCTTCACCATAGTTAGTGCGTCTTAATACATATGCGAGTGTTCTAATATCACTTTGCATATTCACTCACACAATTTTTAATATCGTTTGGTGTCATCTCGTCCTTTAGTAAAACTTTTTTAACACCATAAACCGACAAGTCTTTGTCGCCCAAATCTAGCGAAGTTACAATTACAATTGGGATTTTTGCGGTATCGTCATATGAGATCAATTCATTTAGTAAAGTAAAACCATCTGGTCCATCAAGCAGAATATCAAGAAAAATCATGTCAGGCAATTCCCCAGCTGATATCTCATTCATTGCTTCTATAGCATTCGAAAAAATCTTAGCATTTTTTCCAATCGCCCCAGCGATACATTCTGCCATTATTTCATCATCATCTATTACAAAAATCATTCTAGCCCCTAAAACAAACTCGCCTGCCGAGATTTAGGTAAATCAACATAAAAGCTTGTCCCATCTCGATGTCGAACAGCACCGACTTCAGCATTCATGTAACGTGAAAATCTGGTTGCTATAAATAGTCCTAGCCCAGAAGACCCTGGTCTCATCGCAATAGAAGTAGGTTTTTCAATAAATCCTCTTTTCATTTCACGCCAAACATCCACCGGAAGAGCTGGTCCATAATCTCTAACCGATACTCTTACATGGTCGCTCTTATCACACACGATTAATTCGGAACGTGTTTCTGCCCCTGAATAATGCATTGCATTAAGTAGAAAATTATAAATTACACCTCTTAATAATTCTCTATTTGCTACGACTAGTTGTGAACGATTCGAATATTTTATGAATAATTCTCTTTTATTAAACCTAAAGAGATAAGATAACTCTTTAATCACATCATCACAAATTGGGCGTACCGCTACCGGCTCCATAGTAAATAACCCGTCTTCAAGCCGTCTGACTTTTGTAAGATCATTAACCTGTTTTATCGCGCGTTCAGAAACACTGACCATCTCGCCTCTAATACGTTCATCTTTTTCACCCACTCCTTCAAACGATAGTGCCAGCTGGCGTAATACAGCAAGCGGAGCCTTAAGCTCATGTGCCGCTATCAAAATACCGTCTACCTCCGCGTCCATAATCTTAATTATAGCACACTAGGCGTTGAAGGTAATTGAATTAAGAACCTTGTTGTAATCACTTTCAAATAGAATCGAATCTGTCTGGACGATAGCAGTTTTATCGCGAATCTTAAAGACTACTACGTAACCAGAAAACTCAGTATTTGGTAAAGTTCCAGTATATTTATTAGCCGTCACGCCACATTCAAGTGTAATGGACTCAACAGACAGATTAGCATCTTTCTTGTCCATAGCTTTCTGATATTCCTGAACTACAGACTCGAACGACTTATCGCGAATCTTCACTCTAAGAGCATAAAGTGAATTTTTACTGTTAACCGACTCAACTTCACTTGGATTTAAATATGCTTCAAAATCGCCAGATTTTAGATTATCACTGGCAATATACACACTCCAAGTTTTTGGGTATTTGAACGAAAGTTCGCCATAATCCACTGGACCGGCGAAAGATTTATAAGGATATTTTTCTCGTTCCGCAAATTCTTTTTCATCAGAAAGTTTTTGCTCATCAACAGCTGCCGTAACAGCGTTTGCAATTTGACCATCAACGTCTTCTTTTACTTCGTTATATTGTGACAAAATCCAAATAAATAAGCAAATGAAAGCAATCGTCGTTAAGCTCAAAATTACAATTGCAATTGTTTTTAGTAAACTATACGGATCTCCATATTTTTTCGGACCAACACCAGGCGTCATAATCGGCTGAGGCGGTGTAATAGGAGACATAATTGGCGATTGCATTACTGGTGCATTTTGTTGCACGGGTGGCATCATTTGATTATCCATAAGTTTATTATACCATTATTTACTAAAATCTTCAGACAAAACTTCAATTTCGTTTTTTAGCTCTTGTAAATCCTTCTTTATTTCGGTTGCGTAAGCCATCGCTCCTTTATATTTTTCTACTGATTCATCTAAACTAAATTCATCCGAATAAAACCAACTAATCTTCTTATCTAGTTCTTCCAGTCTTTTATTTAGTGACATTTTTTCGCTCATGTATCTCCTTTACTTCAGCCATTATCTCTTTATCAAATGTTGTAATATTTACAACACTTCCCGGAGAAACTTTACCACTTAATATTGCATATCCTTGTTTTAATACTTTTTCCGGATTTAACGCTTCAAGAATTTTCGCTTTTTGAAACAGTATGTTACCATAGTAATCAATCTTTTGTTTAATCAATCTTCTAATATTTGAAAATGGCTCATCAATCTTTTCGAGGGCTGTATTAATCTTACCTATAATAATAGACTCAGCACGCGATATCGAAGACTCAACTACATAGCGCACCGATTCGCGATCCGGCGTCAACATTTCGGCGGCATTAGACGGAGTAGAAGCTCTTACGTCAGCCGCAAGATCGGCCAAGCTTTCGTCTATTTCGTGACCAATGCCGGTGATTACTGGAATTTTCGATGCAGCAATAGCTCTAACTAATTCTTCATCATTAAAACAAGATAAATCGTCGGCCGAGCCACCGCCACGAAGAATTGCTATCACTTGTACTTCAGAACGTTCATTAAAATATTTTAGCGCACGAATAATCTGATCCGGCGCATCCATACCTTGAACTTGTGTATGCGCAACCTGTACATGAATCCCGCCCCACCTAGCGTTTAAAATTTTAACAAAATCCGCATATCCAGCCGCTCCAGTACTAGAAATCACACCAAGTTTTGTGATGTCTTTTGGTAGTTCTCTTTTCTTTTCTGGCGAAAACAATCCCTCAGCTTCAAGCTTTTTCTTCAAAAGCTCAAATGCCTTCTTAATACTTCCGTCGCCCACTGGCTTAACAGCAGAAACAGTAAAAGAAAACTTTCCCCATTTTGTTACTTTTGGTACGCCACGAACAACAATTTTCATACCATCTTCAAGCGGCACACGAAGTTGGTATACTGACATAAAACAAGACACGCTAGAATCTTCGTCTTTAAGATCAAAAAATACCCATTTTCCCTGGTTCACTTTATAGCTCGCAACTTCACCAACTAAAAGCACTCCCTCGTAGGCATATTCAAGGGTCTGGTTCATCGCCGCAATCAAAGTCGAAGGAGTAAACCTTGGCGCTTCACCTGGAATCGGAATATCAGCTTTGGCTACGTTCTTTATTACTGTTGTCATCCTCTTTTTTACCTCTAATAACTTTATAATATGGAATTGTCCCAGTTACAATAGTTAATATCAAAGTTAACACCCTCGTCATCACGGTTACAATGGTTGCAGTTGGAAAATCCACACCTAAAGCGATCATTACACCGGCCATTCCTAGCTCATATAAACCATAAGGAACAATTCCGTCAAATACCGATCCAATCGCCTCGCCCACTAAGATAAACGGCAAAAGCTCCCATCTTCCTAATGAAATCGCTACAATCCAATATGTTGCGATTTCAAAAAAACTATAAACAAAACCCCAATAAAGTGGTCTTTTCAGATATTTTTTATTAGTTTTTGCGATTAAAACACTCTCATGAATATCATCAAAATAATGTCTAATTTTTGATTCTTTAATCGCTTCTTTTTTATGTCCAAACGTTAGAATTTTGATTACACCATTAATAAATCTAGTTGCCTTTAAAGTAAAGAATTCAATTCTTTTCTTACTACTAGCAATAAATACAATCAGAGATAGTCCCAAAAATACACCAAAATTCATGATAAGCGATACTGGAATCACCCACATTGCTGGACCCGGAATCAGATTTAATGATAAAAGAACGATTATTGCAACTAGGGCCTGAAAATAATTAATTACGGTAGTTACAGCATAACGAAATACATACAAAAATCCAGATTGCCCAGCCGTAACATTAAAAGGGCGCAATCTATAAGTAAGATAAGCTAGTCCGCCAAGGCCGCCAGCTGGCACAGCATGATTTACAAAATTAAGCTCGGTTGAAATCGATAATATCTCTTTTTTTGAAAACTTTTTAACTTCTTTATTATAACGAAGGTACGAAAAGAAAATCTGCCCACAAGCAAAATACATTAATAATTGTTCTGGTATCAGCAGCAAAAGCACAAAAACGTTTGTTTCTGCAAGATGATGAAATGTTTCCACCATATCTGGCCAGTTTTGATATACAACATATCCTACCAAAACTAACGTCAAAACAGATAATACCGTTCGAAAAGAAAACCCGACAGTACGTTTTTTAGCCATAAGAACATTATAGCACAAAAAATAGCCCCTCTCGGGGCTA
Organism: uncultured Candidatus Saccharibacteria bacterium; assembly: GCA_946530935.1. Taxonomy (GTDB): domain Bacteria; phylum Patescibacteriota; class Saccharimonadia; order Saccharimonadales; family Saccharimonadaceae; genus Nanosyncoccus. The sequence goes on along the minus strand of CAMNAJ010000010.1, from coordinate 9,921 downwards.
TAATTTAGCGAACTTCTACGCGAACTCTTGGTAATGACTTACCAGAAAAATGAGTCTTTTTAGTTTTCACAAAAACTACTACACCATCTTTTGCAGCATGGATAGTAAAGTTACGTGACATATAAGTACCTGGGCCTGCAAGCTTTGTAGCACCAGTTTGGCGAACTAATACTTCGCCATTTTTAACTTTTTGGCCACCAAAGCGCTTAACGCCGAGGCGCTGGCCAGCATTGTTATGGACGTTTTTGGCGGTACCGCCAGCTTTTACGTGTGACATTTAATCTTTCCTTAATATTATTATATCTCTCGCGACAATCTGATCTTCTCGATGATAAAGAAGCCCCTCGCGCGATTTATTGTAAACATTATACCCCATATCTTGAATTTCGTCAAGAATTTCTAATCTGGAATAGTCGCCATTATCTCGAAGCCAAGCCGGGACCGCGATTACTACCGGAGTTCCAGTTTCAATCTGCGAAAATAGATTTTTTAAGAAGCCTATTATTATTGCTTTACATTCTTGTTTTTCGGTCTTTAGCTTAATTTCCGCAGGAACATTAGACATTGGTCTGCCAAGATATCCCTCGCACGCCACCGCATCAATCGGTTTTTCCCATTCATACGTCATAGCATCACCGGTTTCCACCTTATATTCTTCAAAACCGAAATGTTTCATATTCTTATCGCTATAATCAACCATTCGCTCATTAATATCGGTACCGTATGCTTTATACCCCATCAGCAACGCCTCCTGTAAAACCACACCGGTACCACAAAATGGATCAAGAATTCTTGAGCCCTGTGGTAATTCACCGCAAAGATTAATCAAAATTTGTGCTAATTTTGGCGGGAGCATTCCAACTTTTGCGTCTCTAGCCGGCCTGGCTTGATCGCGTTTAGTATAGGCATCTATGTCCTGGACACCAACAACTCTATACCAGTCATCATTTACCTTAATCAACTCAAATTTTCGTTCATTATTACCAGATAAACCATTATGAAGTGAAGTCGCAGTAGAAAGAACGGCATCCTTATTCTCCATTACTCTTACTGAACGCCCATGTCTAACTAGAATCTTTTTTAACTTCAAGGCTTCAATCGTAGCAGTTTTTCTAGACGCTTTATTCGAATAGTCCGAAACTCCAAGAGTAATCTTTCCGTCTGGAGTCTTTCTAAGATAATCTAGTGGTTTTTCTGCTAAAAGCTCCGCCAATTTCAAACTTCCCCCTAGTCTTTTGATATCCGGCTTTTTATCCGCATCAAAAACCGCTAACTTGTTTGAAATCTTTTTTGCATCGCCAAAAAGAGCTTCAAGTTCTGCGATTGATATTTCCGGTTGACGACCTAAAACCGCTAAGTATTTCATTTTACAATTATAAATTTATTCTTACCTTTTTTAACGATGGCTGTCTGATTTAAATCAATCTCGTCCGTAACTTTTGTGCCATTGATTGAAATCGCTCCGCCAGACACAAATTCACGTGCTTTTTTCTTAGATTCCGCTAAACCAGTGTTTACTAAAGCGTCAATTAAAGCAGTACCTTTTGAAACGACTGGAAGATAGGCAGCAAATTCAGTAATTTCATCAGCCGTAAAATCGCTAAAATCAGTGTTTTTATCAAACAAGACGGCCGTCAAATTTTCTACCGCTTGAGCATTATCTTTGCCATGTACTACCTCGGTTACACCACGAGCAAGAGCTTTTTGTGCAATACGTTTTTCTGGTGCCTCTTTATGGCGCGCCAGAATATCTTCAATTTCTTCTTTAGAAAACAGCGTGTAGATTTTAATCAAATACTCAACCGATTCGTCTGGCTGATTCAACCAGAATTGGTAGAAGTCGAAAATCGAAGTATAATTCCCAGAACCGTTATCAGAAGCTGCCAACCAAACAGCGTTTCCTTCGGATTTACCAAACTTACGACCAGTCACTGGGTCAATAACGAGCGGCGTAGACCAGACATCAGCCGAACCATTTTCTAGTCTTTTAATTAGATGAATACCAGACGAACAGTTACCAAACTGATCAACGCCACAAAGTTGCATTGCTACACCATACGTACGGTATAGGTACAAGAAATCATAACCCTGAATCAAAGAATACGAAAACTCGGCATAAGAAATGCCTGATCCACCTTCACCGATTCTATTTTGCACAAATTCACGGTCAAGAAGCTGAGTCATTGAAAAAGCCTTACCAACTTCACGGAGAAAGTCCAGGTAATGCATATCTTTAAACCAATCGTAATTATCAACCATCATAAGGTTTGGTGTGGTATGGTCTTTTGCATTACCATCACCAGCATTAATTACGCGCTCAATTTGTTCACGAATGCATTTTTTATTATGTTCAATCTCGTCAAGCGACTTCAAATCACGTTCACCGTTATCCTTAGGATCACCAATTTGCCCAGTTGCACCGCCAACCAAAAGATATGGCTCATAACCATGACGCACAAAGCAAGCGCACATCATAATCGCTGCCAAGTTACCGATTGTCAAAGAATCGGCTGATGGATCTGCGCCCCAATAAAACTTTTTATTCTCTCTGGAATCAAGGTCCTCTGGGTTTTCTATGGTTGTTTCGGCTTTAAAGCCACGATAAATTAGTTCCTCTGATAATTTCATATATATAATATATCATATTTTCAGAGTTTTGCGAACTAACTAGGAAGTTCAGCACCTTCGCGAGCTTTGTTCGCCCAAGTATCTGCTAGTTCGTTAAACTTTGTGCCTTCATGACCACGCACCCACACAATTTTCACGTCATTTAAAGTATAGAGTTCATATAATTCTTGCACCAATTCCAGGTTTTTTATCGGGCCATTTTTCTTAACCCAACCATTCTCTTTCCAAGTCGGTGCCCATTTTGTCAAAACATTAATCCAAAATTCCGAATCAGAATGGATTTCGCAGCCTTCTTCGCCAGCATATTTTATAGCGGCAATCATAGCTTGGCCTTCCATTTTGATATTACTCGTATCTTTATCACGCCCTAACGCTACCGGCTTAGCATCATCGCCATTTTGCTCAATTACCGCAAAACCACCAGGACCCGGGTTTGGCGAAGCACTTCCATCTGTCCATAAAATCTTCATAACTTAATTATACCATCATTCATAAATTGGCAAATCCTCTGGAAATGGATCATATCCATCTCCAAAACCATCATCCGTAAACCCATCACCATCTTGGTCTTTATACCCAGCCGAGCCATATGGATTATAGCCAATTTCCGTTAAAAATCTTGACGGCATATTATAACTCATACTGCCGAACATTTTTCTAGTCACTGCATAAGTTAAGAATAACCTTTTCATGGCTCGAGTCATCCCTACATAAGCTAATCGTCGTTCCTCTTCTAGACCAGCCTCATCTTCAGAGCTCCTAGCGCTTGGAAATAATCCTTCTTCCATTCCTACGATAAAAACTACCGGAAATTCCAAGCCCTTCGCCGCATGAAGAGTCATAAGCGTAACCGAATTCTTTTTACTACTTTCATCCGCCGATGACATTAAACTTGCTTCAGCTAGAAAATCTTCAAGATTATCATATGATCCAGCATTATCAGCAAGAACTTCTAGGTTACTCATTCTTTCTTCGCTACTCGGTGTACCATCATTAGTTAGAGTACGAAAATCAAAATATTCTACAATCTTTTTAACAATTTCTCCAGGATTTTCACCTACCGCTACGGAGCGAATAAATTTTATTAATCGCATTAATGAGCTTTTTGCTTTTGCTGCGTTTAAAGCTTCTGGTAAATCTAAACTTTTCAGTGGATCTACTTCTGCTGGCATCGAATCAATCGCCATTAAAACCTTACTTAATGATACTTCCCCAATCCCAGAAAGAACATTATTAGTTACACGTTCCAAACTTACCTTATCGCGCCCATTTAAAACCAACTTTAGTATTGCAAGAACATCCTTAACTTCCTTTCGGTCATAGAATCTTACACCGCCAATAATCTTATATGGGATATGCATATTCATGAAGGCTTTTTCAAAAGTATATGATTGAGCATTTGTACGATATAAAATTGCAAAATTCGAATAATCCGGATAATCTTTCTGCATCTTTAAAATCGACATCGCTACAAAACTCGCTTCTGCATTTTCGTCATATAATGACTCTATATCTACCGGCTCACCATCACCAGCTTCAGTAAATAAGGTCTTTTCAGTTCTTGTCTTATTCTTATTAATAACCTTTTGTGAAGCAGTTAAAATATTACCTGTAGAACGGTAGTTTTGTTCAAGCTTGATTACTTTTGCACCCGGAAAATCTCTTTCAAAGTGTAAAATATTGGTAAAATCTGCCCCACGCCACGAATAAATCGATTGCCAATCATCGCCAACTACAGCAATATTACGTTTTTCATTCACTAACAGTTTTACTAGCTGATACTGAATAATATTTGTATCCTGATACTCGTCAATCAGTATATATTCAAATTTCTTTTGCCATTTTTCTCTAATTTCTGGTTTATTCGCGAAAAGATCTAAAGTTTTTAATAGCAGATCATCAAAATCTAGCGCCCCAGACTTATTCTTTTCTTCTTCATATTGTTTAAAAACTTTCGCAATATCCAGTTGGTTTGGATAAAGTGCTCTTGCTTTATAATCACTTGGAGTATTCCCCTGATTTTTCTCGCTCGAAATAATCGATTGAATAGATTTTGGTTTTAATGCTTTATTATCCGAAATATTAAGATTTTTCATCACGCGACGGATTAAGGCAATTTGATCATCAGTGTCATAAATTACAAAGTTTTTATCAAGCGAAGCAGCATCAGCCTCAATGCGAAGAATCTTTACACAAATACCGTGAAAAGTCCCCATATATGGCATAAAAGAACGTGGTGCTTCGGCATCTTTAGGAACTCCTGGTGTCAGAATTCTGAATAATCTATCCCGCATTTCTTTAGCGGCTTTATTCGTAAATGTTACGGCAAGAATATTATTTGGATTCACTCCATGTTTAATCAAATTAGCTATTCGATGTGTTAAAGTTTTAGTCTTTCCAGAGCCAGCTCCCGCCAAAATCAAAAGTGGGCCATCAAGCGTCTCGACAGCTTCTTTTTGTGCAGCATTTAAACCGTCAAAAATTGGATTCATTGTTTTATTATATACCAGTTAGCGGCACAATGTCAGCCCCAAGATGACGAAGCCTTGCTGCAAAATCCTGATAACCACGATTAATAGGATAAACATTTCGAAGAATCGATGTGCCCGGAGCTGCCAGCATGCCAATTAGCACAACTACAGCCGGACGAAGTGCCTGTGGAGCGACTAGCTCAGCCGGACGCCAATTCGTTGGTCCTTCAATATAAACTCGGTGTGCATCAAGAAGCTCAACTTTAGCGTTTAGGTTTGATAATTCGGTAGTATATACTGCACGGTTCTCGAATACCCAGTCGTGAATCAATGTTCTTCCCTTTGCCGTAGCTGCAATTACTGAAAAGAATGGCAAATTATCGATGTTAAGGCCTGGAAATGGCATTGGGTGAATTTTATCAATCGGCGCAATTAATTCAGACTTCTTAATAGTAAGGTCTACGAGCCTCGTTCTGCCGTTAGCCGACAAATACTCTTCAGATTTTTCAATCTTTGCGTTCATGTTTTTTAGTACTTCAAGCTCGATTTCAAGAAATTCAATTGGCGCCCTAATAATCTTAATTTCTGAATGTGTCGCAATAGCAGCCGCAATAAAGCTCATTGTTTCAATTGGATCTTCTGAAACATTATACTCAACATCATCATTGATACGAGAACGTCCCTTCACCACCAAAGTAGTAGTACCAATACCAGAAATTTTCACACCGAGTTTTTCAAGGAAGAAACAAATATCTTGAACCATATAATTCGGCGAAGCCCCAACAATCGTTGTTTTTCCTGGCGAAAGTGCAGCCGCCATCAAAACGTTCTCCGTTACAGTGTCACCACGTTCCGTTAAAACAATATAACGATCAGTGTATTTATTAAGAGTATCTTGATTTACTTCAACTTCATAAAAACCACTATTTTTAGTAGCATCCACTTTTAAACCAAAGGATTTAAGCGCAAGTAGATGTGGCTCAATCGTACGTGTGCCTAAAGAACAGCCTCCAGCGTAAGGAATCTGGAATTTTTTATAGCGGTGAAGTAATGGTCCCAAAAACATAATAATCGAACGAGTTTTTCTAGCCGCTTCAATGTCTAGTTCATCTAATTTTAATTCGCGTGGTGATATAATCTCAAGATCGCGATGACGGTTTTGCCAATGACATCTTACACCAATCGATTCCAAAACTTCAATAATTCTAAATACCTCTTCTATTCTCGCCACGCGGTGCAAAACGGTTTTTCCTGAATTCAAAAGTGCCGCACAAAGCAAACCCACTGCAGCATTCTTTGAAGTGTTGATAGTGATTTCACCACCAAGTTCTTTGCCACCACGAATGCGAAAACTCTGTGAAACCGAGTCATTAATAGATAAGATTTGATTCCCAAGTGCCTCCGAAAGTTTTTTCACCATTTCAAGCGAAATATTTTGGCCCCCTTTTTCAATACGATGAATCGCGGACTGACTTGACCCAACTGCTTCGGCCAAATCACCCTGCGTCCAGCCTTTTTCTAGACGCATTTGCTCAATCGTTTCCCCGATCACCTGCTGATAAGTCTTTGCCTTTTTCATGAGCAAATTATATCACTATACGAATATTTAGTCTACTATTTCGTTTCAAGCACGGCAATTCCAGGAAGCTCTTTGCCAAGCAAAAATTCGAGTGCTGCACCACCGCCAGTTGAAACCAGTGAATATTTAAGATTTGGATGTTTTTCCTGCAGGCTTTCTACAAAACCAGTCGTGTCTCCACCACAAACCACTGTGTCAGCTCCAAGTTTCTCACCCATCATTTCAGCCACGATAGTAGAAGCAGTAGCATAAGCTGGGTCTTCAGCTTTACCCATTAACCCATTCCAAATAATCGTATTGGCATCAGCTATAAAACCTGCAATCTTTCCTGTCGAGAGCGGGCCAACATCAAGTCTATTTCCTTCGCTATCCTCATCAAAATCATCTGCTACAAAGATTTTACCAGACGCCTTATATCCATCTGCTGCAATCTTACCGCCAACTACAATTTGATCTGCAAACTTTTCAAATTTTTCAATTAGTGGTTGTTTGTCATCAACTTTCGCACCACCAATAATTAAAAGAAGTGGCCGCGCTGGGCTTTCGATAACTTTACTTAGATTAATAATTTCTTTTTCTAGTAGTAAACCAGCATAAACCGGTAAATGGTTAGCTACTGCATTAGTAGAAGCGTGGGCGCGGTGTACAACCGCAAAACCATCCTGTACATATATTTCAGCACTAGTTGCATCGATAATTTCACGAATAAAGTCGTCTGAATTAGCCTCTTCACCTTCGAAGAATCTTAAGTTCTCAAGTAGTAGAATATCGCCATCTTTCATGTTTTCTACTGCAGCTTCCACGTCCGGGCCAGAAACATCATCCACAAAAGAAACATTAGGAATTAGTTTTCCAAGCTCCTTTGCCACTGGGGCAAGCGACAAACTTTTATCCCTTCCTTCTGGGCGACCAAGATGTGAAATCAAAATAATCTTTTTTGCTTTTCCATCACGAAGATATTCTAATGTCGGGATGCTGGCACGAATGCGAAGATTGTCCGTAATTTTGCCATCTTTCATTGGCACATTATAATCAACTCTTACAAGCACCACCTGATCTTTAAATTTAATATCCTTAATGGTTTTGTAATCCATATTCCTCTTTCTGTCCACCCGTTAAACGTTACGAACTCTAATCGTATCAGAGCCAAATTTATTCTTATCACCAGACACAATAACAGCAAGCAAATCTTTCTCGCCGTCTTTAGTTTTTAGATAATCTTTTTCTTTCAGCTCAACTGCCAAATTATAACCAAATTCATCAGAATATGGACGGACGAATGCCGAATTGGCATAAATCAATGCCAGTTGGTTAGCTACACGTTGATTTGATGTTACTGATACAATTGGAAGATTTGGACGTTGCGCAGCCATTGCAAAAGCCGTTGCGCCAGATGCCGTCTGGCAAACAATTACATCCGCATCAATTCTTTCGGCAAGTCTGGCAGCTGCATCAGAAATTGCATCATATACAGCTTTTTCACCCTCTGGCTCCCTTGCGATTGAAGCGACTCTTGAATGATTCTGCGTATAAAGAATCACTCGCTTCATTTCTGCCACAGTTTCAACCGGATAATTACCGTTTGCCGTTTCATCAGAAAGCATCACTACGTCTGCGCCCTGAACTACCGCTGTTGCTACATCCGATACTTCTGCGCGAGTTGGCTCCGGAGAATCTACCATCGAAGAAAGCATTTGGGTTGCCACAATACATAGTTTTGCATGTGCACGACACATCGCAATAAGCTTCCGCTGCACAATTGGCACTACTTCAGCACCAGCCTCTACAGCCATATCACCACGCGCTACCATAATACCGTCAGACGCTTTTACGATTTCTTCTAGATGTCCGTCAGACTCAATTGCCTTTTTGGTTTCAATCTTTGCGATTACTTTTGCAGTCGAGCCAAGCGATAGAAGCATTTGTTTGAGTTTTTCAATATCACTTGCACTTTGCACGAACGAAAGCGAAACATAGTCATAGTCACAGTTTGCACCATATTCAATATCTGCAATATCTTTTGGCGTCAAAATATCGCCACCAAAATCCGTGTCCGGAAGATTAAGGCCTTTTTTCGACATGATAAATCCGTCATTCAAAATCTCTACACGGATAGCAGTATCAGAAACAATCTCGATTATTTTACTCTTAACTTTTCCATCAAACATTGACAATGGTTCGCCAACCTTAACCTTCTCGGCAAGGTTATACTGCACCGGTACAGTCATTCCGCCATCATGTTCAAAACCATCTTTTGCTTCAAGAACTAGCTCGTCACCCTTATGCAAGTCCAAATGGTTATCTTTTAGCATACCCAGGCGAATTTTTGGCCCTTGTAAATCCTGTAAAATCGCCACCGAGCGACCTTTTTTCTCTGCTGCTTTACGAATCCATTTTATTTGTTGATCGCGTTCCTCATTTGAACCGTGCGAACAATTCAACCGGCATCCATTAACGCCAGCCATAATTACTTCTTCAATCTTTTCTTCCGAATTTGTAGACGGCCCAATTGTCGCCAAAATTTTAGTTCTTTTAAAAAGCTTACTCATATATTTATATTACCATATATAAACCTTTTATGGTAATATGGACTTATGAAGACTGCAAACAAAAATGTCAGTTCAACTTTTCATACATCCCGTACTCGCGTAGAGTCTTCTCGTATCGCTCACAATAAAAAGGTTGACCGTATTAAACGCGACACTGCTCAAACCGCAATTCTTGGCGTTATACTTGCTTCCATGTTAGTAGTTATTGTTGGTGTCTTAATATTTATTCTTAATAAACCTGAACGTCAAGTTGTAAACAAAGTCGAATCCCTTGCTAAAGATTATTATGAAAAAGCGATTTATGAGCCAATGGCAAAATCTAATCCATCTTCGTATAAAACTTCTCTTAAAAGATACGGCGAAACTGGCTTTTCACCAGTAGCTCTTCGTAGATTGTTGCTATTTAAGAGCCCTACCGCCACCAAAGAATCAAAATATCTCACCAATTATTGCGACGAAAACAATACGTATGTGATATATTATCCAACCGAGCCATATGGAGAAAAAGACTACCGTATTGATTACCACTACACTTGCACTTTTTAAGGTTTTTTGCTATAATAATCGTACGGTCTCGTAGTATAGCGGTTAGTACATCGGGTTTTCATCCCGACAATGCGGGTTCGACTCCCGCCGAGATCACCATTCATATTTAAGCAAACCCCTGACAGGGGTTATTTTTTATGTTATAATA
>CAMNAJ010000009.1 GCA_946530935.1 uncultured Candidatus Saccharibacteria bacterium | reverse complement strand
TCTTTGAAAGCGAAAACATTATTGCTGATAATCCTATGGTTATTCTTCTCAATCAGATTTCATTTGCCGATGTTAGAAATCGCAGTTTTGTAGTATAATATACTACATGGAAGAGTTGGAGAAATTAAAGCGCGAGCTTAAAGATTTGAATGCGGAATACGCTAAGATTAAAGACGTCCCAGCTGAAAAACGCGGAGAATTTGGGCGCGAACTAAACGCAAAGAAAACAGAAATCCTAAACAGAATTAAAGAAGCTGAGGATGCGATGCTTGACGCAGAGGTTAAACCTTTAGACATTACCGCTCCTTGTTCGCCAAATGAACCGCTTCCTGAAGTATATTCGGTTTTTGAAGGATCAGAACATCCGTTGATGACTGAGTTAGACCGTGTAATCGAAATATACCAATTAATGGGTTTTGATGTAGTAGAATCTCGCCAACTCGATGATGAATTCCATATGTTTGATAGCTTAAATTTCGCAAAGGAACACCCAGCACGCGATGGTTACGATACATTCCGTACAGAAGAAGGGTTAATCCCACCAGCTCATACTTCAACAATGCAACATAGAGTGTTAAAAGCATATAAACACAATTTAGAAGAAGGTAAAGAAATAGCCGTTGTAGTACCTGGCCGTGTTTATCGTAATGAAGATGTGGATGCGACACACGAGCATACTTTTTATCAATGTGAAGGTGTATACGTTTCGAAAAACTGTACGCTTGGTAATATGTTAGGAATTCTTCGCGAATTCTTTGAAAAATATTATGAGCAAAAATTAAATATCAGAACTCAGCCTGGGTATTTTCCGTTTACTGAACCGTCACTAGAATTTATGATTGAAAAGCCAAAAGCGTTAGGCGGTAAGAAAGGTGACTTTCTTGAAATGCTTGGATGCGGTATGATTCATCCTAATGTTTTAAAAATGGCTGGTATTGACCCGACAGAATATCATGGTTTTGCATGGGGCGGAGGTATTGATCGTTTAGTAATGCTACGTTATGGGCTTAAGGATGTTCGAAACTTTGAATCTGGTAACCTTAATTTCTTGAAGGAGTTTTAAATGTTAATATCTCTAAATTGGCTTAAAAAATATGTTAAAATTCCGGTTTCCGACGAAGAACTAATTCGTCTTATTGGTGCAAGGTTGGTTGAAGTCGAAGGTGTCATCGATGAATCACATAAATATGACGGTATAAAAATTGTACGTGTTGAAACGGCCGAGAAAATTGAAAATACACATTTAACCCTATGTATGGTAAATGACGGTTCGGCGGAGCTGACACAAGTACTTTGTGGTGCGCCAAATGTACGTGAGGGAATGTTGGCCGCTTGGATTGCGCCAGGTGCTACTGTCCCGGCAAGCGTACATGAAGATGCTCCGTTTATTATCGGTACGCGCAAAATGCTAGGTAAATATGACTCGCACGGCATGCTTGCAGCTCCAGATGAATTAGACCTTGGCGATATGCACGATGGAATTGCGGAAATTGATCCGGAAATGGCGAAGCCTGGCGATAGTTTGGCGGATGTATTTGAACTTAATGATAAAATTTTGGAAATCGAGAATAAATCCCTCACTCATCGTCCAGACACGTTTGGTTTGATTGGTTTTGCTCGTGAAGTGGCAGGTATATTAGGCCAGAAGTTTGATGAAGTCGAACTTACTACTGAATTAGAAGAGAAAAACCAGATTGAAATTGAAATAACTAATCCAGAGATTTGTAGTCGTTATACTGCTGTAGTGCTTGAAAGACATGGAGAGATTAAGAAAAAGTATCTCACATGGCAAGATACTATCCTAGCTAAATCTGGCATGCGTCCAGTTGATCCTATTGTTGATGCGACGAACTACCTAATGCTCCTTACTGGACAACCTTTACACGCATTTGATTATGATAAGTTTGTGGCGGTAGGTAATGCTAAAGAAGCAAAGATAATAGTACGTCTTGCTAAAGATGGCGAGAAACTAACTCTACTTGATAATAAAGAGATTGTTCTAAATGATAATGATATTGTGATTACAAGCAATAATGTTCCTGTGGCTCTGGCTGGCGCTATGGGCGGTGCTTCAACAATGATTGATGAAAATACTCGTAATATCATAATCGAATCAGCGGCATTCAGTCTTTACAACCTTCGTAAAACTCAAATGGCTCATGGTATTTTTTCGGAAGCTATCACTAGATTTACAAAGGGACAACCAGCTTATCAGACGCTTGCCGTTGCTAGTGAATGCGCAAAAATGCTTGAGGGTGGTTTTAAGGTAGCTATGGTTTCTGATGCCTATCCAAAGCCTGAAAAAGAGAATAGAGTTAAAATATCGACAGCGGAGATTAATGGTTTGCTTGGTACGGAGTATTCTAACGAATTAATAAAATCGACTCTTTCAAATGTAGGTTTTACTGTTTCTGGCGACGAAAATCTCGATATAGTTGCTCCATCTTGGCGTACTGATATTCATATTAAAGAAGATATTATTGAAGAAGTGGGTAGATTACTCGGGTATGATAATATTGCTCCAGTGTTGCCACTTCATGGCACAGCAACACCAAACAAGATGCTTTCTTTAAAGAAGAAGATTCGCTCAATTCTTAACGAATATGGCTGCAATGAAGTTTTAACTTATAGTTTTGTGAGCGAGAGATTGTTAGAAAATGCCTGCTTAGATACGAAGAATTCATATAAGATTGTTAATTCAATTAGCCCAGATCTTCAACTGGTTCGTCAGTCGATTGTACCAAGTTTGCTAGATAAAGCTCATCTAAACCAAAAGATTCCTTATGATAGTTTTGCACTGTTTGAAATGAACAAGATTTATCGTAAAGATTGGGGAATGAACGAAGAATCTGTACCAACGGAAAAAATGAGCCTAGGATTTGTCTTGGCTGAACGTAAAACGGTTGGTGACGCATATTATAAAGCAAAGAACTTTGTTGAGAAGTTATTAAAGAGATTCAATATTGAGCCAGAATTTAGACCTCTAAAGCAAATGGGTGCCGAATGCTTGCCGTTTGAAAATAAACGCGCGGCAGAGATTTGGGTTGGCGAAGAATATATTGGTGTGGTTGGTGAATTTAAGAATGTCGTTAAACGTAACTTTAAACTAAATGATTATCTAGCGGGTTTTGAACTTAATCTAGATAAGATTCTTAACCTTGAATCTTCGGTTGTTATACCTTCTAGCTTTGAAATCAAGGATAAACAAGATTTGACAATTACAACTAAAAAATCTTATAGAGAAGTTTATAATCAAGTAAAAGAGAAATATTCTGATGCCGAGGTTACTCCAGTCGGGATTTACCAACCGGAAGGCGTGGAAGATAAAAATATTACTTTCCATTTAGAATTTCGCTGATTTTTGCAAAAATAAAACGTTTATGGTAAAATCAATTTATGATTTTGCTTGATAGCGTAACTAAGATATATCCTGGCGATCATAAGCCAGCGCTTGATTCTGTGTCGCTTCATATTGAGCCAAACGAATTTGTATTTTTAGTAGGTAAATCTGGCGCCGGTAAATCTACTCTCATGAAAATGATCACCAAGGAGGAGATACCGGATTCTGGTAAGATTATTATTGGTGGTATTGATCTTGATTATGTGAAAAAACGTCATATTCCTGGATATCGTAGGCGTCTTGGTGTAGTTTTCCAAGACTTCAAACTACTTCCTAGACGTACAGTTTACGAAAACGTTGCTTTTGCACTTGAGATTGCGGGAATGAGTGGTAAAGAAATCAGAAAGACAGTACCAAAGGTATTGGAACTTGTTGACCTTTCTGATCAAGCGAAGAAGTTCCCGAGACAGCTTTCTGGTGGCCAGCAACAGCGTGTTTCAATTGCTCGTTCGGTGGCAAGACAGCCGAAGATTTTGATTGCCGACGAGCCTACTGCTAACCTCGATAAACTTACGACTGAAGAGATTATTCAGCTTCTAAAAAAGATTAATGATTTTGGTACAACGATTCTTGTTACTACACATAATGAAGGAATTGTTAATACTTTACAAAAGCGTGTAGTTACTATGAAAGATGGTAAGATTGTTGCAGATCAAAAGAATGGTGGAATTTATAAGCTCGATGAGACTCCTCAGCCGAAATTACCTAAGCATCTGATTCAAACTCCTGGACACGCGTTAAAAAATAAACCTAAAAGGATTATTCAATAATGGCGGAAACAAAAGTAAAAAAAGCTAAAGAATTAAAAGACGAAGAGCCAAAGAATTTGAAAAAGGTCGCAAAAAGCGGTCTTAAAACAATGCGAAAAACTCGTAAGCATCATCCTCTGCGTGAGGAAGGTCGTATTATTAAATACGGTGCGAGTGGTTTTACTCGTAACTTTTGGCTTTCTTCAGCGGCTACTGCTGTGATGTCAATTACCTTAATTATTTTATTTGCCACTGTTGTTGCTAGTGTGATTCTTACAAATACGGCTGAGATGATGCGCGATAAAATTGATATTACGATTTACTTTAAGCCCGTAACGTCGCGTGAGACACTGGACGAATTAACTGAAATTATTTCTTCTGATAGTAATACTAAAAGCGTAGTAACCTCTGATTCAAAAGAAGAATATGAAAAATTCCTTGCCGAGAATGCTGGAAGTGATGAGATTATTAATGTGCTTGATGACGAGATGAAAGAATTAATGATTTCAAAAATGCAGGCGACAATGCGTATCAAGGTATACAATGTCGACAATTTAGACAGCATTAAAGATTTAGTTGAAACTAATGAAGTGTTTCAAAAGTATCTAGATGACGAGAAACAACCGACGTATGATGTAAACCAGGCAGAGATTGCTACAATTACTTCATGGGCAAGAATCGCTAGAACTGGTGGGATTATCTTGGCAGTTGTATTCTTGGTAATTTCGATCTTGATAATCTTTAGTACTATTCGTATGGCAATCTTTTCAAGGCGCGAAGAGATCTATATGATGAAACTAGTTGGTGCGGACAGAAGGTTCATTAGAGGGCCATTTCTAGTAGAAGCAGAGCTCTGTGGGGTGCTTGCAGGATTAATAGCTGCAACTACGAGCTACTTTGGTTTTATGTGGTTGGCACCGAGACTTTCAAACTACGGGATTAACGTCGATGAGATTGTTGGTATTTTGCAATCAAATAAGTTAATCATCATGTTCTTAATCTTTATTGGTATTGGTATTATTATTGGTCGAGTTTCTTCACGTCTTGCAGTTTCGAAATACTTGCATAAAGCTTGACGCTTATGCTACAATAGTAGTATGAGAACTATCTCAAAACAAAAAGCTAAAAAAATCATTCTGGGGGCGATAATATTTGCGATATGTGCTTCGCCGTTTTTGGTTGATTATGTAATGGTGAAGGAAGCGGAGGCAATTTCTCTAGCATGTAGTTTGAGCCCAGAATGTCGTGCTGCTGCTGAAAGAGAAGAGCAGGCAAACAAAAATGCTGCGGCAGCTAGCAATACCGCTAATATGTTCCAACTTAAGGTATTAGAATTAAACTCGCAAATTGCATCCATGAGGCGCCAAATTGCCGACACAGAGGCCCAAGTTAAAGACTTAAAAGAGCAAATTACAAAGACCGAGGAGAAGCTTGCAGAAGAACAGGATGCCTTAGCGGAGTTGTTGATTAATATGCATTTTGAGGGTGATGCGGAGCCAATTACTATTTTGGCTGGTTCTAGTTCAATTTCAGATCTTTCTGAGAAAATGGCCCGTAATGAAGTTGTAAAACAACAGATTTCTGCCACGGCTGAAAAAGTTAAAGAACAGAAAGCAAAACTTGAAGAAGATAAAGCAAGAGTTGAACAGCTATTAGAACAGCAAAAGAATTCTAAGGCGCAGCTTGAGGTAGCGAGAGCACAACAACAAGCTTTAGTGATTAAGTACGAAAATGATGCTGCTGCATATGAAGAACAAGCCAAGAGAGCTTTAGTTGAGAAGATTGCGGCAGAGGAAAAGTATCAGCGTGAACATCCGGAGTTGTTTGGGCAAGGTCAAGTATATTCTGGTGCTAATACTTATCCTTGGCAAGCAAATTGTCCTTCTCAAATGGATCAGTATTATACTATGTATGGAGGTCAATATATCGGCGGTTATGTTTGTGAATGTACTAGCTACGCCGGTTGGAAGGCTTATGAGGCGACAGCTGGTATGGTAGCGATTGCATGGTGGGGTAATGCGAAGAGCTGGGCACAGAGTGCTAGAAATGCTGGCTTTAGAGTCGACCATATTCCTTCATCTGGTTCAATTGGTCAGAGCGGTAATCCTGGCGATGCTGGTACCGGACACGTTTTCTGGGTAGAAAGCGTGAATGGAGATGGTTCAGTTAATATTACAGAATATAACAACTGGTGGTCTACCGGTAGATTAACTGGTTCATATCACGTGGGTGATTTTGGTGCACAAACTTTGTCAGCGTCTGAAGCAAGAAAATATAATTATATTCACGTTCGTTAAGCTATTTTTAAAGTGGCTGTGCTATAATTAAGTAATGAAGAAAGTGGAGTGGAAAGAAAGAAAAACTAGTCTTGGCAACGCCATAATTATTGGTGCAGTAATGGCGGCCGTTGGGCTTGTTGTTGGATTAAATTTTGATACTTGGTTTTCAAATTTTGCGCCGTATCTAGGTCTATCGAATCGTAAAACGTATTCAATGGACTGGTCTCCATTAAATGAGGTATATGACAAACTTGCCGTAACTTATAACGGTGAAATAGATAAAGCAAAAGTAATTAGTGGTGCCAAAAAAGGTTTAGTAGAAGCACTAGGTGACGTTTATACAACTTATATGGATGCTGAAAAGAGTGAAAGCTTTTACAATGACCTTCATGGTAAAGTTGGTTCTGGTATTGGTGTAGAAATGGGGCTTCGTGATGGGTATGTGAGGGTGCTTCGCACGCTTCCGAATAACCCAGCCGAAAAAGCAGGAATACTGGCAGGCGACATAATTTTTAAAGTTGACGGTGAAGAAGTCTGGTCACTTTCTTCGGATGAGATTGCCCTTAAAGTTCGTGGCGAAACTGGAACTGAAGTTACTATTACGGTGGTCCGGGATGGCAAAGAGTTGTCATTTACTATGAAGCGAGAAACGATTAATAATGTTTCGGCTTATATGGAATATGATGATAAGACGGCCATAATTCATGTAGTAAGATTTGATGAAGACACTGGTACTAAAGTCCAAAAAATGGCACAGGAGTTTTCGAAAAAAGGTGTCAATAAAGTGATTCTAGATCTTCGCAATAATGGTGGCGGTTATGTATCAGCAGCACAAGATTTACTTAGCCTTTGGATTGATAATCAAACAGTTTTACTGCAAAAATCTAAACATTATGGGGATTCATCGTCAAGAACTTCGGCTGGTAAAGCTATTTTAAATAACGTGAAGACAATTGTTCTTGTGAATGGCTCAACAGCTTCTGCGTCCGAAATTGTGTCTGGTGCTCTTCAAGATTATGGTCTAGCGACTATTGTGGGTGAAAAAACTTACGGCAAAGGCGTTGTGCAAGGGTTATTTAATCTATCCGATGGTGGTACTTTAAAGGTCACTACGGCAGAATGGTATACACCGAAAGAGCGTTCTATTAATCATTCTGGCATTACTCCTGACATTGAGGTAGAAAGAAGTTACGAAGATATTAATTCGATGCGTGATCCGCAGATGGAAAAAGCAAAGGAGCTATGATGAAAGTCTTAATCGCCACGGCTGTCTATTATCCAATGATAAATGGTGTGGCGGTTTTTTCGCATAATCTAGCGATGGGATTAGTTAGTCGTGGTCATGAAGTGGTAGTGATTTGTCCAAGCCGAACCGGGAAGAATTATACTAAAATTGTTGATGGCGTAAAAGAATGCAGACTAAAATCTATTCAAGCAAAAATCTATCCAGATCAAATTCACGATGTGCCAGCGAAAAAGAAATTGTTTGGCAAAGAGATGCCGCACCTGTTTTATAAGCATAGTTTTAGAGTATCGGTTTTTCCTAGAAAAGAAATCCGTAAAATAATGGACGAGTTTAAGCCAGATGTAGTTCACGTACAGGTTTCTGATCCGATTGGGCTTTCGGTGGTGTCTTATGCAAGAAAAACTGGTGTGCCGGTGGTAACCACTGAGCATAATCAGCCAGAGGTCTTAACTGAGCCGCTCAAAATGCCTAAACTAGTAAAGAAACCCGTAGATGCGATGCTTTCGGCATATTTTTATAATCGTCAAAGTAAGAGTGATTTTGTGACTATGCCTACTCAACAAGCGATTGAAAATTTGATTTTATCTCGGAATAAAGAGTTCAATGTTCCGGTGGCGGCAGTTTCAAATGGTGTAGATTTATCTAATTTCAAGCCAGGGAAAGTGTCGGACGAGATTTATAAAAAATATAATATTAAAAAGAATGTACCGACCGTGGTTTATGTAGGCCGAGTCGATCCAGAGAAAAAAGTTGGCTCCATAGTCGATGCTTTTCATATAGTATTAGAAAAAATTCCAGAGGCACAGTTAGTAATAGTTGGTGATGGTGTAGATAGATTAAGAATCGAAAATGTCGTTAAAAAATTGGGAATTGATAATTCCGTAAGGATACTAGGACGAGTTTTGCAGCCAGATCTTTATGAGCTTTACCGTGTAGGAGATTTATTTGCGACGGCTAGTGAGATAGAAACTCAAGGGATTGTATTGATTGAAGCTGCTGCTTCTGGTTTACCGTTAATTGCTGTTAATGCTGGCGCGGTGTCAGAGGTTTGTATTACTGATAAAAATGGATTTTTGTGTGAGCCGGGGAACACTAAGGAAATAGCTGAAGGGATGATTAAGATTTTGAGCGATAAAGAATTGCAGAAAAGATTTAGCAAGGCATCAGCTGAAATTGCCTCAGAACACGACCTCGAAAAAACAATTGATAAGTTTTTAAATATTTATCAAAGAGTAATTAAAAAAGCAACCGAATAATACTTTTTTGAGCCATAAGCTTGGCTGAACAGCTTTGAGCATGCCAAAAAAGTTATTATTCGGCTACTTACGTGTTTTTTATACGACGATATTTAAGAGTTTGGCTTTTTTAACGAAGATGGTTTTCTTGATACCTGGTTCGATGTATTTTTTAACTCTTTCGTCTGCTTTAGCAGTATCAATGATTTTTTCTTCATTATCGAGATCGGCTTTATCGACGGTGAGTTTGGCACGAAGTTTACCATTGATTTGAACGACTATTTCGACAGTATCAGAAGCAAGATATTTCTCGTCCCAAACTGGCCATACGTCATCGCTCTCAAGTTTTTCAAGCATTTCAGATGCTAGATGTGGTGCAAAAGGCTTTAATAGCTTTGCGAGCGTGATTTGGTCTTCTTTTTTGGCGCCAAGTTTATAAAGCTCGTTGACATATTCCATGAGCGCCGCAACGGCGGTATTAAAACTAAAGCGGTGAATATCTTCTGTAACCTTTTTAATGGTTTTATGGCGAATGACAGTAGTGTCACCTTCTGAAGATGGTTTTAATGATTTGTCGAATACTAGGCTCCAAGAACGGTTAAGGAAGCGATAAACGCCACCTACAGAGCGAGGATCCCAGGCTGCGTCTTGGTCATATGGACCGATGAACATTTCATAAGTACGAAGAGTGTCAGCACCGTAGCCATCGTTAATAACGTCAAGCGGATCGATGACATTGCCTTTAGACTTGCTCATCTTTTTGCCATCTGGGGCATTAATGTAGCCGTTATAGAGTAAGCGTTTGATTGGTTCACGGAATGGTAAATAGCCCTCATCAGCAAAGAATTTACACCAGAAACGAACATAAAGAAGATGCGCTACGGCATGGTCACCACCGCAGTAATAGTCGAGCTGCCCCCAGTAATTAATCGCATCTTGGTTCCAAGCATGTTCACTATCTCTTGGTGAAGTATAACGCCAGAGATACCAAGAAGAACAAGCGTATCCGTCTAGCGTGTCGGTTTCGCGAGTCATTTCTTCGCCGTCAATAGTAACTTTTAGCCAATCTTTAGCTTTTGCTAGGGCAGAGCGGCCAGTGTGGTCTGGTTTATAATCGTCGACTTCTGGGATGATGACCGGAAGTTGGTCTTCTGGGATTGGATGTGGATTGCCATTTTTATCGTAAGCAATTGGAATTGGACAGCCCCAATAGCGTTGGCGAGAAATAAGCCAGTCACGCATTTTATAGGTAACTTTCTTTTTGCCGTAGCCCTGTTGCTCGAGCCAGTCATTGATTTCTTCGCGAACTTCACTAGATGGTCTGCCTGTGAAAGGTCCAGAGTTTACCATCGTACCTTCACCGACGTAGCATGGTGAATCGTCTTCTACGTTTTCTGGCCTTTCGACGACCTTAATAATAGGCAATTTGAATTTAGTAGCAAATTCAAAGTCGCGTTCATCACCAGAAGGTACGGCCATGATTGCGCCTGTACCATAGCCAAATAGTACGTAATCTGCAACCCAGATTTGAATTGGCTCGCCGGTGGCTGGGTTTAAGGCGTAAGAACCGGTAAAGACACCGGTTTTCTCTTTGTTTTCTTGACGCTCAATTTCGGATTTTTTAATTGCATTTTTGCAATAATTTTCGACCTCAGCCTTAGTATCTTTAGTCACGAGTTTAGCGATTAATGGGTGCTCTGGGGCAAGAACCATAAAGGTTGCACCAAAGATGGTATCTGGACGAGTGGTAAAGACAGTGATTGTCTCTTTTTTGTCCTTAATTTTGAAAGTGATTTCGGCGCCTTCAGAGCGGCCAATCCAGTTTTTCTGAGCGGTTTTAATTTTTTCTGGCCATTCAACATGATCGATATCTTCGAGAAGTTCATCAGCGTAAGCGGTGATTTTGAAGAACCACTGTTTCATCTTTTTCTTTTCAACTTCGTGGCCGCAGCGCCAACATTTGCCGTTTTCGACTTGTTCGTTAGCAAGTACGGTTTGGTCAACTGGACACCACCACTGATATGATTCTTTTTGATAGGCGAGACCTTTTTTGTAAAGTTGAAGGAAACACCACTGAGTCCATTTATAATATTCCGGATCTGAAGTATTGATTTCGCGGTCCCAGTCAATAGCATAGCCTAAGCGTTTAGCTTGTTTTCTAAAATTATCAATGTTGATTTTGGTTACTTCTTGAGGTGCTGTGCCGGTTTTAATGGCATAGTTTTCAGCTGGAAGGCCAAAGGTATCGTATCCAAATGGACGCATTACATTTAGTTGTTGTTGCGAGAAGAAGCGCGTAAGGACATCGACGATAGTGAAGTTACGGACATGGCCAACGTGAAGACCGGCGCCAGATGGATAAGGGAACATTTCGGCTAGGTATAGTTTTGGTTTATCGGAGTTTTCGGTTGCTTTGAAAGGCTTCTCTTTTTCCCAACGAGCTTGCCATTTTTCTTCGATTTTTAGTGGCTCATATCTATCCATAATGGACTATTATAGCACTTTTAGATTACCTTGTCGAATAATTTTAGGGGTTTTGCCGGTAAAATCTATAATGGTAGAAGGTAAGTGCCCAGTGATGCTTTTTGGCGTGCCGCCACGGGGGTTGGCAGAAGTAAGAATGATTGGGCCGACGAGCGGAAGGATATCTTTAAATAACGGATGGTCTGGGATACGGATGCCGATTGAATCAAAATGATTAAAATAATAATTCTTAAAACTCTTGTTTTTCGGCATAATAAGAGTGATTTCGCCTGGAATGTATTTTTTAATTAAAGGTTTTGCCTCGGCCGGAATAATTACGTACTTTTCTATTGACTCGACGTTTTCTGGCACGAGTGTAAAGATTTTACCAGAATCAAAACCTCGATCTTTTTTTAACATTAAATCGTCGATAGCTTTTTTGCTATTTAAAGATACGGCATAGCCCTCCACGGTCTCTGTTGGGACTGTAACGATTTCATCAGAAAGAAGCGCCTTTACGATTTCTTTATAGGATTCTTCTTTTTGACTTTTCATAAGATTTATTATATCATATTTTTATGAAAATAACACTCGTACTGGACAATATTCGTTCAACTTACAACGTGGGGGCAATTCTTCGCACGGCCGAAGGATTCGGTATAAGTAGAGTGATTCTATCTGGTTATACGCCGCGAGTTCATGACAAAAATCTTTTGCCACACCTTAGAGAAAAATTAGATCATGAGATTCATAAAACAGCACTAGGTGCAGAAGATTTGTTAGATATTTATTCGTGTGGTGATATAAAAAAAGAACTAGCTAGGCTTAAAAAACAGGGTAGTCAAATTGTTGGACTTGAAAATAATATTACTGATGTGCCAATTTTCACCATTGGTAGCGAGGCATTAAAGAAAGAATTACAGGATGATATTGTATTGATTCTTGGGGAAGAAGTTAAAGGTATTGATAATTCACTTTATGATATAATTGACCTGTTTGTTGAAATTCCGATGGTGGGCAAAAAAGAATCTTTTAATGTTTCGGTTGCGACTGGCATTGCTATTTATGGATTATTGAATTAAAAATCCCCGCCTTAGCGGGGATTGGTGCTTAATAGCTGATCTCGTCAAATTCATATTTTCCAGCTTTTAAAAATGGTGTTCTTCCGGCCATACGGCCAGTTCTTACATCTTTAAAATAGGGAAATACCGGTTCCACTCTGCCTTTTTTGTTTTTGAACCAGAGTTCTGCGAGGGTGAATTTGCCGTTTTTCTTAACGGCGAGCAGGATTTCGTGCGACGAATCGATGTCTTTCCCGTCGATGCGGGAACCAAACGGTTTGATGACTTTTTCGATTTCGTCATCAAATTCAACCAGCCGACCATACCAATCATATATTTCGCGCGGGCCACGGACTATCACCGTGCTGTCCTTGGGATAATGAAGAGTCATTGTGAGTCCACTATCTGTATCCATAAAATGTAGTGAACGCATAAAAGATCCATCTTTTTCAAAAATCTCAGTTGCGGAAACAGGAACCATTGCCATAATAAGCACCTCTTTCTAATGTTCTATTTTGCTTTGCAAATCTAAAATATAATATCATAATTTTATTGTTTTGTAAAACTATGATAAAATATAATTATGGTTAAGATATACACGACTCCAACTTGTGCGTATTGTCATGCTCTTATGGATTGGCTTGATGATTTAGGCATACAGTATAAAGAAATAGACGCCTCCAAAAATCCTGACATAAAGACTGTTCCGGTGACGGAAATTGGCGACAAAAGAATTGTCGGTTTTGATCGTCCAGCGATTAAAAAGGCTTTAAAAGCCCTTCAAAACTAGCCCTCTCTTGATTTTTCTCTAATTCTATGATATAATTATAGGTGATGTAGTTTTTGGTTACCTAAAAATTCCATAGTACAAAGGGGGTAAAAGGATGTTTAACAATTTGTTTGTAAAAGTAAGTGCAAGAATCTATATTTTGGCCTATAGTGAGGCCGAGTACCGGATGCTTTTAAAAGAGACATTTAACCCGACCATCACAGAAGATAACTGGTATGACCTTAATCGCCATGGTTTTTCGAACAAAAAGTTGGCCGAAATCGCTGGTGGTGAAGATAACCTGATTATGCTTCGGTTTGGCCATCTGGTTTCTGGCGGCGATGTCGGCCGCATTGATGCGATCAGTATCAGCGATTACAAAATGGTTCGCAAGTTCGAACACGCTGAAGTTCTTGATGTGGAGCTGATTTTCGCTTCAAAAAATACGCTTAAAATCAGTGAAGCAGACGAAATCTGGCTCAGAATGGTTGGCTCCGAGATACTCTGTGACTACGCTGATAGGTTAGGCGCATTTTACGTCGAAATCAATGCTATTGGTCGCGACACTAATCGCATTTTCTTGCCGCATTCGGCGCTTTTTTCTTGTGATCCGGAATATAGCGACGATTCCAAAGATCATCCTTAATCAACTTTCTCCCGCTTAGGCGGGAGATTTTTTTGCCTTGCAAAACAGTAGAAAAAGTGTTAACATGGTTAAAAGTATCTATTAAACTAAGGAGCAAAATGCCTGAACCTAAAAAACAGAGTAGCCCAAGAAAGACCGGCCTTCGCCGTAGTCATCTTCGCTTGGAGCTTGCTCGTAGAGTGAACAAGACTTCGCCTGTAAAGGCCTTCGAAACGAAGAAGAAAACCCCAAACTTAAAAGTTAAGACAGCTAAGAAAAAAGAAGCTTAAAAGATGGCAAGTAATCGACATTTAGGTAGAGTTATTGTTCTCCAGAGTTTGTACGAGTACGAACTCAGAACCCTCGCGCACGACCCGGAAGTCGATTTGGACACCATCATTGCAAAGAACATTGAACCATACGAAAAGGCACTCGGTGATACCGAGTTTGTCTATAATTTGGCACATAAAGTATCTGAGAATTTTGAGACTTTAGATGAGGCTTTAACGCCTATGGCGCCAGAATGGCCAATTAGTTCTATCGCAGCAATCGATCGTAATGTCCTTCGGATGGGCCTATATGAGTTATCTGAGTGCAGGGATCAAGTCCCGCCAAAGGTAGCCATCAATGAAGCTGTGGAGCTTGCAAAAGCGTTTGGGTCTGAGAATTCGTCGAAGTTTATCAACGGCGTACTTGGCACAGCTTACAAAAAGCTCGGTATTGTAGAAAATAATGACAATGGAAAATCAAAGTCCATCGGAACCGATGGCGAGGAGAGCGCTTAAAGTACCTGAGGCTTTGCCTTCAGAAAGGATTAAAGAGTCTCCTTTTAAAAAACTCACATCTGCCGTTTTTCGTAAGAAGGCGGCGATTCAAGAGATTGTTCGTGAGCCGACTTCTGGCGGTATTATTTTCCGTTTGACAAAAGATGGAAAAGATATTGAAATATTGTTAATTCAAGATTCAAAAGGACGCTGGACAATTCCAAAGGGTCACATTGAACCTGGTGAAACGGCAAAAATGACCGCGAGACGCGAAATCGAAGAAGAAACCGGCCTTAAAAATGTAAATATTTTGACGTGGCTCGGTAAAATTCATTTTAAGTATCGTCGGGCCGATAAATTAGTGTTGATGACGACGCAAATTTATTTGGTAGAGGCGATGGATACGCACGAAACACCGATTGGTGAAAAATGGATGAAGGGAATTAAATGGTTCTCATTTGCTGAGGCGCTCGATTTAATCGAGTACGATGATATCGAAAAACTGATGTTGATTGCCAAAAAGCGCATTCGTGCTGGCGATTATAAATAGGAGGTAAAATGAATCAAATTGACACAACTCCCTACCAGGAGTTTGCAAAAGAAAAGCTGGGTTTTGCTTTTAATGATATAAACCTGCTCGTAACAGCTTTAACACACCGCAGTTATGTAAATGAGCACAAAAATACCGTGCACGAACATAACGAGAGGTTGGAATTTTTAGGTGATGCGATTCTTGAATTAGTTTCTTCAGATTTTTTGTATCGTAATTACAACGAACCTGAGGGAATTATGACCGCTCTTCGTTCGGCTCTGGTTAGGACCGAATCGATTGGTGATGCTGGTAAAAAGCTTGGCTACGAGCCACTAGTTAGGCTTTCTCATGGAGAGAAAAATGGTTCGGATAGGGCACACGATGTGATTCTGGCGGACTGTTTTGAAGCGGTGATCGGTGCGATTTATCTAGACCAAGGGTATGAGACGGCAAAAGATTTCATCTATAAACATATTATCGTTAAGATTGATGAAATAATCGAAGAAGGGACTTGGCGCGATCCAAAGTCTTATGTTCAGGAATTGGCGCAAAGAGTAGATGGTGTGACGCCGGTTTATAAGACTTTGAAAGAAGAGGGACCAGATCACGATAAGCTGTTTACTGTGGGTATCTATGTAAAAGATCATCTAATTGGTACAGGAGTTGGCCATTCGAAGCAGGAAGCTCAAACTGTGGCTGCCCGCGAAGGCGTGAAAATGTACCGTTCAAAAAATACCGACAAAAAGAAGCTTGACTAGACATATTTTACTGGGGTAAATATTGACTTTTTTGCTATTCTGTGCTATAATTAGAGCATAGATTTGTTGCTGCCAACAGATTAGGGGGTGTAGAAATGGCAGAGAACGTTAAAAGGAGTTATTTCGAGGTTTTAGATGAGCTTTTTGCTGGTCCGAATTCGGCGCTCGAGAAGTATGCAAAGGTTCGCTTTACGCAGTACGAGATGAATCTCTGGCGTAAGCATCATTTGCCGTTGAAAGAAGTGGATAAGAAGGCAAAACGCTATTTTGGCGTTCGCTTTCTTGGTGAAGGCTTAAGGATTGACAAGGCTTCGCAGACGGAGCTGAATAAGGCTTTTGAAAGCCTGCACTTTGCCGTCGGCAAAGATTCTGGTGATCCGGCGCTTTTAACCGGCTGTCATGCTAGATGTTTAAAGCTCGTAACTGAGCTGAATGAAGTGCTGAAAGCTGACGGTCTTGAACCGATTCCGGATGCGGAAAAGTTTCTCGATTTCTTTACCTTTGACTACGAGGTGAGGACTGACAGCTTCGGCCAGCCGATAGAGGAAAAACCGTACGGGTTTGTAATCCGTATCTTCCGCGATGCCGAAAATCGCAATGATTTCAGATCCATCCTGAAGATTCTCCGTGCTGAAAAGCGCGAAATGTCCATGCAGGATATCTGGCGAATTATTAAGTTCAAAAAGACTCACTCGAAACCCGCAAAATAACTCTTGGGCCCGAATAATCGGGCCCTTTTCATTTTTTAAAAAATGTGGTAAAATGGTGAAGTTAATAATTTTTAAGGAGAAAAAATGCTAGCGATTCGCATGCAACGTAATGGCCGTACGCATTACCCTACGTATCGGATAGTCGTCCAAGAAGCGCAGCGCCACCCACTTTCGGGTCGTGTTGTAGCCGAGGTCGGCAATTACAACCCAGACACCAAAGCTCTGACTTTGGATAAGAAAGCGGTGGAAAAATATCTTAATAACGGTGCTCAACCAAGTACTCGTGTCGCTTTCATCTTGAAGAAGAATGGCGTAAAGCTCCCAGATTGGGTGAAGCTTGCACCAAAGAAGTCAGTTAAGGCTAAACACGCTGACAAACTTCGCAAGAACCAGCCAAAGGAAGAGGCTCCAGCTCCTGAGCCAGTAGAAGCTCCGGTTGAAGAAGCTACAGCTGAAAAAGAAGCTTAATCTTTTTACGAAAAATAGTTCTTTTTAGGACTATTTTTTGTTATAATAAACCTATAAAACTAATATGGAGACAATATGGCTACTATTGACCAACAATTCGTAGAATATATCGTAAAAACCCTAGTCAACAATCCAGATAAAGTTGAGGTGGACCGCAAAATTGATGAAAAAGGCGTACTTCTTTCTTTAACTGTCGATCCAGAAGATGTCGGTCGCGTAATTGGTAAACGTGGCGTAACTGCGCAATCTATTCGTATGTTACTTCGTGCACTTGGCACCAAGCAAGACGCTCGTTATAATTTAAAGATTGTAAATACCGATGAAGAAGAAGGCGAGAAAAAGCCTCGTGAAAACAAACCAGAAGCTCGTGAAGAAGAGCCAGCAGAAGCACCAGCCGAAGAATCATTCGATGATGAAGAGGAAGATGAGATTATTGATGATGCTCCATCCTCAGAGCTTGCTGAAAAGACTCGTGCAGAGCTTGCTGATCTTGATGATCTCGACATTTAATTTTGTCAAATTTTAGGCTTGACATTTCGTTTATGTTTTAGTAATATTGTCTTAAGCTAACTAACTGCGAGTCGGCTTATAACAATTAAGAGGTTGAGAGCTTATATATGTTCAAAAAACGCCCACCGTTGAGGCGTTTTTTGGTTAATTTTATCCTTGACAGTCTAGACTTTTAGGAGTAGAATTCTTCTTAAGAAGTAGTGTGCCCTATTTTTGTAATATCTTTGAGAGCTGGCGACTCTCTGGGGGCGATAGGGCAGTAATCTTCGGCGCTAAGATTAATAACACTAAAAAATAAGAGGAATAATGGCTACAAAACCAAAGACTGGTGAAAGGATTTTTTTCACTGAAGGTGACCAAGCACTTCCAATTCCTGATCTGACGGCACATCAGAAGGATTCTTGGAATGACTTTGTCAAAAACGGTCTAAGGGAAGTTTTTGCTGAGCTTAATCCAATCGACGATTATACCGGCCAAAAACTCTCACTCCGTTTTAAAGATTATTATTTTAAAGAGCCAAAGGAAACCGAAGAGCAGGCTAAATACAATTTAGCTACTTATGAAGCTCCACTCCACGTACTTGTTGAGTTGGAGAATAAGGTTACTGGCGAAAAGAAAGAACAGGATATTTACTTCGGCGACTATCCTTGGATGACAAACCGTGCGACTTTCATCATCAACGGTACCGAACGTGTGATTGTCTCGCAACTTATTCGTTCAGCAGGTGTTTTCTTTAATGCTGAAACGATTGGTCTTCGTCGTTACTACGGTGCAAAGGTGATTCCTGGCCGTGGTGCATGGCTTGAATTCGAGACCGCACAAAATGGCTCGATTAACGTTAAAATTGACCGTCGTCGCAAGATTCCTGTAACGACTTTCCTTCGTGCACTTGGCATGACCAAGTCTGACATCAAAGATCGTTTTAAGGATATTGATAACGGTGAGAAAAAATATATCGATATCACACTTGAGAAGGATACTACTTCTAGCCAAGGCGAAGCGCTTCTTGAAGTTTATCGTCGTATTCGTCCAGGTGATCTTGCAACCGTTGAAAACGCAAAGTCAATGATTGAAAGAATGTTCTTCGATCCAAAGCGTTATGACTATTCGAACGTCGGCCGCTTTAAGATGAATCGTAGACTTCATTTTGATACTCCAAACGACCCAGCTCATCGCACTTTGCAAATGCAAGATGTGACTGCAATTGTTGAGGAGATTATTCGTCTCAACAATACTCAAGAAGCACCAGACGATATCGATTCACTTTCAAATCGTCGTGTGAAACTAGTTGGCGAGCTTGTACAAAGACAATTCCGTCTTGGTATGCTTCGTTTGCAGCGTAATATTTTAGACCGTATGTCAATGGCAAACCCAGAGGATGTGACCCCGTCGCAACTTCTAAACTCTCGTCCAGTCGTGGCAGCAGTAAAAGAGTTCTTCTCGACTTCACAGCTTTCACAGCTTATGGACGAAGTTAACCCATTTTCAGAGCTTGCACATAAGCGCCGTCTAAGCTCGATGGGCCCTGGTGGTCTCACTCGTGAGCGTGCTGGGTTTGACGTACGTGATGCGCACCCTACTCATTATGGTCGTATTTGTACCGTAGAAACCCCAGAAGGTGGTAACGTAGGTCTTGTTCTAAACTTTGCAACTTATGCTCGTATCAATGAATACGGCTTCATCGAAGCGCCATACCGCGTCGTGAAGAACGGCAAAGTAACTGATGAAGTTGTTTATATGGATGCTGATACAGAAAACGATATGATTATCGCTGACGCATCAGTTAAATTAGATAAAGATGGTAAGTTTGTAGAAGACTGGGTATCTGCTCGTGTACACGGTACTCCTTCACAGGTTGAAGCAAAGCGTGTAACTCATATTGATGCTGCGCATAAGGAAATTCTTGGCGTATCAGCAAGCCTCATTCCATTTGTTGAGAAAAACCGTGTTGACCGCTCGCTCATGGCCTGCGCAATGCAGAAACAGGCAGTGCCACTTCTTCGTCAAGATAATCCAGTAGTTGGTACTGGTATCGAGGGCGAAGTTGCCAAAAATACCCCTCAGCTCATTATGGCTGAAAGCAACGGCGTAGTTAAAAAAGCTGATGGCGAATCAGTGATTATTACTTACGATAAGCTTGGTGATCGTGAATACAAACTTCAACACTTTGAAAAGACTAATGATGATCGTTGTTATAACCAGCGTTGTGTAGTTTCACGTGGTCAAAAGGTTAAGAAGGGCACTATTCTTATTGAAGGTGCGTCGATTAATAACGGTGAGCTTGCACTTGGTCGTGACCTTCTTGTGGCATTCATGCCATGGCGCGGCTACAACATGGATGACGCTATTGTTATCTCAAACCGCCTAGTAGAAGACGATACGCTAACTTCGATTAATATTAAAGATTTTGATGTAGAAGTTCGTGAGACTAAACTTGGTCCAGAACAGGTCACTCGTGATATTCCAAACGTTTCTGAACACTCTCTTCGCCACCTTGGTGAAGACGGTATCGTAACCGTTGGTTCCGAAGTAAAGAATGGTGATATCCTTGTTGGCAAGATTACGCCAAAGGGTGAACAAGAGCTTAGCTCGGAGGAAAGACTTCTCCGCGCTATCTTTGGTGAAAAGGCAAAAGACGTACGTGACACTTCAGTGCGTATGAACGGTTCTTCGACTGGCAAAGTTGTTGACGTTCGTATTTACACTCGTGAACAAGGTCATGAACTAAAAGCTGGTGTGCTCATGCAGATCAAAATCTTTGTAGCTGAGATGCGCAAGATTGGTGTAGGCGATAAGCTTGCCGGTCGCCATGGTAACAAAGGTGTGGTTTCGCGTGTACTTCCAGTAGAAGATATGCCATTTATGGCTGACGGTACCCCAATCGACGTTATATTGTCGCCAATGGGTGTGCCTTCACGTATGAATCTTGGCCAGCTCTTTGAAACTCACCTTGGTATGGCTGCTCGTGCACTTGGTTATAAGGTAGCAACGCCATCATTTAACGGTGTTCCTGATGAAATCATCTCTGACGAGCTAGAGAGAGCTGGATATGCCCGTGATGGTCGTGTTCAACTTTATGATGGCCTTACTGGTGAACCATTTAATGAAAGAACTTCAGTTGGTGTGATGCATATGCTCAAGCTTCACCACATGGTTGAAGATAAGATTCACGCTCGTTCAACTGGTCCTTACACAATGGTTACTCAACAGCCACTTGGTGGTAAAGCACAAAACGGTGGTCAGCGTTTCGGAGAAATGGAGGTGTGGGCACTCGAAGCTTATGGTGCTGCTACTACCCTTCAGGAGATGCTCACTATTAAGTCTGATGACGTTTACGGACGTGCAAAAGCTTACGAATCGATTATCAAACACGAACCAATCGAGGGTCCAAAACTTCCAGAAGGCTTTAACGTTCTCGTTAAAGAGCTTCAAGGCCTTGGCCTCAAAGTCGATCTTCTTGATCATGGTGAATCTGCAGATGCAGGTGATGTGATTGAAAAGACTTCAAGAGAAATTGAAAAAGATAAAGATGACCAATCGATTTATGATCAACATAAGAAAGATACCGCGCCAACGATTGTTGACCTCGACGATGAAGAGGCCGCAGAAATGTTAGCTGAAGAAGGTATCGAAATAACTGATGGGGATGACGAACCCGACGATCTAGATGCGTCCATGGTGGACGAGGAAGAGCTAGACGATGGTACAGTTGACCTCGGAGAGGAGTTCTAATATGGCGTGGATGGATAATTTTATCAGCGCTTCTGACTTTGACTCCATTCGTTTGTCGGTTGCAAGTCGTGACGACATCTTGAATTGGAGCTATGGCGAAGTAACCAAGCCAGAAACCATTAATTACCGTACTCAAAAACCAGAACGCGATGGTTTGTTCTGTGAGAGAATTTTCGGTCCAACTAAGGATATTAATCCGCATGATTCAAAACTAAAGGGTGTACGCTCTCGTGAAGCGGCAGTCGATAAGGAAGGTAACCTCGTTACTAAATCTATCACTCGTCGTGAACGTATGGGCCATATTACTTTGGCTGCACCAGTTGCACATATCTGGTTTATGCGAGGCATTCCTTCAGCACTTAGTCTTCTTCTCGATATTACCGTGAAGAACCTTGAAAAAGTTGTTTACTTTGCAACTTATCTTATGACTGATGTTAAGGCTGAAGAAATTGCAAAGACTATTGCTAGCTTAGAGAGCCAAACTAAGGCCGCAAGAGAAGCAATTGAGATTCGCTATACTAATGATGCAAAAGTTGAGGGCGCCGACGTTAAAGCACTCGCTGAAGCTCGCACCAAAGAGCTTGAAGAGCTAGAGAGCGATTATCAAAGCCGTAAATCTATGCTTGAATCGTTTAAAAAGGGTGGCGTAATCACTGAAGTAGAATATCGTAATCTTCCAGAAGAATACGAAGATTTGATTACGGTCGAAATGGGCGCAACTGCCGTAAAGAAACTTCTTGATGAAATCGACCTCGATAAGTTGATTGAAGAACTACACAAAGAAGAATCTGAGGCACGTGGCCAAAAAGAGAAGAAGATCCAGAAGCGCCTTAAGACACTTGAGGGCATGCAATCGGCTGGTATTAAACCAGAAGATTTAATTCTTACCGTGATTCCTGTGATTCCACCGGATCTACGTCCAATGATTGCTCTTCCTGGCGGCCGTTTTGCAACGTCAGACCTTAACGATCTTTATCGTCGCGTAATTAACCGTAATAATCGCTTGAAGAAATTGATTGACCTCAATGCCCCAGAAGTGATTTGTCGCAACGAAATGCGCATGCTTCAAGAGGCTGTTGATGCTCTTATTGATAATTCAGCTGCTCACGGTTCCCGTGGCGCAAATTCAACCAATGGTCGTCGTAAACTTAAATCACTTTCTGACCTCCTAAAGGGTAAACAAGGCCGCTTCCGCCAAAATCTCCTTGGTAAGCGCGTTGACTACTCTGGTCGTTCAGTAATTGTGGTTGGTCCAGAACTTAAGCTTAACGAATGTGGTTTGCCAAAACAGATGGCACTCGAACTCTTTAAGCCGTTTGTAATTTCATGGCTTATTAGTCACGAATATTCAAATAATATCCGTGCCGCTTCAAGATTAATTGAAGCTAAAGAGACTGTTGTTTGGGATGCGCTTGATGAAGTAATTAAGGGTAAATATGTACTTCTTAACCGTGCTCCATCACTTCACCGTTTGTCTGTACAGGCTTTCCAGCCACGCCTTATCGATGGTAAAGCTATCAAACTACATCCACTCGTAGCTTCCGGCTTTAACGCCGACTATGATGGTGACCAGATGGCAGTTCACCTACCACTTTCTGACGCTGCTCAAGCTGAGGCTCGTGAGCTCATGTCGGCTGAAAAGAACCTCTTAAAGCCAGCAGACGGTGCACCTGTGCTTGCTATTTACCAGGACGTTGTACTTGGTGCTTATTACTTGACTTATGATAAGCCAGGAACCGATCAAGGTGATCCAAAGGCCTTCTCTTCAGTTTACGAGGCAGAAATGGCCTACGATCAGGGAATCATCGCCCTTCAAACTCCGATTCGTGTGTTTGCTAAGCGCGAGATTCGTGATACAACTCTTGGCCGTGTTATCTTTAATGAAATCCTGCCAAAAGATTATCCATTTGATAACGCTGTTCAAACTAAGAAGCATCTTTCTAAGGTCATGGCAGATATCTTCGATAAGTATGGTGCAGAGGTCATGGTGAAGACCGCTGACGATTTGAAGGATCTAGCTTTCGAATATGAAACAATCGCTTCAATTTCAACGGCTAAAGATGATTATCCAACCTATGATGAAATTGATGACTTCATCGCTGAAGGTGACGCTAAGACTGCTCTTATCCAGCAACAGTATAATGATGGTCTTGTTACTGATGATGAGCGCTACAAGCTTACGATTGCCAACTGGCGTGATATCGACAAGAAGATTTCTGACTTCCTCCAGGGTAAACTCTCTGAAATGGATACGGATATCGCTGTGATGGTAAACTCTGGTGCTCGTGGTAATATTTCGAACATCAAGCTTGCGTCTGCTGAAATCGGTATCATGGTGGATATTAACAACAACGAAATTGAGCTTCCAGTTAAGTCAAGCTACAAGAAAGGTCTTAACACCCTCGAATCCTTCATCGCCACTCGTGGTGCACGTCAAGGTCAGGTATCTACCGCTCTTCGTACGGCTGACTCTGGTTATCTCACTCGTCGTCTTGTAGATGTGTCGCAAGATGTGTTTACGACCGACGAAGTCGCTTATGACCCAGGATTTACAGTTTATAAGTCTGAAACTGAAGCTTCTGGCATTGACTTCGTTGCCCGTATCGCTGGCCGATATACCGCTGAAGCAGTTCCTGGCTACATTGAAGCAGATGAACTCATCACAAATGATGTTGCAAAGCAAATTGATGCTGATGATAATATCCAATCTGTTAAGATTCAATCTGTACTTTCGACTACCGCTGTTGATGGTGTGCCACGTAAGGCTTACGGTGTAGATATGTCTACTCGTGAGCTCGTTGCCGCCAACGAACCTGTCGGCGTGATTGCTGCTCAGTCACTTGGTGAACCAGGTACGCAGCTTACGCTCGATACTAAGCACGGTTCTGGTGTGGCAGGTTCTGGTGCTATCGCAAGAGGTCTTCCTCGTGTAGAAGAGCTTCTTGAAGCTCGTACGCCAAAAGGCCAAGCTTACGTTTCGCCAATTGATGGCGTAGTTGAGGCTTGGGAAGACGGTAACCATTATGTAGTGCAAATCACTCCACAATCTGGTGAAATTACTAGAATTGAGCTTGATGACCGTAAACCAATGGTAAAGGATGGTGAATTCGTTAAAGCCGGTACAACTATTCTTAAAAAATCTGGCGATAAGGCTGCTGTTAAAGCAAAATGTGATGCAAATGCGCAAATCGTAAAAGATGCAGTGATCCTAGTTAGTGCAGCTAATACGTCTGTACGTGTTGAGATTCCTGGTGACGCAGAGCTTGTAGTTAAATCTAATGATTCTGTTAAGGCCGGCGATCGTCTCACGACTGGTTCTCTAAATCTCCAAGACCTTATGAAGTACAAAGGCATTGAAGAGACTGAGCGCTACATTATGAACGATGTTCTTTCGGTCTACTCAGCCCAAGGTCATGAGATTTCGCCAAAGCATCTTGAAATCTTGGTCCGTCAGATGTTCTCTCGTGTTCAGATTGTTGAACCAGGTGATTCAGAGTTTGTAACTGGTGACATTACTTCAAGATCTTCTGTTCTTATTGAAAATAAGAAACTTGAAAAGGAAGGTAAAACTCCAGCTACCTTTACAAACCTCTTACTTGGTATTACGAAAGTATCTATCTTCTCAGATTCATTCCTTTCGGCCGCATCTTTCCAAGACACTACACGTGTTCTTATCAATGCCGCTATTAATGGTCGTGTTGATAGACTTCGTGGTCTCAAGGAAAATGTAATCATCGGTCGCAAGATTCCTGTAGGAACTGGTGTAACTCCGATTGAAACTGCATCGGAGCCAACCCCAGAAGAACTAGAAGAAATCTAGCACCAAGAATAAAAAAGTCCCTGCGGGGACTTTTTTTTAGGGTTAATGTGTGATATGATAATTAGAGACAAGAGGTTTTTATGCATTTCAAGACTATTTTCAAATCCCTAAAAAATAAAGACATGTTGAAACGAGTGCTAGTGATTCTTGGTATTTTGGTTGCTTATAGAATGCTGGCTAAAATTCCTGTTCCGATGGGCGATGCTTCAACTTTCAAAGAAGCCGTTTCTAATCTAATGGAAAAGTCTGATTTCTCGAGTTTTCTTAACCTCATTTCTGGTGGTGGTCTTGCTTCGTTTAGTATTATTTTGGTCGGTATGTCTCCATATATCACCGGTTCTATCGTAGTACAACTTCTTACAAAAGCTATCCCGAGTCTTGAAGAATTATCGAATGATGGCGAAGCGGGTCGTCGCAAGATTAACCAATGGACTCGTATGCTTACGGTGCCACTAGCTATTGTACAATCTGTTGCTTATATCTTTATTCTTTATCAGTCGGTAGTATCTTCAAATATTTCTACGGAATTTGTGCCGACTGCTGGAGACTGGGTGCTTTCAGTTGTATCAATGACGGCCGGTTCAGTAATACTAATGTGGATGGGTGAATTAATAACTGAGCAAGGTATTGGTAATGGTATTTCTACGATGATTTTTGCATCGATTATTACGCAGCTCCCATCAACGATGGGCGCACTTGGAGCAAGCTTACTCGACACGAGTCAAGGATCACTAAATCTATTTGGTTGGCTTGAATTGCCATTTAACCCAACTACTTTCTGGATTGTGTTTGGTTTTGCCATTGCAATGCTTATCGTAATTTACTTCCTTGTAAAATTAAACGAGGCTCAGCGCGTGATTACCATTAACTATGCAAAACGCGTACATGGTAATTCATCGTACGGTGGTATTAAATCAATCCTCCCAATTAAATTAATTGCTGCAGGTGTTATTCCTGTGATTTTCGCCACGGCATTCTTGTCGCTACCTGCTCTTATTGGCCAGGTTATTACTTCTTTTGATGCAGGTAATGAATTTGGTCAATCACTTATTTCGACTTTCTCAGCGCCATCAGCAAACAACTTTGCTTCACTTTACCCGGAGGGAATCACAGGGCGTTGGTTTATATATCCTGCACTTTACTTCGTGTTAGTGTTTGCATTTACTTACTTCTATACGTCAATCATCTTTAATACTAAGGAAATTGCTGATAATTTACAAAAACAAGGTGGATTTATCGAAGGCGTAAGGCCAGGCGCAAAAACCGCTGAGTATCTTAGTAAGGTAGTTAATCGTCTTGATCTTTTCGGTGCACTCGCTCTTGGCTTAATTGCGATGCTTCCATTTATTACTGATTATATTTTCATTGTAGTGACAGGTGCGCCAATTGGTCTCTCAATTTCAGGTACAGGTCTTCTTATCGTAGTAACGGTGGCGTTAGAGAATCTAAGGTCGGTGGATTCCAGAGCTCTAATGATAACATACGATGATTTCTCCAATGAGTCTGAAGATTAGTACTAGTCCGAAACAAATTATTAAATATATACTTCTAGTTCTTTTATGCGTATTTGTTTTAGTATTCTTTATTAAAGTTGCTACATTCGAAGCAGATTACTATTCAAAAATGGAGGGTAGCGAGCGTGATTCGACGATTGCAAACGCACCATCTGAACAGGAAGAATTAATTGAGGACGAACCTCCTAAAGAAGAAGTAAGGCAGTACACTGTAACGCCGGATCGTCCGAGGTATTTAACAATTCCGAAACTTGATATTTATAACGCGAGAGTACTTGCTATGGGTGTTGGCTCGGATGGGGCGCTTAGTACTCCTAGAAATATTCATGATGTAGGTTGGTATGTAGATTCTGGTAAGCCTGGTTCTGGTAAGACTTTAGTTATTGATGGGCATAACGGCGGACCGCGTAAATATGGTGTATTTAAGGGTCTACCTAGGCTTGCAGAGGGTGACATTATCATAATTGAGAGAGGGGATGGAGTTTCCTTTAATTATGAAGTTCGCGAGAATAACGAAATCCCACTTAGTGAGGCAAATAGATATATGTCTACTGCGATGCGGTCTCCTGAACCTGGTGTTGAATCCGTGACTCTTATCACTTGTACTGGTGAATGGTCTGAATCGCGTGGTACATTTCTTTCAAGGCAGTTTACTCGCGCTGTGTTAGTGTCGACAAATTAAAAAATATCTCTTTACAAGTGTTAGTTTTTGTGCTAAACTTAAATGGTAATTTATGGCTAGTCAAAAGGAAGTGATTAAACTCACAGGTACCGTTGTTGAGGCGTTGCCTAATACCCAGTTTCGGGTTGAACTCGAGAATGGTCATATTATTGTTGCCCATATGAGTGGGAAGATGCGAAAAAACTATATTCGTCTCGTCCCGGGTGACAGAGTTGAAGTTGAGTTAACCCCTTACGATCTTACAAAGGGCAGAATCAGCTTTAGACTCAAGGATTAATATTAATCGTTGTAAAAAATACAACGTTTTAGTCTTGCTATAGGGGACTAAAGGGTATTTTTACAACACTAACAAGGAAAGGATTCTGACACTATGAAAGTACGTGCAAGTGTTAAGAAAATCTCCCCAGATGACATTATCGTTCGCCGTAAAGGTGTACTTAGAGTCATCAACAAGAAAAAACCTAAGAATAAGCAAAGGCAGGGTTAAAATATATGGCTAGAATAGCTAGCGTTGTGATTCCTTCCGATAAGCAAGTGTGGATTGCACTTACTTATGTTTACGGTATTGGGCGCACAACATCTAAAGCCATCCTTGCGGAGGCTAAAATCGAGCCTACCACTCGGGTGAAAGATCTCACCGAGG